>DAIDGZ010000109.1 GCA_027452125.1 Acidobacteriaceae bacterium | reverse complement strand
TGCGACTCGTCCAGCACCACCGTCGGAATCTGGCGCACATTGGTATCCACCGCGAAACCGAACAGGAACAGCTGCACCATAGGAATCAGCAGCGCAAAAAACAGCGTGCCCGGATCGCGCACAATATGCACTGCCTCTTTGCGGCACACCGGCAGCAGTCCATGAAACAGATGCTTCATTGCGCCGTCTCCATGATCCTGTAGGTCAGCGTGACGAATACATCTTCCAGCGACGGCGTGATCACCTCCATCCGCGCCTGCGGCAGTTGCGCCTTCAGTGCATCGATCCTCTCTGTGTCCACCAGCGCATGAATCGACTGGCCAAAGATGGTGGCCTCCCGCACGCCCGCCAATGCGCGTACCGACTCGAGGATCGCCGAAGCATTCGCCGTCGCAATCTGCAGCCGCGACGTACGCGGAGGATTGGCCGCAGGCAGTTGCTGCAACTCGGCCACCGTACCAATCGCCACCAGGTTTGAAAGGTAGATGTAGCCCACGCGCCCGCAGCGCTCCGCTTCGTCCATGTAGTGCGTGGTCACAAAAAATGTCACGCCCTGTCCTGAAAGCCGAAACAGAAGATCCCACAGCGCGCGCCGCGCCACCGGATCAATGCCCGCCGTTGGCTCATCGAGAAAGACCACCTCCGGCGAGTGGATAATCGCACAGGCCAGCGCCAGCCGCTGCTTCCAGCCGCCTGAAAGCTGCCCCGCGCGGCGGTTCAGATAATGCTCGATCCCGGTCAGCGCCAGCACCTCGTCCTTGCGCTGCTCCGCCTGCCGCCCCGCGATGCCGTAGACACCCGCATAAAACTTGATGTTCTCTGCTACCGTCAGGTCTTCATACAATCCGAACTTCTGAGACATGTAGCCCACGCGCCGCTTGATCTCCGCCGCATCGCGCTGGATGTCCATGCCCAGAATCGTCCCCGTGCCCGATGAAGGCTTCAGCAGTCCGCACAGCGCCTTGATGATTGTGGTCTTTCCGGATCCATTCGGCCCGAGAAACCCGAAGATCTCGCCCTGCTCCACCGCAAAGCTTACGTCGTTCACCGCGGTGAACGAGCCAAAGCGGATCGTCAAATGCTCGGCAGTGATCGCGGCATTCATCGCAGGCGCACCGTCGCCGACATGCCAGACTTGAGTACGCCCTGCGGATTGTCCACGTACACCTTTGCGCCAAACACCTCGTGCTCGCGATCGCTCCGTGTCTGCACATTGCGCGGCAAAAACTCCGCCTGCGCGGCAATCTGCTCCACATGTCCGGTGAATACCCGTCCCGCAAAGGAGTCCACATGCACCTCAGCCCGCTCTCCCAGTCGCACGCGCGCCAGATCCGTCTCCGGAAGATAAATCTTCACCCATAGCTGCGAGGGCTCCAGCAGCGTCATCACGATGCGCCCCGGTGACACCAGGTCGCCTGGACGAATGCTCACCGTCTCCACCACGGCATCCGCCGGCGCAGTTAGCTGTGCCTCGCTCAGTTGCGCATCCAGTGCGGCCACATTGGCCTCTGCAGCGGCCAGCCGTCCACGCGCTGCCTCAATATCTTCCTTGCGAAATCCCTGCGCTGCCAGCACCGCCGCTGCCTGCGCCTGCTCGTAGCGCGCCTCCGCCGCCTGCACCGCCTCCGGCCGGGTCCCTGCTCGCAGCAGCGCCAGTTGCTGCCGTGCCGCCTCCGCACGCTGCGCTGCCGCATCGCGCTTGTCGCGCGCATCGTCAAACTGCTGCCGCGATACGATGTCCTTGGCCACCAGATTCTTCATGCGCGCGTAGAAGGTCTGCGCATTGGCTGCATCTGCCTGCGCCGCGGCAAAGTCTGCCTGCGCCTGCTCAATCTCCTGCGTGCGCGGGCCATTGCGCGCCTCCTGCAGCCCAGCTTTGGCCGCGGCAGCCGCAGCCTTGGCTTCGGCAATCTCTTCCGGTCGGTTGCCGCGCTCCATGCGCTCCAGTTCTGCCCGCGCCTGCATCGCCTGCGCCGCGGCCTGTACGCGCTGTGCCGTCAGTTCATGACACTCAAAGCGGACCAGTACCGCTCCCGCCTTCACGCTCTGCCCTTCCTCCGCCAGCACCTCGGTGACGCGGCCGCCAATCTTCGAGCCCACGTCGATCTCGCGCGTCTCCACCGTCCCGGAGTAGTCATTGCTCGCGCCACGCGCCAGCAACGCGTAGCCCATCCACGCCACTGCGACCACAGCAACTACCGCCGCAACCATCACTATCTTTCGCCGCGTCATGCCGCCCCCTCCAGCACCAGCCGCAGCCGGGCGCGCATCGCATCCGTCAGCCATCGCCGCGGCGCATCCTCGCGCATCAGCCACTCCAGCATGGTTGTCAGATATGTGGCAAACAACGTCTCCGCAATCAGCTTCGCGCCTGCCCGTCGCCTGCCGGGAATACTCTTCACAATCCCCGTCAGCGCCTCAACCGCCTGCTCCCGCGCCGGCAGCAGAAGACCACGCGTCACGTGCACCACAAACGTATCCAGCAGCAGCCGCTTGGAGTGGTGCGTAATCCGCGCGTTCTCCTCGGTCAGCTTCAGCAGCAACTCAACAACTTCGGCAAAGCTGGCGGTCCGGCCTGAGCTGCGAAACTCCGCCAGCAAAGTCTTCAGCCGTTCGGAGCGCGACTTGGCCACCTCCAGAAGAATCTGGTCTTTGCGTGGAAAGTAATTGAAAAAGGTAGCGCGCGAAACTCCCGCTGCTGCTGCAATCTCGTCCGCGGAGACTGCCTCGTAGCCATGCTCGGCAAATAGCTCAAACGCAGCCCGTACAATCTCTGCGTGCGTGTCCTGGCGGCGCCTGGCGCGAAGTGTAGGCACACTCCGATTCATAATTTGGATTCTAGTCCAATTTTTAGATAGATATAGAGAAAATTGATCCGGACTGCTGTGCCACTGTGCCTCTAGCGAATCAGCCGCACATAAAACGCATTGTTTCCCGAGCGCAGATCCTTTCCGTATGAAAACGCAATCCCGCTGCCCAGAACATGCAATTTAGCCTCCACCCCGGTATCCCACAGCCACTTCTGCGAGCCCAGGGCGGTTCCCGGATCTGCAATCGCGCCCGTATCCAAAAATGGCCCAAGCTGCACGCGCATCAGCCCATTGCCATACACATTCTTATCGATCTCCCAGGAATGCAGCAGGTAGCGGCTTCCCAGCGGCGCGCTGCCCTTGCGTCCATCGCGCGTGCCAATGTGCGCGCGCATCGGCAGATCGTTATCCCGCTCCAGCCCCAGAATGTACAGCTCATCCCACGGTGCCTGCCCGAAGATCCTGCCCGCGCACAGCTTCTCCTGCATCTCGTAATCGTCGCCCACGGCCTGCGGAAACCACTGCCAGCCCACCGTGCCGGTCAGCTTCTCAAACGTCTCCGCTCTGTGCGCCCACAGACGAGCCGTCTCCTCGCCGGCCTGTCCCCGGACCGCAAAGCGCCTCTCCGGCAAGCGCCACAGCGTCCCGCTGAGTTGCGCCGTCTGCTTCAGCTCATATCCTGCGGCCAGCATCTGCGAGGTCAGCACCGCTCCAGCCGCCACATTCCTGAAGTCGCGATGCGAGAGCGATGCGCCCGCCTTCCACTGCCACCGCTCGCGCGCGTACGAGGCCAAATCGAAGGCCGCGACTGCACTGCGCAGATGAAAACTCGCCAGTGTCGGCGCTGGCCCGGCAAACGATCTGCGCACATCCCAGTTTTCATCGCGCAGATCGGCCATCAGCTCCCAGCGCACCGTTGCGCGCTGTTCAAAGGGCCCTGAAAGCGTCGCAAACACACGCCGCTTCTGTGCATCCCAGCGCAGAAACGAAACAAAATTGATCGCCTCCCGGTGAAGGTCATACACCTCGGGATCAACCTGCTGAAAGGGCAGCCCACGCAGCAGGCGAAGCAGCGCCTCACCCTTCGAGTCGCCCCATCCATCGCGCTCCTGGCTGCGAAACAGCACGTCAAAGCTGCCGTCGCTTCGCGCCTGCAGGTCAAGCTGATACTGCGGAAAGATGCCCAGCCCACGCACGCGCTCCTGTGTATCCAGCAGTTGCCGCTGCGTCAGCACACTCGTGGCGGAGAAGGTGAACGCGTGATCCAGCAGTGCCGGCGATACACCCGGCGTGGGATCGTCGCGCACATGCGCAATCTGCGGCTTGCCCACGCGATTCCAGTACTTCAACGCCGCCGGCAGATTGCCGTCCAGATCGTACACCGCACCCAGGAAGTTGTTCCCATAGGCGTCGCCGGGCCTCAGCCGCACTGCCTTGCGCAGCCAGTACACCGCGCGTGGATTGTTCTTTTGTGTAAATGCGATCCCCGCCAGCTCTGTTGGAAATCGCGGATCGGCCGGTGCAAGTTGTTGCCCGGCCTCCAGTGCATGCCGCGCCTCATCCCAGCGCTGCAGCCGGGCCAGAGCCATGCCATAGTCAAAGTCCATGGCCGCCGTGCGCGGATGCACATCCTGCAACTGGCGCACAATCTCCTGCCAGCGCCCCTCATCCGCCAGCTTCTGCAGTGCCTGCTCCGTGGGCGCCTGCGCCGCAACGCTGGGCCACGCGCACAGGCACAGCAGCGCCGCCACCCACAGCGGCGCGGCGCGCCGTCTGCATCCATCGTTAGTGCTGCCGCGTCTCCGGCACAGCCAGCAGAGTCCAGTTGCCGGTGGCTTTCCATTCCCGTTCAAAGCGTGCCTTGTCCTCTTTCAGCAGCTTGCGTTGCGCAGGATCATTCAGCAGCACCACCTGCTCCGCATCGTTCACTCCGGCTACCACCACATAGTGCAGTGAGTGGCTGCCTCCCGGCTTCAATGCCACAATCAGCGGCCGCCCTTTCTGTAACTCACGCGCAAAGTCTGCCCACTGGCCGGCAAACGCAAATGTCCGGTAGCCATTCTCGTCCAGATAGCGCGTCATCGCCGAGGCGTAGATCCCATGCGCTGCGCGAGAGTACAGCGCATGCAGAATCTGCTGCGGATTGTCCTTGTCCTCTGCCTTGCGATTCTCCTGGCGGTCCCAGTACTGCATCACCATGGCCAGGCTTGCCGCGCCGCAACCATCCTTGGTTTGCTGCACATAGGGAACGTTGATCCACGCATTCGCCAGCTCGGCCGCGTGCAGGGCTGCGCACAGGCACACCCCTGCCGCGGCCGCCCGGAACACGCGGCCCCGCACGCCGTCTCTCAATGCACCGCAACGATGATGAGAATCAGCGCGGCAATCGCAACCAGAATGATCAGCAGGTCATGGTTGTCAATGTTGCCGGCGGCAAAGTCAGACTGCGCCTTCTGCGCCCGCGCCGACAGTTGCGCCAGTTCGGTGTCGCTCAGGCCGGCCACCGCCTTGTTCACTTCCTGCGCGTTCATGTGCGCCTCGTGCATCGCCTCCTGCGCCTGCGACGAGGAGAAGAATCCGCGCAGCGTGTCCAGATTCTGCTCTCTGGCCTGCGAGGCATCCACGGTCGCCTGCTGCAACTGCGACGGGCTCACCAGGTGCGGTGCCGCCTGCGCCTGCAGGCTCTGCGGAACAACAAACGCCGTCATCAGAACGGCCGACGAGAAAGTGCGAACCAAATTCCGCGGTTCAAAAGACATCTTGCGCCCTCCAGGGGGATGTGGGGTGCTGCGCAGCGCGATGCAACGCGCTTGCGTCATGGTTAACGTGTGCAGACGGGACCGTGCTCTTCGCGGACCACCCCTGCCGGATTGTTTGCTGGTGCCGCGAGCTGCGCAGAGTGGGGGAGTTGCTCGCGTGTCGTTTTGAGTTCTTTTACTGCTTTACCAAGGCGCAATACCTTACATTCGAAAAGTTTAGATGAAGCCGCCAACCCGCAAGTTGCCTCGGCGGATGCCCGTCGATTTCCATCGCCGGGTCCTGCCCACCGTGGCGGCAGCTTATTCTCAATATAGCTACACATGAGCGACTTTGCCCAGACCGTCAAGCAACAGGCCGACATCGTCAAGATCGTCGAGGGTTACATCCGCCTGCGCAAAGCCGGCGCGCAAAACTACTCCGGACTCTGCCCCTTCCATAAGGAAAAGTCCCCCTCCTTCAGCGTGCATGCCGTACGCCAGTTCTACCACTGCTTCGGCTGCCATGAGTCGGGCGACGTCTTCTCCTTCGTTGGCAAAATCGAAAACGTCTCCTTCCCCGAGGCCGTGCGCATCGTCGCCCAAAAGTGCGGTATCCCCCTGCCCAAGCGCGAGTATTCTTCGCCGGAAGAGGCCGCCGAGGCCCGCCTCCGCGGCCGGCTGCTGGAGCTGCACGAGGCTGCTGCCTCTTTTTTTGAGGAGCAGTTGCGCGGCCCCGAAGGCGCCGTGGCCCGCGAATACCTGGCCAGTCGCGGTCTTGATGCAAAAGGTATAAAGGAATTTCACATCGGCTACGCGCCAGACAGCTTCAACGCCCTGCGCGACCGCCTCAGCGCCATCGCCGATCCCGAAACCCTGCGCGCCAGCGGCCTCTTCAGCAGCAAAGAGCAGGGCGACGGCTCCATGGGCCCCCTCTACGACCGCTTCCGCAAGCGCGTCACCTTCCCTATCTGCAATGAGAGCGGCCGCGTCATCGCCTTCACCGCACGCGCCCTGGAGAGCGGCGAGAAGGCCGGCCCCAAATACATCAACTCTCCCGAAACCCCGCTCTACTCCAAGGGTTCCGTCCTCTTCAATCTCGACAAGGCAAAAACCGCCATCCGCAAGTTCGAGTTCGCCCTCCTCGTCGAGGGCCAGATGGACTGCATCTCCGTCTATCTGCGCGGCATCCAGAACGTCATCGCCACCAGCGGCACCGCCTTCACTGAGCAGCAGGTGGCCCTGCTCCGCCGCCACACCTCGCAGCTCGTGGTCAATTTCGACCCCGACGCAGCCGGCGCCAACGCCGCCGAAAAATCCATCGCCCTGCTCACCGAAGAGGGCTTCTCCATCAAGCTCGTCACCCTGGAAGACGGCCTCGACCCCGACCGCTTCGTCCGCGAAAAGGGCATTGAGGTCTACATGGCCGCCCTGCGCGGCGCCCGCCGCCAGGCCGACTACCTCATCGAACGCGCCCGCATGCTCTTCCCCGGCGCCAGCGCGGAGCAGAAGGTCAAGGCCATGAACTTCCTCCTGCCCCACATCCGCCGCATACCCGAAAAGCTGGCCCGCGACCAGTTCGCCCTCGATGCCGCCCAGAAACTCGGCATCGACTCCGCCCTGCTCCGCGAGGAGCTGCGCCAGGCCGCCCTCAAACGCCGCGAACGCATCGAGATCCGCGCCTCCGCCCTCACTGAGGTGGAGCGCGTCCTGCTCCGCGCCCTCGCCGTCACGGACCCGGACGACGAGCGCGCCCGCCGCCTGGCCATCGCCGCGCTCTCCCAGCAACCGGCATGGTTTCAACACCTTGCCTCTTTCGGAGCCCTTCAGGCCCTGGCCGCACGCGAGGCACGCGACCCCATCGAGGCCGTCGAGGACCCCGCCCAGCGCGCCCTGCTCGCCGAGGCCCTGCTCGGCGAAACCACCGTCCCCCAGGAAGCCGAGGTCCACGGCGCCATTCAGGAAATCCACGAGCGCGCCATCGAGCACCGCCAGCGCGAGCTCCGCGCCCTCATCGCTGAGGCCGAACGCCGCGGCGACTTCGCGGAAACCGTCTCCCTCACACAGCAGAAGGTCGAGCTTGACCGCACTCTCCGCGACCTCCACCGGGGCAATGTCGATCCTGCATAATCCGGCTATAATGCAGCCATCCCATCGTGTGTGCAGAGGCAGCGATGATTCTGGAACTAAAGCCCGAACAGGAGCGCATCCTGGAGCAAGCCGCACAAGCTGGCGTCAGCCAGCAAGAGGTTCTGGATCAGGCTTTTGCCCTCATCAGAGAGCAGTATCAGAGCCAGGACTGGATGCTCGGCCAACGTGCAGAGGTCTCCGCTCGGATCGCCGATGGGTTTGCCCAGGCGGAGCGCGGAGAGCTAATGGATGTCGGGCAGGCAAAGCGGCTTTTAACCGAACGGCGCAGGAAGCGGCGTATCGCCTGAACGATGCCCCCGCAATTTCAGCTCACGCCTCAGGCGCTCGATGATCTGGATGCCATCTGGAGCTACATCGCGGAAGACAACCCATCAGCCGCGGATCGGGTGGAACAGGCCCTCTTCAAGGCCTTCCACACCCTGGCCCTCCATCCCCTGATTGGCACGCAACGCAGAGATGTCACTCCCCTCCCGGTTCGTTTCTGGACCGTCCCAGCCTTCCCGTCCTATGTTGTTGTCTACCGGCCAGAAACTCGTCCCCTCCAGATCGTAACCGTGCTGCATGCCAGCAGAGACCGCACCCGCATCCTGCATCCTCCACCTGCCTGAGCCGGCCGGAATGCCAATCTTTGCGTCAAATTCACCGCTTTTTGCGTCTAATTAGACAGGAGCAGGAGCGGCAAACCCAGGAGTTTCCCCGCACCAGCGCCTTGAAAGTTCACCCCAGCGCCGTCTACCTGCGCAATTGTGCTGGAACCGGCACGGTGGACTATGGTAATCTGTTGATCTCTGTAAGGATACGCGCCCCCTTAGCCCCACACATGAGCCATGGCTCGCGGGCAGCCCAGGCAGAACCTGAAGCGCGCTACATCCTGTTCCGAGCAACCTTTTTTGAAGCCGTTTTTTGCCGGCGACTGCGGCCCTGTGCGCGTATGCGTACCACGATTTCCACAGAGAAGTCTTTTTTACGTGCGCCCGGGCCTGAATCTGCTGGCATCCCCTGCCGCGTCCAATACGTGGCAGACGTCCAAGCTGGAGAGTAGGAACACATTGGCCATTGAACACAAATTCGACGACGAGATTCAGAGCCTGATCGAAGTAGGCAAGGAAAAGGGCTATCTCACCTACGGCGACGTCAACGACATGTTGCCCGACGAGATGTCCTCCCCCGAGGATCTGGACGACCTGATCACCACCATCGGCACCCAGGGCATCGATCTGCTCGACGGGCCAAAGTTTGCCGGCGAAAAGGACTTCGAGCTCGAAGAGGGCGAAGACGTTGAGCTGGACCTGACCCCCGGCACGCTGGAAAAGACCAACGACCCCGTGCGCATGTACCTGCGCGAAATGGGCACCGTGCCCCTGCTCACCCGCGAGGGCGAGGTCGAGATCGCCAAGCGCATTGAGCGCGGCCAGCTCCGCGTCATGAAGGCCATCTCTCGCTCGCCCATCGTCATCCGCGAGATCGTGGCCCTCGGCGAGGACCTCAAGCGCGGCGTGCGCAATGTCAAGGAAGTCGTAGTCTTCGACGAGGAAGAGCTCACCGAAGATGTGGTGCAGGCCCGCGTCAAGGCCACCGCCACCCGCATTGACTCGCTGGTCAAGCACCAGAAGCGCATCGCCCAGTTGGAAGAGAAGCTCACCCCGCTGCCCGCCAACGCCACCAAGGCCAAGCAGCGCGAGGCGCGCCACACCCGCTGGCTCATCGCCCGCGAAAAGATCCTCATCTCCCGCATCGTGCGCGACATCAAGTACACCCCGATGGAGCGCAAGCGCCTGCTGGACCGCGTCAACAAGACCGTGGACAACATGCGCACTCTGGAGCGCCAGATCCGCTCGCTCGACCAGAAGTTCGATGCCTCCAAGAGCGAGGAGCTGAAGAAGGAGTACCGCCGCCAGCAGAAAAACTGCCGCGCCGATCTCGAAAAGCTCGAGGCCGACGCCGGCGTCTCCATCGCTGAGCTCAAGCGCACCCAGCGCGAGATGATCCAGGGCGACATGGACGCCGAACAGGCCAAGCGCGAGCTCATTGAAGCCAACCTGCGCCTGGTCGTCTCCATCGCCAAAAAGTACACCAACCGCGGACTCCAGTTCCTTGACCTCATTCAGGAGGGCAACATTGGCCTCATGAAGGCCGTGGACAAGTTCGAGTACCGCCGCGGCTACAAGTTCTCAACCTATGCCACCTGGTGGATCCGTCAGGCCATCACCCGCGCCATCGCGGACCAGGCCCGCACCATCCGTATTCCGGTGCACATGATCGAGACCATCAACAAGCTCATCCGCACCAGCCGCCAGCTCGTCCAGGAGCTGGGCCGCGAGCCGTCCAGCGAAGAGATCGCCCGCCGCATGGACATCCCGGTCGCCAAGGTCCGCAAGGTCCTCAAGATCGCCCAGGAGCCCATCTCCCTCGAGACCCCCATCGGTGAGGAAGAAGATTCGCACCTGGGTGACTTCATCGAGGATCGCCAGGCCGTCTCGCCCAGCGAAGCGGTCATCAGCGTCAACCTCAAGGAGTACACCTCGCAGGTCCTGCGCACCCTCACCCCGCGCGAAGAGCGCGTCATCAAGATGCGCTTCGGCCTCGAAGACGGCTCCGAGCACACCCTTGAAGAAGTGGGCCAGAGCTTCCAGGTCACCCGCGAGCGCATCCGTCAAATCGAAGCCAAGGCGCTGCGCAAGCTCCGTCACCCCTCGCGCAGCCGCAAGCTCAAGGCCTTCGTCGACGGTAGCAAAGAGATGTAACCCGTTCCCCGGCGGCAGTCGAGCCGGCAACAAAAGAGCCGCAGCCAGGAAGGGGCTGCGGCTCTTTTGTTTTTCTCTTCCCCGTTGCCCTTAGAAATCGTGATGTTCATCCACAAAGCGCGCCAGCGCCTGCGAGGCCTCGGCGAGTGGATCTGTCGCGCTCGCCGGCGAATTGGCCGCCTCCGTCTGTGCCCGCAGCTTGGCTACCGCCAGCCAGTTGTCCTTGTGCGGCCGGTCGGTAACCCACGGCGGCAGCGGCATCCGCAGATACTCGCTCAGCGCCTGCGCATAGCCCTCATACAGCGCCCGCATGCCCCGCAGCCGCTCCAGTGAGCGTCCGTCCCGGCACACCTGGATGCCGCTCTTGCACAGCGTGTCATAGAGCTGCTCATAGCGTTCGCTCGGCAGCCGGTCCGGCATGTTCTTCACCGGCTCCAGCAGGAAAATCTGTGCCAGGTCCACCAGCGCATGCCGCGCCATGGCAAACGTCAGTTGCGCCTGCCGCGCCTCGCGTCCCTGCACGCCGGCAATCAGCAGCGCGCAGGTGTCCAGCACGGATGTCAGTGCGCTCAGCCAGCTCTGGTTGTTGTGCTGCGAGCGAAAGTAGCACAGCTGCGGATACGAGATGTGACTCTCCAGTAACTCTGCCGACCACCGTTCCCACTCCACCAGCAGCAGCGTCAGCGCGCTCTCGCCGCCCTCATACGCATGCCGCCGCATCAGCTCCGCCGCCGTCGGGGGCGAACCCGCCCGCGCATCCAGCAGGGAAATCGACACCTCGCGCCGCGAAAAGGCGCTGTAGAGAACGGGAAAATAGCCCATCACTACGGCCAGAAATCCCAGCCCCGTCCCCGCCTCCAGAATCACCAGCACTCGCGCCGCCGCGCTGTGCGGCGTCACGTCGCCCAACCCCAGCGTAAAGATCGTCGTCCCGCTCACGTACAGATCCGAGCGAAGCCCCCCACCCGCCGCGTCATGAAACGGACTACCCAGCGCATAGTAGAGCAGTCCAAATCCCACCGTCATCACCGTCGCCCACATGATCAGCAGCAGGATCAGCGAGAGCGGACCGTAGTAGCTGTAGCAGGTCTCGCGCCTGCGCGGGTGCCGCAGCCGCTGCGCCAGCCAGGTCCACGGCCTCCATGTGGTGAGATAGAAGACCCGCGTCAGCCGGAACCGCCCCGTCGCCCGCCGCGGCAGAATAATCGTCTGGAAGGCATCCAGCAGCACCGCCAGCACGCAGAGAATGCCCGCAATCAGACTCACCGTTCGCATCGCCTCACCTCAGTCCCGCCCGCAGCATGGCTGTGCGCGGCTGACTGTATGCTACCGGAACCGCACTCCCCTACCAATCCGCATCCCCGCCGCGCCTGAAACCGCAAGTCGTTCCAGCACGAACAAAAAAGCGGCTGGGGAGCAGCATCTGAGCCGCTCTCCAGCCGCCTGCCTGTTCCGGCCTTTGCCGTTAGAAGGTGTACTTCATGGCGAACTGCGCAATGCGCGGCCCGCCCTGCGTTCCGGTAATGGTGCCAAATGAAGTGCTGCTGCTGATCGGGTTCTGCGTGTTCGGATTGCTCAGCTGCGTATGATTCAGCACGTTGAAGTACTCCACGCGGAACTCCAGGTTTGTCTCCCGGTAGATCGGGAACGTGCGGATCACGGCGCCATCCCAGTTGGTCACGCCCGGTCCGCGCAGCGTTCCCTTCACCACGTTGCCGAATCCTGTTCCAGGACCGCTCTGCACCGGCACTGAGAATGCGGCTGGATTGAACCAGTTGTAGCAGGACTTGCCCGAAGGACAATCCCCGCGCTGGGTTCCCCGCAGATACGCCGACTTGGAAAAGTCCCGCTGTGCGCGGTCCTGGTTCAGGCCGGTCAGTGAAGTATCCGTGGCTCCCATGTAGGCGGTCAGCGAATCACCGGATCGATGCTGAATCATGCCGCTCGTCCGCCATCCATTCACCACCGAGCGAAGCATGCGATTCCCGTTGTTCAGCTTGGGCAGCATGTACACATACGAGATCGAGAGCACATGCGGATGATCGATATCCGAGAGCCCGCGATCCAGCGCCTTGATGTCCGTCACCTGCGCCGCTGACGGTATCCCCACTGCATCGCTGGGATACAGCGGATACACATAGGACATGCCCGGATTCAGATCCTCGGTATTCGACACCCGCGTGTTCTGCGGCATATCGTCGTAGGTCTTGGACCACGTGTAGTTCACCATGAACGACAGCCCGTGCTCCATCCGCTTTTGCAGCGTGGCCTGCAGTGAGTTGTAGCTGGCCGAGCCAATCATGGCCGCTTTGATAATCTGCGCGTAGCTCGTATTGCAGTTCGTGGTGCATGGCCCCACCACCGGAGCCGTGTTGTACACGCGCCTCTGGTTGGTGCTGCCCACGCCTGTGTTCACTGACGGGTTGATCTCCAGGTTTACCCACAGATGCCGCGATGCAGACGCTACATACGCAACCCGCGCGGAAAGATTCGGCGTCAGTTGCCGCTCCACCGTCAGGTTGTAGTCATATGTCACCGGCACTCTGAAGTTGCCTGAAGGATCATACTCGCCCAGCTGGAAGGCATTTGGAAACACCTGCGACGCCTTGAACGGCTTGGTGAACGGGAACGGATTGGCATACGCGCCTACCGCGCAGCCCGTGCAATACGGATTGCTGAACGGCCCACCCGGGTTGGTCCCCGGCGTCGGGTTGTACATCCCCGGATTGGTCAGCGCCACTGAGATCGTGTTGGGCACAAAGCTGCTCTGCGTCAGGTTCATCCACGCCTGCATGCGGTCCTGGTAGAAAATGCCGAATCCGCCGCGGACGGACATCTTGCCATCGCCAAACATGTCATAGGCAAATCCCAGGCGCGGCATGAATTGCCTGTACTGGTTGTTCAATCCCTGGCTCGGGAATCCCTTGTCTCCTGACAGCACAATGCCCGCCGGCAATCCCGGAGTTCCCGCCTTGGTCGCGAGTGCAAACTGCGATGTGCCTACACCAGCCGCATACAGCGCCGGACTGAAGGCGGTCTGCTTGTTCACCCGGTCTGCCCACGGCGCAAACATCTCCCAGCGCACGCCATAGTTCAGTTGCAGCCGCGGTGTCACCTTCCAGCTATCCTGCGCATAGATGCCCGGGAAATGGTTCCGGTCATTCACCAGCTCGTAGTTGCCCTGGCCAAACCCCGTCATGAAGCCCATCTGGAAGTTCGCCATCGCATTCGGATACTGGTAGGTGACGCTGCCAATCTTGTTCGTCGTGGAGTTGAATCCGAAGCTGCCATACGACGTATACACATTGGTCACGTCAAACTTGCTCAGCTCAAAATGCCCGCCAAACGAGAAGTTGTGCTTGCCCTTCACCCAGTGCAGATCATCGTTGAAGGTGTAGTTGTTCCTGCCCCATCCGGCAAACGCGGAAGACGTCGCGCCAAAGTAGCCGGTGATCGTCGCCTGCAGAAATGGCCCAGTCGGCGGCTGCCAGATATTCTTCACCCCAAAGTCCGTGATCACCGGGCTCCCCGGCGGTCCGCCGCGGTTCGAGATCTCCCGCTGATAGTTGACGATGAAGTTGTTCAGCAGATTGTTGGTGAACGTGTGCGTCTCCGAAAGCAGCGCGTTCTGATACCGCGTATCGAAGTACGACCGGTAGCCCAGCAGCGTCGCAGTGCTGTAAACGCCCGGCTGCAGGTAGTAGTTGTAGTAGTACCGGCCAAACAGATGATCGTTCGCGCCAATCTGATGATCCACCCGCGCAATATATTCGTTGAATGTCTGGCTCGTCGGCTGGAAGTAGTTGTAAGTATTCCCGATCTTGCCCGGCGCGCTGTCCGCGCTCACCGTCGGAAACGCCTTCTCGTAATTCACCGATGCCGGATCGAAATCGGATGCAGGAATCCGGTTGTACGGATACACCGCATTGGTGAATGGGTTGGAGATCTGCTCCGTTGCCACCGCCTTGCCCGTACCATCCACGCAGATGCCGCTGCCGTTGAACGAGTGCCCCGCAGCCGTGTTGCACAGGTTGCCGTAGTCGGCATAATTCGCGCCGCCCCGTCCTTCTTCCGCTAGCGTTGGCAGGGTCGTCGTGTTGGCATTCGAATTCTGATGAATCAGCGTGTGCTGGTAGCCAAAGAAGAACTGCGTGCTCTTCCCTTTGGACCACCGCGGAATAATCACCGGTCCGCCGATCACACCGCCAAACTGGTGGCGGTGCAGATTGTCCGCCTTGGTCGCAAAGTACGGCTTGGCGTTAAAGTATCCATTGCGCACAAACTCAAACGCATCGCCATGAAACGCGCTGCCACCCGACTTGGTGACGATGTTCACCACCGCGCCTGCGCTCTGTCCAAACTGCGCATCGTAGTTGCTCGTCTGCACGCTGAACTCCTGCAGCGCGTCAGGGAATGGGAACGGCCCGTTCACATTCGTCATCTCGTCCACGTTGTTGCCGCCATCCAGCAGATAGTTCTCCTGGTTGGGCAGCGTGCCGTTGGAACTCGTGATCACCGCCGCGGGAAACGTCTTGCCGCTTCCCTGGTTGGCGCCATTGCCTGCGTTTGTGGCATCCACAACGCCGGCCACCAGCGTAATCAGCGAAGCCGCGTTTCTGCCGTTCAGCGGCAAATCCACCACCCGCGACTCATCGATCACCTGCGACAGCGTGCCGGTCGTCGTATCCACCTGCGGCGGAGCCGCCGTCACACTGATCGTCTGGCTGGCGGCGCCCACCTGCAGCATCATGCTTACCGTGAGCGCCTGGTTCGCCTGCAGCACAATATCACTCTGGTGATACGTCTGGAACCCCGGCGCGGAAACTGTCAGTGTGTAATTCGCCGGGGGCAGAGTTGGAAACACGTAGTTGCCATTCGTGCCGGAAACCACCTGCGTCTCGCGCCCGGTTTGTACCTGCGTTGCTAGGACGGTAGCCGATGGCACCACCGCGCCGGACGGATCACTCACTGTCCCGCTTATGGTCCCATAGCCTTGAGCGTGAAGGCTTGCCGAGAAGAAGCTGAAGATGACGGCCATGGTCATCATCCACATTGCTGTTCTGGCGCAAAACTTACATGCATACAGCAAACTGTAGGATTTCATGGTGAAACTATTCACCTACGGAACTATTAATTTGTCAAGATAATTGGATCGAGAATTACCAACACATTGAAGAACGCTTTCCTTTGACGAATAGGCGTCCCAATTTGGAATTCACCCCGCCCCCGCACTCTCCACCACGGGAACGCTCTCATCCCTACGCGCCACGCCAACTCGCTGATTCACTTACTCGCTAACCTGCTCACTTGCTATCTCGCTAACTCGCTGACTCGTTCCACAGTAATTCCCGTAACAACTCGCGCTCTTCTATAATCGCCTTTACTCCGCTGGAGTCCGTTCACGGTCCGGCTATCTCAGCCCGCACGCGGGCTTCAGGGGCACTCATCCATGACCAACATCTCCCGCCGCCAGTTTGGCAAAGTGGCAGCCGCAACCGCGGCCCTGTCCGGTGTCTCTCTGCCTGAGCTTTCCTTTAGCCAGTCCTCCACGCCCGGCGGCCTCGCCTTTCCGCGTGGCTTCCTCTGGGGCTGCGCCACCGCCGCCTATCAAATCGAAGGCGGAGCCACCGCCGGCGGCCGCGGACCCTCCATCTGGGATGTCTTTTCCCACACCCCCGGCAAAACCTACAACGGAGACACCGGCGATGTCGCCGATGACTCTTATCATCTCTACAAGGAAGACGTCCGCCTCCTTCGCAACCTCGGCGTACAGACCTACCGCATGTCCATCTCCTGGTCGCGCGTCTTCCCCGAGGGCAAAGGTCGCATCAACCCCGCCGGCGTGGACTACTACAAGCGCGTCGTCGACGAGTTGCTCGCCAACGGCATCACGCCCTACGTCACTCTCTTCCATTGGGATCTGCCCCAGGCCCTGCCCGGCGGCTGGCAATCGCGCGACACCTGCCACGCCTTCGCCGACTACGCGGCCTACATCACCCGCCAGTTCTCTGATCGCGTCCACCACTTCATGACCACCAATGAGTTCACTTGTTTCACTGACATTGGCTATCGCGACGGCCGCTTTGCCCCCGGCCTCCGTCTGCCCAATGGACAGGCCAACCAGGTGCGCCATCATGGCATCCTCGCCCACGGCCTCGGCGTGCAGGCCATCCGCGCCAATGCGCACGGTCCCGTTCAAGTGGGCCTCGCGGAGAATGCCTCCGTCTGTGTTCCTGTCATCGAGACCGCCGAGCACATCGACGCGGCCCGGCGCGCCACCCGCGATCTCAACGCGCCCTTCCTCACCACGCTGATGGAAGGCAAGTATCCTGAAAGCTACCTGCAGCGCGAGGGCGCGGACGCTCCCCGCGTCCAGCCTGGTGATATGCAGGCCATCGGCAGCCGTCTGGACTTTGTGGGCCTCAACATCTACACGCCCAACTACATCCGCGCCAGCAACAATCCCCAGGGCTACACCGTGGAGAAGCGTCAGGCATCCTTCCCACACATGGCTTCGGACTGGCTCTACATCGGCCCGGAATGTATCTACTGGGGCGTGCGCAACGTCTGCGACCTCTGGCATCCACCCGCCATCTACATCACGGAGAATGGTTGCTCCGCCGACGACGTGGTCACGCCCGAAGGCCGCATTGAAGATACGGACCGCGTCATGTATCTGCGCAACCACCTCACCCAGTTGCACCGCGCCACCGCCGAGCAGTATCCCGTCAAGGGCTACTTCCTCTGGAGCCTGCTCGACAACTTCGAGTGGGTTGACGGCTACAGCAAGCGCTTCGGCATCCACTACGTGGACTTTGCCACCGAGAAGCGCACCCCCAAGCTCAGCGCCGAGTGGTATCGCACCGTGATCGCGCGTAACTCCGTGGTATAACGGCGCAGATGCTCTGAAGGAGCACTTATGGTTCGCGGCAAACTCTTCGCTGCATCTCTGGCATTGCTGGCCTTCGCTGTCGCGGCGCAGGCCAGCACCTTCTATGTCGCTGTGGATGGCAGCAACACAAACCCAGGCACAGCTGTTGCGCCGTTCCGTACCATTCAGCACGCGGCCGATCTGGCCCAGCCGGGCGATGTCATCGTTGTACGCGCTGGGGTATACCGCGAACGCGTCAGTCCACCGCGCGGAGGCATGTCGGATACCCGGCGCATCGTCTATGAGGCTGCACCGGGCGCAAAGGTAGTGATTACCGGCGCCGAAGAGGTAAAGCACTGGGTAAGGGTTACGGGCAATGTCTGGAAGATAGCTCTTCCGAATGCGTTCTTCGGCGCATTCAATCCCTATAAGGATGTCATCCACGGAGACTGGTTCAACCCGATGGGCCGCACCCATCACACCGGTCAGGTGTATCTCGATGGTGCGTGGCTCGCCGAAGCTGCCAGTCTTGAGCAGGTCATGAAATCCACAGAAGGGGATGCGCTCTGGTTCGGGCAGGTGGATGACACGCATACGACCATCTGGGCGCAATTCAGAAACATCGATCCGAACCAGCACCGCGTCGAGATCAATGTCCGCCAAACCGTCTTCTTCCCGCAAAAAACCGGCATCAGTTACATCACGGTGCGCGGCTTCATCCTGGAAGATGCGGCTACCCAGTGGGCTCCACCCACTGCGCTGCAAACTGGAATCATCGGCCCGCATTGGAGCAGGGGCTGGATCATTGAGAACAACGTAATCCGCAATGCCGCTTCTTCCTGTGTCTCTCTGGGCAAATATGGAGACCAGTGGGACAACACCTCTGCCAACTCCGCCAAGGGTTACGTTGAGACCATCCGCCGCGCTCTCGCTGACGGATGGTCAAAGCAGAACATCGGCTGGCACATCGTCCGCAATAACACCATCGATCACTGTGGCCAGACCGGCATTGTCGGCAGCCTCGGCGCCGCCTTCAGCACCATCACCGGCAACACGATCCACGACATTCACACTCAGCGCTCGTTTGGTGGAGCAGAGATCGCCGGCATCAAGTTTCACGGGGCAGTCGACACCCTGATCGCCGGCAACAACATCTATCGCACCCCGCGAGGTCTATGGCTCGACTGGATGGCGCAGGGCACGCGCGTCTCGCGAAATCTCTTCCACGAGAACGATGAAGATGTATTTGTTGAGGTGAATCACGGCCCGTTTCTCTTTTCGAATAACCTGCTTCTCTCCTCCGTGTCGCTGCGCGACAACTCCCAGGGCGGAGCCTATATCCAGAACTTGTTCGCTGGAACAATTAGCCGGCTGCCGTACGACAACCGCCAGACCCCATACCTCCAACCGCATTCCACATCGGTTGCCGGCTACCACGACAATCCCGCAGGCGACGACCGCTTCTACAACAACATTTTTGTGAAGCGCTCCGATCTGAGTGTCTATAACAAGGTTCCATTACCCATGACGATGGATGGCAACGTCTACCTCGATGGAGCCAGGCCATCTCGGTTCGATACGCACGCCGTAGTTTTGCCCGGCTTCGATCCCGGACTCCAGTTGCTCGCCAGGCCGCGCGGCCTCTATCTGCAAATGCGCTATGACAAGCAATGGACAGCCGCGCAACCGCACAAAATAGTGACCAGCGCTCTGCTCGCGAAGACAGCCATTTCCTCCCTGCCGTATGAGCAGCCCAACGGCGCACCCGTCCGTATCGACACAGATTACTTTGGCAGGAGCAGGAGCGCCGCAAATCCCGTGCCGGGACCATTCGCGCAGCCCGGCCAGGGCAATGTCGATCTCAAGGTCTGGTGATCCGCCGTGGAGTTATAAGGCGACGCTGGCCAGTTCCGTTTGCGCTCTCTCTAGATCTTCAGGCACGCCAATATCCAGGAAGAACCCGTCCACCTTGTAGGCTGCTGGCGCCAGTTGTGCAATCTCCGGCGCCAGAAAGTCTTTCTCAAACGAGAAGCGTTCTCCCAGCCCCTGCGGCCAAGGCAGATTCCGGTTCAGCGCATACGCTCCAGCGTTGATCCATCCCGGACCGCTGCGCCCCTTCTCTTCAAATCCGGTCACGCGCTCCTTCTCGATCACTACCCCGCCATAGCGGGCAATGTCCGGCTGCTGCGTCACCGCCATGCTCATGGCCGTGCCTGCTGCCGCATGAAAGCGCAGCAGCGCGGCGTAGTCGGCCTGCAGAAACGTGTCCCCATTCAGCGCCAGCATCGCGTCTTCCCTGCCCAGCGCCAATGCTGCGCGCAACGCTCCGCCCGTGCCCAGCGGCGTGTGCTCAATCGAGTAGTCCACCTGCATCCCCGCAAAGCCGGTGCCAAAGTGCCTTTCGATCACCTCATGCAGATGCCCCACGGACAACACCACTCGCCCGCACCCAGCGCTCTTCAATTGCCGCAGCAGGATCTCCAGAAAGGGCCTTCCCGCAACCGGCGCCATCGGCTTGGGGATGCCGCTGATCCGCGACGCCAGCCGCGTTCCCAAACCGCCCGCCAGGATGATTGCTTCCATGCGTGTCTGTCCTCTTGATCGGGTTGCGCTTACAGATCGGAACTCTCGCCTGCGGCCTTGGCCGGCGCCTTCCATGCGTGAACGCCTGCCCCGGTAAAGTGACAGCGGTATACCGTTCCGCCTTCGTGGCTTGCCTTCAGCGCCGCCACCACCTCATCGGTATGCACCGGATCGGTGAGAAACACCATGAAGCCGCCGCCGCCCGCGCCGGAAATCTTCGCGCAGTGCGCTCCTGCGTCCAATGCGCAGTGATAAATGCGCTCAATGTGCTCATTCGTGATCTTGCGCGCCATGCGCTTCTTCGATTCCCAGCTGCGGCGCAGCACCTCGTGAAGCCGCGTGAAATCACCGCGCAGCAGGCACTCCTTCATCCGGAAGGCCTCTTCCTTGATCGCGTGCATCGCCTCCAGCGCCTCTTCATTGCGCTCCCGCACGTTGCGCGACTGCTCCTGGATAATGTCTCCCGACGCCCGCGACTGCCCGGTGTAGTACAGCAGTATCGATGCCTCCAGTTCGGACACCACCCAGTCCTTCATGCGCAGCGGATTCACCAGCACCCGGCCGTTCCTGCCAAACTCCATAAAGTTGAAGCCGCCAAACGCCGCCGCATACTGGTCCTGCTTGCCGCCCTGCAGCCCCGCCTCTTCGCGCTCAATCACGTACGCCGTGCGTGCAATCTCATAGTCGCCCAGCGGCAGATTCAGCCACTCCACATACGCGGCCAGCATAGCCACCACCAGTGTCGAGGAGGAACCAAGTCCCGAGCCCGCCGGCACATCCACCCGCGTGCTCATGCGCAGGCTGAGCGCCTTGCCGCCGCAGTACTCCCGCACCACGTGGTTGTAAACCGCCTTGAACAGATCCAAATGCCCATCCGGCGCCAGCACCGGCTCCGCCGCATACTCCGCACTCGCTCCCAGATCGGCCGAATGAAAGACAACGCGCCCGCTCTCCAGCGGTTCGAGTGTCGTGTACGCGTAGTAGTCGATGGTTGCGTTCAGAATGGCTCCGCCAAACTCATCGCAATAGGGAGATACGTCGGTGCCTCCCCCTGCCAGCCCCAGGCGCAATGGCGCACGACTCCGTATCAGCATCGTTCTTGCTCCCCCTCCTCCGTGAGCATAACCGCAGCCGCAGCATTTATCGCCCTCCCGCTCCTGAAAGGTACCGGAATGGTCAGGACCAGTTGCATCCATCTGCACGCAGCCCACAAAGTTGTATGCGTTTTAGGTATATTCTGCGCGTCAGGCAAAACCCGGGGGAAGGGTTCGCCTTCATGCGGCAGGCGCGCAATCCGCCATCTACTACCACACCGTGCTGGCCAGCAACACCGGCGGACCACCCTTATTGTCGATCACGTCTGTCTTGATCACCAGCTCAACATTTTTTTCTTCCCAGCCCGCCGGCAAGGTCTTCAGCACCGCGTCCATATACTGCTTCGACTCCACCAGTTCGCTGGCTGCTTCGGTCCCATAGAAACCCAACCCAGCCACCACCATCACCGGCCCCTCGGTCGTGGCGTCATGGAACCGCGCCACAATCGCATAATCGCTGGCTATCGAAGCAAACGGCACAGAGTAGTCCAGCCGCCACGCGGTGTTGCCGGGGTTCTGGCTGTCCTGAACCAAAGCAATTCGACCATCGAATGCAAAGCGATACCGCAGCCCGCTCACCAGGTGCATCGTCCACGTATTATTGGTTGCGCCAATCAGGATCAGCGGCCGCGAACGAATATCCGTCAAACTGGCATCGCGCGCTTCCTTCACCTCGTAGACCTTGTCGCTCTGCTTCAGCATCCCCGCCACATGCGCCAGCGCAATCGCGCTCAGCACCGACACGTGGTGATACGGCTCCACTCCGTAATCGAAAAAGCTCATGTTTGCTGACTCGGGCGCCATCTTGTTCGGATGGCTCGTGCCAATCGCAATCAGCACCGGGCGTGTCCCCGCGCTGAACGGCGCCCAGAAACTCTGCTGCATGTCGAGCGCTGGCGCCTTTGTGCGATGCGCGCGCACAAGAGTAAAGATGCCCCACCCCATCCCCGCCAGGGCCAGCATCAGAACCGCCACCCACACGCCGCGCGCACTGTGCGTGGTCTGCGGACTCGCAGCCGCCTGCATCGGCAGTTCCACTACCGGCGCCGCGGCAACCGGCTCATGCGCGCTCAGAATGAACTCCGGCACATACGAGCCCAGCGGCAGCTCAATCCGCAACCGCGCTGCATTGCCATTCTCGTGGTAGTACTGCGCAATCCGCTTACGCACCTCGCCGGCGCTGAACCGCACCACAGGATCGGCATTGGTGTCGTAGTTGGGGTCGCGGCCAAACACCTCCACCCCCAGCGTGCGCTCTTTCAGGTGATGCGCGCGCCCATGCAGCGCTGCATCCACTACAAACTTCAGAAACGCCGGATAACGCTTACTGCCCCGGAAGTGATAGCTTGCAACAATCCCCTCCAGTTCCTTCAGAACCAGCTCGCGTTCTTCGGAAGTCGTTGGCACCCAGGGTGCCACGGGGCTTAAGGTCTCCGGCATTGTCTCTGCCTTAACAATTCAGTAGACCGTAGCATACCCCACAACCTTGAAAATTGTCACGACTGAAATCGCCCGAAACATCCCTCCTCCCCAGACTTTTCCTTCATCGGAACCAAATCTCTAACTTGCTGATTTTCCTAACCATCCTCTACTCGTAACATTCCTCACCATCCGTAACATACGGTATTACTCTTGCCAACCCCATGTGCACAGACCAGAATCCGTAAGCTTCGACAAGTGGACTGAGAGGCGCATCACAAGTCGCGCGTTGAAGCAATGCGCTCGGTTGGCTCTCTACTGGTGAGCCACTCGGGATGCAAATTTGTCATTGGTATTCAAATCTCTTACGAGGCAAACCGTTCCCCTCGGTTCTCATGGCAATCGCGAGTCCCGCGGGAATCTTGTCCTGTCAAAGAGAGCGGCGTACGTCCAGTGGGAACGTTCTTCCACCAGCTTGATGCCTCCCCGATCGGGCGACAACAGGCCGGATGAATGGTTGGATGTGCACAGTACATAACAAGGAAGCCCAAGCCTGATGAAGGCATCGTGTTACGGAGGATTCAGATGATTCAACGCAAGTTGTGGAGGCCCCTCTGGGGATTCTTCGCTGCCCTGCTTGTGTTCGGCATTGCGCAGTCTGCGCTCGGCCAGGCCGTCAGTGGAACTCTGCTCGGTACAGTGACCGACGCCACCGGCGCAGCCGTGGTCAATGCAAAAGTGACTGCCACGCTGACAACTACCGGTGCAGTCCACACCGCGCAAACCAACGGCAGCGGCAACTACACCTTCCCGGACATGCAGCCCGGCCTGTATACCATCAAGAGTGAAGCCAGCGGCTTCAAAGCCACCCAGCAGAGCAACATCAATCTGCTCACCAATACCTCCGTCCGCGTGGACTTCTCCCTACAGCCCGGCGAAGTCACACAGACCGTCGTCGTCACTGAGGCCCCGCCGCAGTTGCAAACGGACCGCGCCGATATCAGCACCAAGCTGCAGTCCGCTGAAATCTCCTCTTTGCCTCTGACCACTGGCAACAACTTCCAGTCTCTGCTCAATGTGGTTCCCGGCACCGCGCCGGCCGTCTTCCAGCACTCCCAGTTCTTCAACCCCCAGGCCTCGCTGCAAACGGAAGCCAACGGCATGCCTCGCCTTGGCAACCTCTACCAGATTGAAGGTATTGACGACGACGAGCGCACCGGCCTGCTGCAGATCCTCATTCCTCCAGCCGAGGCCATCCAGTCCGTCGACATCTCCACCAACAACTTCGAGGCGGAACTGGGCCGCGCCATCGGCGCAGTCACCAACGTCACCCTCAAGTCCGGTACCAACAAATTCCATGGTTCGGCCTTTGAGTACATCCAGAACAACGCCGTTAACGCCCGCTCCTACTTCGGCGGTCCGCTCGGCCACCTCGCCTACAACTACTTCGGCGCCAGCGCCGGCGGTCCCATCATCAAGGACAAGCTCTTCATCTTCGGCGACTACCTGCGCACCACCGACGGCGAGAATATTTCCAGTACCTTCACCGTGCCTGACGCACGCTGGTACACCAATAACGGCTCCGGTTATGTGGACCTGAGCGGAGCGCTCAACGGCGGCGCCGGCCAGATCTACGACCCGGCCACCGGCGATGGCTCTACTGCCCATCCCCGTACCCCGTTCGCCAATAACCAGATTCCCGTCAACCGCATCAACCCGGTCTCCCTGGCAATGCTCAAGGGAATCGTTGCCGGTGCGGGGAAATACGGCACACTTAACTCCACCAAGCCGCTGTATAACCCCTCCAACAACTACACCACCAACCTGCCCTTCAGCAAAACCGCCAATAGCTTCGACCTCAAGTCGGACTACGCGCCCAGCGAGAGCAACCACCTCAGCTACCGCTACAGCTATCAGAAGACCAACACCTTCCAGGCTCCTGCCTTCGGCCCCTTCTTCGGCGGCCCGGCAGCCGGCGGCTTTGAGGCCAAGGGCACGCAGACCGCCTACAGCACCGGCGGCAACTACAACCACGTCTTCTCGCCTCGCTTCCTCACCGAAGTCCGCATTGGCGTAGCTCACCTGCGCAACCAGGCCTCGCCAAATGACTACGGCACCAACGATGCCACCACCATCGGCGTCCCCGGCGTCAACCTCTCCGGCCAGCCCTTCACCACCGGCCAGGTCGGCATCACCATCAATGGCGGATTCTCCAACCCCATCGTTGGCTACTCCGCCTCCCTGCCCTGGATTCGCGCCGAATCCAACATCGACATCGTCAACAACTGGACGCGGATCTCCGGCAACCACACCTTCAAGTGGGGCATTGACCTCCGCCGTGTCCGCGACGATCTGCTGCAGGATCAAACCTTCAGCCCTCGCGGCGCCTTCACCTTTGGCGATCTCCAGACCTCGCAGTCCGGAGCCAAGACCAACATCGCCAACGATATGGCCAGCTTCCTGCTCGACGTGCCCAGCCAGACCGGCCGCGACCTCAACACCTTCTTCCCTGCCTATCGCCAGTGGTGGTTCTTCGCCTACGGCGGCGACAAGTGGCAGGCCTCGCCCAAGATGACCGTCGACTACGGCCTGCGCTGGTCCTTCTTCCCGCCGGCCACCCCGCGTCACTCCGGCGGCTTCTCCAACTACAACCCAACTAACAACACTCTGGTCATCGCCGGCGTCGGCGGCAATCCTGCCAATCTAGGCATGGAAACCCGCTATCGCTACTTCGAGCCACGCACCGGCGTCTCCTACCGCGTCACCGATAGCACGGTGCTCCGTGCAGGCTTCGGCATCAGCTACACGCCGTTCCCTGACAACACCTACGCCTACAACTTCCCGGTTCGCGCCAACAACAGCTATCAGCCGGTGGGCTCCAGCTACACTCCGGCCGTGCTCTCCGATGGCGTCACCGTAGCCACCTTCCAGGCGGGCTTCCCGGCCCCGGTCCCGGTTGCTATTCCCTCCAACGGAATCATCCAGGCCAACACGCCGCAGCTCACCAGCCAGGTCTACACCTACATCCCCCTCAACTACAAAAACCCCTACGCTATGTCCTGGAACGCCGTCGTACAGCAGGCCTTCGGCAGCGACTACTCGCTCCAGGTCGCCTATGTCGCCAACCACGGCGTAGATATCGACAGCGGCCAGAACATCAACCTGCCCAGCACCTATGGCGGCGGCCCCAAGTCCGACCCGCAATACGCGACATTCGGACGCACCGCGGCCACCAACCAGTTCTTCCTCCCCTTCTCCACCAACTACGAGTCCCTGCAGACGCAGCTCACCAAGCGCTTCTCGCATGGCTTCTCCTTCACCACCGCCTTCACCTGGGGCAAGGAACTCAACTACTTCAGTGGAGACGACGGCGGTCTGCGCTTCTTCGCAAACTTCCGCCGCAACTACGGTCCCGCCGACTACGACCGCGCCAAGAACTACGAGCAGACCTTTACCTGGGCTCTGCCTATGGGCCGCGGCCACTCCCTCTTTAACTCTCGCGCGGGCGATCTCATCGCCGGTGGCTGGCAGTTGAGCGGCATCATCTCTGCCGTATCGGGTACTCCCTTCACCGTTCTCGCCAACGGCGGTACGCTCAACACACCGGGCACCGATCAAACCGCCAGCATCACCGGCAACCTCCACGTTCTCCACGGCATCGGCTCCGGCCACCAGTGGTTCGATCCCAGCTCGTTCTCACAGCCCTCGGGCTGCCCCAACTCCACCACGCCCTGCCCCAATCCGGGTCTCGGCAACACCGGCCGCAACCAGTTCCGTGGCCCTGGCTACCTCCAGGACAACCTCTCCCTGGCCAAGCAGCTCTCCCTATGGCGTGAAACTGCCCTCAACCTGCGCATCGACGCGTTCCAGTTGAGCAACACGCCGCAGTTCGCCAACCCCAACACCGGCAGCATCACCGCCGGCAACTTCGGCCAGATCACCGGCACTGTCGGCAGCGGCCAGGGCACGGTCAACGGTATCGGCGGCGGGCGCTCCCTCCAGGCCTCCGCCAAGATCACCTTCTAGTCCGGGCTGTTATTACACCGCACTTCACAGGCCGGTCATCGCTCCTCGCGGTGACCGGCTTTTCCTTGGGGTTTTACAATGGCTCTGCTCGATGAACCAGGCCAACTCGCCTACCGAAAGGAATTGCCTCCAATGAGTGTTTCCAGAAGAAGCTTTCTCGCGGGCGCATCTGCCCTCGGCGCCACCCTCGCGGCGCAGCCCCGCTTTGCCTTCGCCGAGTTCAACTCACCCTTCCGCGTTGCCGTCATCAACGACGAAATCACCTCCGACTTCGACCACGCCTGCTACGTCGCCGCGCACGACTTCGGCATGGGCTGGATCGAACTCCGCTCCATGTGGCGCACCAATATCGATAGCCTCAGCCCCGATCAGGTCGCGGAGTCCAAAAAGATTCTTGCCAAATACAAGCTCAAGGTGACCGACATCGGCAGCCCGCTCTTCAAGACCGACTGGCCCGGCGCGCCCAAGTCCAAATTCGGCTCCAAGGCCGACCTGCACCTCGCCGCCGAAACCACCTTCAAGCAGCAGGACGCCATCCTCGAGCGCTGCATCGCCATGGCCAAGGAGTTCGGCACTGACAAGATTCGCTGCTTCGACTTCTGGCGCCTCGACGACGTCAAGCCCTATCGCGCCGCTATCAATGACAAGCTCCGCGAGGCCGCCGATACCTGCGGCAAGCACGGCCTCACCCTCGTCCTCGAAAACGAGCCCGCCTGTAACACCGCCACTGGCCGCGAGGCTGCCGCAACCCTCAACGCCATCCCGACCCCGCACCTCGCCCTCAACTGGGATCCCGGCAACGCCGTCATGCGCGGCGAACTCGACGCCTTCCCCACCGCATGGGAGATGCTCCCCAAACACCGCATCCACCACTGCCACGTCAAGAACACCATCAAGAACGCCGAGGGTAAGCTCGTCTGGTCCCCCGTCGACAAGGGTTACATCGACTGGACCGCGCAGTTCCGCGCCCTCAAGCAGGCCGGCTTCCGCGAAGCCGTCAGCCTGGAGACGCACTGGCACGGCGGCGGCACGCCCGAGCAGTCCACGCGCATCAGTTGGGCTGGAATGAAGAAGGACCTGGAAGCCGCTGGCTGCCTGACGGCATAACCTCAGCGATTCTCAGGAACATCGCCCGGCGTCTGCATCCTGTGCGCGCCGGGCTGTTTTTTAGGGGTGCGTCCCGCAGGAGTCGCGTACCACCAGTTCCACCGGCAGCACCGTAGTCTTGCCCTGCACAGCCGTCTCTTTGCTGCGCAGTTGGGAAAACAGCAGTGTGGCCCCAATCCGCGCCATCTCCGTAATCGGCTGCCGCACCACCGTCAGCGCCGGATTCAGAATATTGGCGGTCTCGAAATCGTCAAATCCCACCAGAGCCACCGTCTCCGGAATCTTGATCTGCATATAGCTCAACGCATGAAACGCATTCCGCGCAATCAGGTTATTGCTGCAGAAAATCGCGGTCGGCGGAGTCTTGCCCGCAAAGATGCTCTGGATCGCCGTCAGCATCTCTTCCTGGGTCCCGTTCCCGTAGTAAGCCTCGGTCTGCAGCCCCGCATGCCGCATCGCCTCGCGATAGCCCTCATAGCGCAGCTTGATGGTGTGCATCGTGCGCGAAAGGCCGAAAAATGCAATCCGCTTGTGGCCATGCTCGATCAGGTGATTCACGCCCAGTTGCGCGCCAAACTTGTTCTCCACCACCACCGTATCGTAGGGACTTCCCTCAATTGGCCGGTCCAGCGTCACCACTGGCAGGTTGCGAAACTCCGCCGGCGTAATCCGTGACGGTCCCTCATCGGCGGGAATCACAATCAGCCCCTCCACCTGCCGCCGCAGCATCCGGCTCGCCTCGGTAAACTCCTTGTCGGCGTCCGCGGCATGCGTGGCAATAATCACCGAGTAGCCATGCTCATTCGCCGTCTCGCTGATGGTGTGGGCACAGATGGCAAAGAACGGGTCCAGCAGATTCGGCACCAGAATCCCGATCTGCCGCGAGTGCCGCTCCCGCAGCGCCCGTGCCACCTCATTGGGACGGTAGTTCAGCTTCGCGATCGCTTCGTGGACCCGCTTGGCTGTCTCCTCGCTGACGCGCACACTCCCGCTCAGCACCCGGGAGACAGTCATGGTGCCGACCCCAGCCAGCTTCGCGACATCGTTCATGCGAGGAGGACGATTCAAGGTAGAGTGATCCGTTTAGTTGTCAGACTTCTAAATCGCAGTATAACTTTTTCACGAAGAAGAACTTCTGGTCAAGAAGAGATTTCCTCTCCCACCATCCGCCCCGGTTCGGAAGCTCCCCGCCCCTCATCAATATCCGGCAACACACTTAATTTGTGGCCGCCGCCGATTCCGCAACGACGCTTTCCACCGTCGTCTTCACCGCGCGCGCCGCACCCCGCGGATGAGGCGAGCGCAGCGTGGCCGGTATCCGCGCCTGCCCCGCACACGCCCGCACCGTGGCAACGATCATCCGCAGATCGCTCCTGAAGTTGGCCCGGCGCATATAGTGAAGATCCAGACGCGTCTTCAACGGCTTGATCCGCCGGTCATAGAAGACCTCCAGATGCGCCGGATCCACACCCTTCAAAATCTCTTCCTCCCGCCGAAACGCCAGCGTGGCCAGCCCCGTAATCCCCGGCCGGAAAGGCATATTCCGTATCCCCGCAAACTGCGGCAGCTTCGGCCGCGGACCTACCAGGCTCATATCCCCGCGCAACACGTTGTAGAACTGCGGCAGCTCATCCAGTTTGAACTTGCGCAGCCACCGGCCCACTCCCGTGATCCGGCAGTCTCCCTCCATCGTCAGCCCCGGCCCCGCGCACGCATGCATCGTCCGGAACTTGTACAGCCGAAACAGTCGTCCCCCGCGGCCCATCCGCTCCTGCACAAACAGGACCGTGCCCTCCGAACTCAGCCATACGCACAACCCCACCACCGCCATGGGCACCGCAGCCACCAGCAGGGCTGCCGCAGCCACCACCGCATCAAACAGCCGCTTCCCCGGCGAAAGACTCCACCGGCTGGCCGCCACATGCTGCGTCCCGTGGGCGCGATCGGTGACCTGCTCCCGAACCTCCAGACGGGAACAAGCGGAAACCATCAACGTGCAAAATCCGGCTACATGGTGACTCTCCAGCAGTAAGTGCATTGTGCGCGACCCTTATCAAACAAAATTCAATAGACGCTAACGCGAACCTGGATACGGACTTAGCCTCCAAGCCCTGGCGAAACAGTCGTGTGCGGAAACTCGTTAAGAGTGTATCCCCATTCAACCCCGCCGTCAGTGAGGACCGTATGAAAAAGTCCCCATGCGACATCCAAAATAGCGCGTGTTCCCAGAATGAAACCCGGCAGGCTCGAAAAAGATGCGCCTCCATCCACATTTCTGCAGATTTCCCTCAAAGCCCCCAGCCATCCCGCACACTTGCTAACTCGCTGAATCGCCAACTCGCAAACTCGCAAACCTGCTAATCTGCTAACTTGCTAACTTGCTGACTCGCGATCCTGCCGCCTCCCTTCCCTCGTCCAATAAAATACTTGTTGCAACGAATATTTCCCCCGCGCATCCAACTAAGTGAAAGGAGATTTACCCATGACCCCCAGCACCACCTGGACCATCGACCCCGCCCACTCCGCCGCCGAGTTCAAGGTCAAACACATGATGATCTCGAACGTAAAAGGCAAGTTCACCGGCATCGAAGGCCGGCTCGCCCTCAACTCCGCCGACATCGCCGCCTCCACCATCCACGCCACCATCCCCGTCGCCACCCTCAGCACCGGCGACGAACAGCGCGACGCCCACCTCAAAAGCGCCGACTTCTTAGATGCCGCCCAGTTCCCCGCCCTCGCCTTCCAGTCCACCCTGGTCGAGCGCAAGGGCGACGACGAACTCGCCGTTACCGGCAACCTCACCATGCACGGCGTCACACGGCCCGTGGTCTTCGCCGTCGAAGGCCCCAGCGCCCCCGGCAAGGACCCCTGGGGCAACACTCGCATCGGCCTCTCCGCAACCGCCAAAATCAACCGCAAGGACTTCGGCCTCACCTGGAACGCGGCCCTCGAGACCGGCGGCGTCCTCGTCGGTGAAGACGTCACCATCACCCTCGACATCCAGTTCATCCAGGCCCAGTAACCACCGCCCGTCAGACTCCGTCCTACCACCAAAAAAACAGCCCCGACCGGATTCCCGGTCGGGGCCTGCTGCGTTCCGGCTGGCGCGTGCGCCAGCTTTGGTTTGGCCTAGAACTGCAGCCGCAGCGTGAACTGGAGCTGCCGCGGCGTGTTGTGCGACGAGGTCAACAACTGCTCGCCCGTGATCGAGCTGGGGTTGTTGTATCCCTGCATGTTCAGCGCATTGAATGCATCTACGTTGAAGCGCAGGCTGGTGCTCTCCGTAATCGGAAACACCTTGAACATCGACAGATCGATGGTGTAGTTGAACGGCCCACGAATGTAGGCGTGTGCCCACGGACTACTGCTGAACAACGCCTCGGTCAAGCTTCCGTTAGGCGCAAAGCCGGTCTTCGAGGTGGTTCCGTTGGCCAGATTCACCTGGATGTTGTTGGTGTTGTAGTTCGGATCCTGCGCCTTGCCGCAGGCCGCGGTGGGGTTGTAGTTGGTATCGATCGGCTGCTGATAAGGCTGCCAGTCGGAGGGCAGGCCGCTGATGCCGTTGCAGGTGGAGTTGACCACCGACGGAGCCCAGTAGCCGTTGAACCATTCATACGCCGGCAGGCAAACGCCGCTGGTGCAATCCGTGATCTTCGCCTTGTGCTTGTAGGTCTTCAGCGGATTGATCGGACCCCAATCGACCGTGGGCGTGCTGGTGCTGGTCGCTTGTGTCAGCATCAGGGTTTGCGAAACGACGCTCCCGTCGCCCGCCAGTTGGAAACCACCCACGATCTCGTTCAGGAACCGGTTGGCATTGCCCAGGAAGCGCTTGCCTCTGCCAAAGGGCAAATCGTAAATCCCATTGAAGTTGACGTGATGGAACGGAATCGCCGGATCAACCGAATAGTTCGCCCAGCGATTCAGTCCGCGCCAGAAGCCATACGGCGCTACACCCGCGGGCCGCGCCGGCGGCATGCGATAGGGACCGACGGTTCCCACTGAGCCCGTCGGAATCTGCCACGTGCCGATACCCGAGTCTCCATACGCAGCAGCCGTCTGGATCTCGGCATCACGGAAGGTGTTGCCGCCTACGCGGAAAGGCTTCGACCACACATAGCTGATCTGGTAAGCCACCCCGCGGTGATACAGCCGCTGATAGTTCACCTGTAGCGCGTTGTCGTTCGAGAAGCCGGTCTTCTGGATCTCTGTCATGCCGCTGCCCCAGGTCACCTTGTCGTACGGCCCGGTTCCCGTCGCCGCATAGTCGGACTGGCCAATCGTGCTGCCCGTCGGCGTCACTGTGCCCGTCTGCACCTCCCACGTAAACGTCGAGGGATGGGCATTGAAGTAGAACTGCTGGTCGAGGTTCGTGCCGTGAGTGTAGAGATAGGTAACCCGCAGTACCGAGTTGCCCTTCAGAGGCTGCTCAACGGTGAAGTTCGCCTCCGTCACAAAGTCGGGCGGCATCACCGGACTGGCAAACGTGTAGCCCAACCCCGGCAGAAGCGCCGTCGTTGAGGTGCTGTCCACCACGTTCGAGCTGTTCACACCCATAATCACCGGCTGCGGATGACGCAACAGGTAGTTCTGGATGCCGTCCGGCGACTGGTTGGCCGCGGTGTAGCTGATCGAGTAGGCAGCCGTCAGGGGCGTTTGCCTCTGCTCCTGGGCAACAGCCGACCGCGTCGGCACCGGATAAATATAGCGTCCGTACGCACCGCGCAGCACCGTGCCATACTTGCCGCCAAAGGGCTGGTAGGCGATGCCCACACGGGGACTGAAGTTCAGGTTGTAATCCCGCATCAGCTTGTCCGGCAGTCCCGCCTGCCCCGGCGTCTCATACTTCACGCCGATGTTCTGCGTGTTGGTCACAATCGCCTGCGTGGTGAATCCCTTCGCAATCAGCTGCGCCGGCGTACTCGCGTACACCAGTGCATCGTTCTTGATGTCGAACGTGTTTGCCGTGCCGCCCTTCATCCACGGCGCCGGATGCGCCTCCCAGCGCAGTCCCAGGTTCAGCGTCAGCGCTCTGGATACGTGATAGTTGTCCTGGTAGTACGCGTCGAACTCCATATCGTGGAAGTGCTCGTACGCAGGCTGCAGGTGAACGCTGTAGCCGGAGGCGGCTCCCAGAAAAGCATCGCCGTTCACATTGCCCGTATTCGCCAGATTGCCGTAGTTCTTTGTCGTTGTCGTATCGTAGACGCCCGTAGCCTGGCTCGAGAAGCTCACCGTATCCGCCGACTCGTCGGGAAGATCGCCGAACCGCTCATGGCGGTACCGCCCGCCAAACAGCATCTGGTGCTTGCCCACCGTCTTGGTCAGGTTCTCATCCAGATTGGTCACAATCTGGCTCAACCCGTAGATGAACTGCGTGCCGCCATACGGCGTGATCAGGTTCGATCCGAAGTTCGGAAAGCCCGGTTCGCCGAAGTTGTTCGGCAGTCCCAGCTTGGCTTCAAAGTTCGCCAGCGGTGTGCCGCCCGCGTAGTTGTGCTGGCTGAACCACTGGTTGCTGAGAATCGTCTCTGAGAAAAACGTCGGCGAGAAGACATGCGTAAACCCAACCGCCCCGGCAAAGGTCGCCGCCGGGTTATAGGTCATGCCGCTGGCCTGATCCGGAAATCCATCCGCAGCGATCGAGGCCGGCGTGTTGGAAGGATAGTTGCGCAGCGAGTGATTCACCTGCAGCACGCTGGTGTAGCGCAGATACGCCCGGTTGTTCTCGTTGAAGGCATGATCCAGCCGGAAGGTCCACGTCGGAACCACCGTAAAGTTCGGGTTCACCGCCTGCAGGTTCGCGTGCACCAGCGGATTCTCTCCCAGGTTGGGTAGCGGCGTGATGTCGTTGATGATCTTCATCGTCGGCGAAATTCGCCCGATGGGGATCTGGTTGTTGGGAAATTGGGTGCGGCAATAAGGGTTCGGCGTAACCGGACTCTTGGCCGTATCGTTCGCAGCGCAGTTGGCTGAGGCCTGTGTCGTGCTCGGATCGTACAGCGCCTGCAAAAGGCCCGCGCTGTTGGTCAGCCCGCTGAAGTCTCCCTGCCGCATCGCCGGCGTCGGCACCGTCACCAGTTCGCTCGACGCACTCGACAGCGAGTACCGCTCGTAGGAGAGGAACCAGAAAGACTTGTCCTTGCCATGGTAGACCTTGGGCAGCACAATCGGACCGCCCGCCGAAAGCCCAAACTCGTTGCGCACATAGTGCGGCGCGGCAAAGTTGCTCGGATTCTGCCGGGCCTTGGCAATGCCGATCGCATTGTTGCGGGCCGTCTCAAACAGTGCCCCATGCAGCTGATTCGTGCCCGACTTGGTGGTCACCACCACCGTGCCCGGCTCTGTGTATTGCGCACTGGTGCTGCTGTCCACACGCACTTCCTGCACCGAATCCGGGTCCGGCAGCATGGCGCTGGCCACACTGCTCGTACCGCCAAACTGCCGGTTCGTCAGCGGCACACCATCCGCCACAAACTCCAACGCCTCGCTCATCAGGCCATTCGCGCGTCCGCCGCCCTCCAGGCCCGGCGTCGTCTCGCTGGTCAGCGTCAAAATGCTGCGTCCGTTCATCGGCAGCTGGTTGATACGCGCATTTTCCAGCGTCGAAGAGATGGTGCCGTTATCCGTGGTCGTCAACTGCACGTTGCTCGCGGCCACCTCCACCTGCTGCGTCACCGCCCCGGCCGTCATCACCGGGTTGATGATCCCGTTCTGCGCCACCAGCAGTTGGATGCTTGTCTTATAGGTCTTCATGTTCGGCGCCGTCACCGTCACCGCGTAGTTCCCCGTAAACAGACCCGGAACCTGGTAGAAGCCCACCCCATTCGATTTAGTGGTGAGCGATACGTTGGTGGCAGTATTCACCACCGTGATGCTGGCTCCGGGAATGACCGCATGGGTCGCATCCTGTACCGTTCCCTGGATCGAGCCCGCGCCGCTCTGCGCCTTTGCGCACGGGCAGCCAAGTGCCAGGCCCACAACCGCTGCCATGGCAAGAATGAGTGCATTCCATCGTGGGAATGCTTGCGTGAAACGACTGGCTAAGTTCTTCATGCGGATCATCTCCTGAAAATCCGGTTCGTGCAGTGTTGCTCTGCGTCCAAGTACAGTGCCGCCCGCTGGTCCAGGTCGGCCACTCTTCGCTGCCTGAATCGCTCTCATCCTGTTTTTGGGCTGGCTTGAAGTGCAAACCCGGAACTCTTCACATCTTGCCTAACGGTTACACTTCCGCTTTTTGCGCAGACCCCCTCGCCAAAGAGCTTTAATCATCTTGCAAATAAAGCACTTAGTGTTTTATGGCGGCCCAAAAAGCTGATAGCCGATATCGATCCCCCACTGTCAAAAATGCGCTCTTACAGCAGCGTGAGAAGTTTTTCGCTTAGCTGTTAATCCGAAACACTAGTGCGAAACGCAAGAAAGTGTCAAGAAAAAAACAAAGAGCTACACCAACCTGCACAACAATAAGCCGGTTTCCTCCCCCATCTCACCCGGCAATCATCCGCGGCAGCGCCCCACCCTCATGGCGTTGCTCCCCTGCGGAGCCCCCCAGCGCTGCCCATGGAAACTCTGCATCAACGCGACGCCCGCCTCGGCGAGGAGTTCGACGGCGAATGCATCTTCGTAACGCTCTTCGTAGACGATACGTTCGACGCCGGC
>DAIDGZ010000108.1 GCA_027452125.1 Acidobacteriaceae bacterium | reverse complement strand
GGTGTTCAAGTGCCAGTTTGCTAGCCATGGTTTTGTCCTCCCGCGGGTGCGGTTGCCGCCTGCGCGGCGTGTTCGGTAAAGATCTCGTCCAGCGCCTCAATGGCGGTATCCACGTGCTCACGCTCCAGAATGTAGGGCGGCAGGAAGCGTAGCACCGTGTCGCTGGTGCAGTTGATCAGGATGCGCCGCTTCAGCATCGCGGCCACCGTCTGCTTGGCCAGCGCCGCGGAGTCCAGCTCGGCGGCCAGCATCAGGCCCTTGCCGCGCACGTCCACAATCGCGGAGTGCCGCTTGGCCAGCCCGCGCAATTGCTCCTGGAAGTAGTCGCCCACTTCGGTGGCATGCGCCAGGATGCCTTCCTTCTCCATGTAGTCGATCACCGCCACAGCCACCGCGCAGGCCAGCGGCCCGCCGCCAAAGGTGGTGCCGTGCATCCCCGGATGGATGGCGCGCGCCACCTCCTCGGTGCAAAGCACGGCGCCCAGCGGCAGCCCGCCCGCCAGCGGCTTGGCCAGCGTGGTCACATCCGGCTGAATCCCGTAGTGCTGGTATGCAAACCATTTGCCAGTGCGGCCCAGGCCAGCCTGAATCTCATCCACAATCAGCAGCGCTCCGGAGGAGTTGGCCAGTGCGCGCGCCTCGGCAAGGAACTCCTGCGATAGAGGACGGATGCCGCCCTCGCCCTGGATGGCCTCCACCAGAATGGCGCAAACCTCGTTGGAAAACTTGGCGCGCAGATCCGCCACATCGTTGAAGCGCACAAACTCCACGCCCGGCACCACCGGCGCAAATGGCTCGCGGTACTTGGCCTTATGGGTCGTGGAAACTGAGCCATAAGTGCGCCCATGGAAGCCGTGCTCCAGTGCCAGAAACTTTGTGCCAATATGTGCGCCTTCACTGCGGCGCAGCCCCGCATAGGCGCGCGCCAGCTTCATGGCGCCCTCCCATGCTTCCGTGCCGGTGTTTGCAAAAAAGGCGCGGTCAAGGCCGGAGCGCTCGGTCAGGCGCAGCGCCAGCTCCGCCTGCCCCTCGTGATAGTAGAGGTTGGAGATATGGATCAGCGCGCGGCTCTGGCGCGCTATGGCCTCTTCGATCACCGGATGCCCATAGCCCAGCGCGTTAACGCCGATGCCGCTCAGCAGGTCGAGATAGCGATCCCCCTTCTCATCGACCATGAAGACGCCCTGGCCGCCGGTAAAGAGGATCGGGTTACGCTCATAAGTACTCAGCAGAAGCCGTGCCTCTGCGGCGCGAATTTCATCAAGTTTCATCGTCATCCAGAATCTCCCCTTTTCAGGCCACCATCACTTCCGTGCCTTCGGCCACGCGTGAGCTGCACAGGTCAGGCAACGCTCCTGCCGCTTCCGCCGGCAGAATGCGCACGCGCTTCACGCCGTTCAGCAGCGCCTCGCGGCAGGCTGCCAGCTTGGGCAGCATACCGCCAGAGATCACTCCGCTCTGCGCCATCTCGGCAATCTGGTCGATCGCAATCCAGCGCAGCACGTCGCCCCCGGCGCCCTTCACTCCGGGCACATCGGTCAAAAACACCAGCGCATCGGCGCGGCAGGTCATGGCGCAGGCTGCGGCCATCTCGTCGGCGTTGATGTTGTAGTACTCGCCGTCAAAGCCCAGCGCCATCGAGCACAGCACCGGCACTCCACCCAGTTTCCACGCTGCCTCAATCCACCGCGGATCGCTGGCGGCAATCTCGCCCACAAAGCCTAGGTCGGGAGCAGTGCGCTTCTTGCGCGCGCGAAAGAGCAGTCCATCGCCGCCAGAGAGTCCCAGCGCCGGAACACCCAGCGCACCCAGTGCGGCCACTAGCCCCTTGTTCACCTTCCCGGCAAACACCATCAGCGCCACATCGCGGGTCTCGGCGTCGGTCACGCGCAAGCCGTCAATAAACTCGCTCTGCTTGCCCAGAGCTTTCAGCGTCCGGGTCAACTGCACACCGCCGCCATGCACCACGGCCACCTGGTGACCATCGCGCACCAGGTCCGTAATCGCGCGGGTGCAGCCCTCCAGCAGTGCCGGATTCTCCAGCCCGGCGCCGCCCAGCTTCACTACGTACTTCATTCGAGACCCTCCGCTTCGCCCCAGCCGTACATCACGTTGAGGTTCTGCACCGCCTGCGAAGATGCGCCCTTCAGCAAATTGTCCAGGCAGCTCACAATCACTGCGCGCCGTCCGCTGGCATCCAGTTGGAAGCCGATGTCGGCGTAGCAGGTGCGCACCGAATACTGAATCTGCGGCAGAGTGTGCCCGTAAAGGCGCACCATCGGACTACCCGAGAAGAACTCGCGGTAGACGTGCGCAATGCTTTCCCGCGTCTGCGGTTGCTTGAAGCGCACATGAATGGTAGACAAGATGCCCCGCGGAATCGGCAACAGGTGAGGCACAAAGGCAATCTGCTCCGTGCTCACGCCGATCTGCTCCAGCAGCTCGCCGGTATGCCGGTGGGTAAATGCGCCGTAAGCCGAAAGATTGTCGGCCGCATACATGTAATGCGTCTTGGCCGTGGGCGCCTTGCCCGCGCCGCTCACGCCGCTCTTGGAGTCGGCAATGATGCCGCACTCCAGGTCCACCAGCTCTGCCGCCACCAGCGGACGCAGCGGCAGAATCACCGAGGTCGAGTAGCACCCGGGATTGGCCACCAGCCGCGCCCCGGCAATCTTTGCCCGATGCAGCTCTGGCATGCCGTAGACAGCCTGCGCCTGGGTGGCCGAGGCCAGCTCCGGATCATCGTCCTCAAAAGCGTATACCGCGCGATTCGCCGCCTCGGTCAGCCGCCACGCGCCACTCAGGTCAATCACGCGCAGGCCGCGGGCCAGCGCCTCCGGCGCCCACGCGCGGGACTGCTCATGCGGCGTGGCTAGAAACAGCACCTCGACGCCGCGCGCCGCCAGCAGTTCCCACGAGAATGCCTCCTGGCGCAGATCGCCGCTGCCGTTGTTGTCCACTATATGCGGATGAATTTCTGCCAGCGGCACGCCGCCGCGCGCCGCATCCTTCTCGTCCACCCGCCCCGCAAACACCGGGGGCGTCCCGCGCAGGCGAGGATGATGCAACAGCAGACGCGCCAACTCCGCGCCGGCATACCCAGTGACACCGATGACTGCCGTTTGTACGGATCCTGTCATGATTCCAGCATTGTCCTTATCCGGGATTCCACCTCGCCTGCTCGGCGCTGGTCGGGGCAGATAATTAACACTGTATCGTCTCCGGCGATGGTGCCCACCACCTCCGGCCATTTTTCATAATCCAGCGCGGCGGCAAGCGGCTGAGCGCCGCCCATCACGGTGTGCACCACCACTTGGTTCAACGCCTGTTGCGCGCGCATGCCAAAGCTGTCAATCATCTCCGCGACGGACGGCGGCGCATCGTCATCAACCACCGCTGCTCCATTACCGCTGCGGGCCGCTCCATTGCCGTTCCCGTTAGGCAGTGAATACCCGCCCGGCCCCTTCAGCAGTTGCAGTTCGTGCATGTCGCGGGAGAGCGTGGCCTGGGTCACGTGAATACCGCGCCGGCGCAGCTTGCGCCGCAGCTCATCCTGGCTGCTAACCAGGGAGCTGGAGAGAAGCTCGCGAATCGCTTCGAGGCGCTGGCGTTTCTGAACTATATCCGGCATGACGCGTAAAAAATCACGGCAAGGCAAGCTAAGCCGCGTACTGAATAAATATACACTTGAATGAATAAGTATGCAATCGACAGGCGAAAGCCGAGCCTGTAGGAAGCGTCAGAGGACTCCGGCCTTGCGCTCGCGCTTGTTACGGTACATCTCGCGGTCTGCCCGGCTGATCAGTTCATCCAGAGACTCGTGGCGGGCCGAGGCGGAGATGCTGTAGCCAATACTAAAGCTCAGCGGAAGCGTTAAATTCAGCTCGGCGTTGCGCCGCTCCACCGCAGCTTCCAGCCGCTCTATAGCCAAGGAGACGGCAAGTTGACCGAACTGGCCGGCAACTGCGAACTCATCACCGCCCACGCGGCCCAGTACGTCCGATTCTCGAAAGGCATCACTCAGGATAGCCGCAGTCTCGGCAAGAAACTGTGAGCCTGTGTCATGGCCCAGAGTATCGTTGATTCGCTTCAGGTTATCCAGGTCTACAAAGATTACGGTGAAGGGCAGACCGGAGCGTTGGGCCAGACGCAACGCCTGCTCCGCCAGCAGATAGAAGCCGCGTAGATTGTAGAGGCCGGTGAGCGCATCCCGCAGGGAGAGGTCATGAATCTCCATCTCCATGTTGTGAATGCGCCATGCAAGCCAGAAGACCAGGGTCTCCGCGATGATCACCGCCAGCGATGCTAGGGTGGCCGTGATGTAGTGCACGCCAAATCCATGAGAGATCAGCCGTGCGCGAAGGCTTTCGCGGAAAATCGGCAGCACAATCATCAGCGGAAACAACAGCCGAACAATGCGGCTGCCAATGCCGCGTCCCAGCAAAATGGAGAAGAACCCGAACTCCGCCCGCCTGGCCCCAATCGCCACTGTCAGCAAAGCAATACTCGTCAGAGTGGGCAGCGAAACTAGCTCTTGCGAAGTAATCCCGAAGATATGCGCAGCACCGAAGAGATAACCGGAAAGCAACGTCAGAATCAGTAGGCTCAGTAGCACTGTCAAAGTATCGGCGATGTGCGATCTGGCCTGTTTCGGGGTACGGACAAAGACCAGTGCGAGCCCAAGTAGAACAAAGCAGGCTGCCGTCTGCGGTGCAATGTGATGCTCCAATCCTGCTGAAGCGGCGCCATAGGGAGGCAGCAGTTCTTCAATTCCGTAAGGAAGCCGCAGAGCCTGTTCACCAAGCGCGACGACGCCCAGCAAAGCGATGAGGCTCCCTAGGAAGCGTCCAAACCGGGCATTACGGTCGACATGCGGAGGATCCTGTAAGGATAAGCTGAGTACGCCAAGCAACGCACACACCGCAGAAAGCGAATACGAGAACTGCCAGGCTGGAGGAAATATCCGTCCGGAGATGGGCAGACACCACCGCACAAGCGACACAGCCGCGATGAGCGCCGCGCCCGCGGACGCAATACGTCCCAACTGGCCCACCCGCTCTAGCAGGACTGGGTCAGGTTCACTGGGCGACAAAGCGGGTATCGGTCTCTGCATTGCTCAAAGGATTGGACGGAGTGAATCGAGGCCCTTTGGAGTCAAGCGAACAGCCTCAATTTTGCTCTAGTTTAACGCGCCTGTGTAACACGAGTCAGTGGATAATCTGAGGACCTTAGTAACTCGGTTGGGTCAGAGCCTGACAAGAGAGGCACGTCTGCGGTGTATGCCCTTCCAGCATCACGGAATCCGGGCAGGATATGCCGCCCAAGGTCGGCTCTCGCTGATACACTCTGGCTTTGGCCCTGTTTCAGCGATTCTCCGCGGCCAACATGCTGAATTCATGACATCGACTGCACCGATCTCTACGCTGAATGATCTCTTCGTGCGGGTGGCTGCTGCCGCCAATCCGCGAGCGGTCCTGTGGCAGGATGAGCAGGGCGCCTGGATGCCTCTCTCGTCCGATCAGATCTACCAGAGGGTCCGCGCGCTGGCCCGCGCCTTCCTGGAGTGGGGCGCGCACAAGGGCGACCGCATCGCCCTGATCGGCGAAAACCGCTGGGAGTGGGCGGTCACCGACTTTGCCACGCTGGCCATCGGCGCCGCTGACGTGCCGATCTATCCCACGCTCACCGGCGAACAGATCGCCGAGTTGCTGAGCGACGCCGGCTGCCGCATCGCCGTCGTCTCTACCCAGCAGCAGTTTGATAAGCTCAACGCTGTCCGGAGCCAGACAGTCCTGGAGCGCATCGTCATGATGGACCGCCCCGATGCCTCGGCGGCTCAGACCGGTGCCATTGCCCTTCACGACCTGCTGGCCGGAGCCGACGCGCTCGGCGCGCAGCGCGACCCGGTCTTCGATGCTCTGGTCCGCGCCGTCGAGCCCAAGGATCTGGCCACCCTCATCTACACCTCCGGCACCACCGGCGAGCCCAAGGGTGTCGCCCTCACCCACGGCAACATAGCCGCCAACCAGAACTACGCCGCGGCCGACTTTGCCTTCGACTCCACCGACGCCTGCATCTCCTTCCTGCCCCTCTCCCACATCACCGCCCGCGCCCTGGACTACGTGATGTACCACTGTGGCGCGCAGGTGGCTTACTGCTCGCAGTTCGACAAGCTGCCTCAGTCCATGCGCGAGGTGCGCCCCACCGTCATCGTCGGCGTACCCCGCGTCTTTGAGAAGATTCGCCAGGCCGTCGAAGGCAAGGCAGCCGCGTCTCCCGTGAAAAAGCGCCTGCTCGCCTGGGCCCTCCGCGTCGGCGCCCGGCACATCGACACCGTATACAGCGGCGGACAGCCTTCTTCCCTGCCTTGGAAGCTTGCCAGCAGGCTCATCTACGGCAAGGTGCGCGAGGCCTTCGGCGGGCGCGTGCGGCTGTTCATCTCCGGCGGCGCCCCGCTCGGCATGGACACTGCGCGCTGGTTCGCCTCCGTGGGCATCGCGCTCTGGGAGGGTTACGGCCTCACTGAAACCTCGCCCGTCATCGCCCTCAACACGCCTTCGCATCAGCGTATGGGCTCCGTAGGCATGCCCCTGCCCAACGTAGAGCTGAAGTTGGCCGAGGATGGCGAACTGCTGGTACGTGGCCCTGCCGTCTTTGCCGGCTACTGGAACAAGCCCGCCGCCAACACCGAGTGCTTCGACGCCCATGGCTGGTTCTTGACCGGCGACATCGCTCACATCGACAACGACGGCTTCCTCTACATCACCGACCGCAAAAAGGAGTTGCTCAAAACCTCCGGCGGCAAAATGGTGGCCCCGCAGCCCATCGAGAATAAGCTCAAGAACAGTGTCCTCGTCGCCCAGGCGGCGCTCGTCGGAGACAAGCACAAGTTCATCTCCGCACTCCTCTCACCCAATTTTGCCGCGCTCGAAGAGTGGGCGCGGCAGAACGGCATTCAAGTCGCCTCGCGCGCCGAACTGGTGGCCCACGACCGCGTGCAGGCCCTCTATGAGGGCATCGTGAAAGAGGCCAACGTCTGCCTGGCCAACTTCGAGACGCTCAAGCGCTTCCGCGTTGTGCCCGACGAGTGGACGCAAGAGTCCGGCGAGTTGACCCCCTCCATGAAGCTCAAGCGGCGCGTTATCACTCAGCGCTATGCTGGCCTGATCGCCGAGATTTACGCGGACGAAGCAACCGCGCGAGGCGAAGAGGCGAAGTAAGCGCCCCTCGCACCTGGCGTTGCTTACTCCACATCACCTGCAGGCCGCGAAAGAAGGGCGCGCCCCATGCGCCTACGGCCAGCAGGCTGCCAAACAGGATCACCGCATCAATGCTCAGCCGTCCCTGGCTTGACCAGTACGCATTCGGCTCCAGGTCTAGCCACAAGGCAAACTCATCCAGCGTCAGCGCCGCGCCGACACCATAGCCCACCGCCATCAGCCGGCTCATGAAGATGGAAACCGGCGTGTGCGAGCGCCCCAAGTCCGTCAGCCAGCCGTAGCCCACCAGCAGCAGAATCAGAATGCCCCACACTAGGTGATGGATATGGTGGCCGCGTACGATCACCCACTGAAAATGTCCCTGGTGATTGACGATGCGATGTACCAGCAACCGCACGCCCACAAACGTGATCAGAAACGCTACCGAGGCTATAAAGCTGCGCCGCCGTGGGCGATCTGGAATGGTGGTGCGAATAAGGTAGCCGAGCCGGGTCAGTTGCAGCAGCACCAGCAGGACAATCACCACCAGGACCACAAAGGCCAGCAGCATCGACACGCCACTATCAGGCATGCCTTATTGAACCACCTGCAAGCTCCGCGCCACAAGAAAACTCCGCGCTGGTGCGCCGCATCACGTTTCCTCTTTACAACGGCAAGGTACACTGGATAAGGCGTGCAAACCAGCAATTGTGCAGGCAGCGCCACTATTTCAAATAAGAAAATCTTTCCAGGCCAGCTTGGCGGCCGTGTGAATGGATCGAGGAGATTTGACGATGCGAGTTGCGCTTTTGACCGGCGGCGGCGACTGCCCCGGACTGAACGCGGTGATCTATGCGGCCGTACGCAAGGGCATTAACCACTACGGCGACGAATTTATCGGCTTCCTGAATGGCTGGCGCGGCGTCCTGGACAATAACTGGATTCCTCTGACTCTGGAGAACACCGACGGTATCCAGCTCAAGGGCGGCACCATCCTCCACTCCTCTCGCACCAACGTCAAGAAGATCCCCGGCGGTATCGAAAAGGTGCAGGAAGTCCTCAAGCAAAACAAGATCGATGCGCTCATCGCTCTGGGCGGCGACGACACTCAGTCCGTCACCCTCTTCCTCAGTGAGAACGGCGTGCCCAGCATAGGCGTGCCCAAGACCATCGACAACGACATCAACGGCACTGACGCCACCTTCGGCTACGACACCGCCGTCATGATCGCCACCGAGGCCGTCGACCGCATCCACACCACCGCCGACTCGCACAACCGCGTCGTCGTCGTCGAGGTCATGGGCCGCGACGCCGGCTGGATCGCCTACGCTGCCGGTGTGGCCGGTGGTGCCCATGCCATCCTCGTTCCCGAGCAGGACATCGACATCGACCACGTCTGCAAGCTGCTCAAGTACAACTACGACAACGGCAAGCACTACGGCGTCGTCGTCGTCGCCGAAGGCTGCCACCTGCCTGAGGTAGGCCAGGTGCTCGGCTCGAAGGAAGTCGACTCGTTTGGCCACGCACGTCTCTCCGGCATCGGTGAAGCTCTCGCCGAACTGATCGAGAAGAAGACCGGCTTCGAGACCCGCTCCGTGAACCTCGGCCACACCCAGCGCGGCGGTGTGCCCACCGCCTACGACCGCATCCTCGGCCAGCGCTACGGCCTCCACGCCATCGACATGGTGCACCAGGGCAAGTGGGGCCGCATCGCCGTCCTCAAGGGTACTGACATCACCGACATTACGATCAAGGAGGCTATCTCCACGAATCGCCGCCTCGATCAGCGCTTCTTCGACGTGATCCGCGGCCTCGAGCCCAAGGTCTAGCTCTGGCGCCTTGCTCGTGCATAAAAGCCATCCTCCGTGCGAGGATGGCTTTTTGCTGTTCCGCCTTCGTCGCCTGACTGTGAATTACCGCCTCTACAACCCGCCTGACTTCCCAGCCCTCTATGCCATCGAAGAGGCGTGCTTCACTCCACCCGTGCGCTTTCAACGCTCTTACCTGCGCCAACTCGTGCGCCGCACCAACGGCGTCACCTGGATCGCCGAAGAGCATGGCCAGTTGGCCGGCTTTGCCACCGCGGGCTGGAACCGGCAGCGCCGCCAGCTCATCGCCTACATTGAGACCATTGAAGTCCTGCCCATCTTCCGCGGCCGTGGTGCCGGCTCAGCCCTGCTCCGCAGCATTGAGGCGTCCGCGCAGGCCGCTGAAGCCACTCTCCTATGGCTCCACGTGGACGCCGAAAATACTGCCGCCATCCGCCTCTACGAAGCGCACGCCTACCTCCGCGCCGGCCGCGAAGAGGACTACTACCCCGATGGCCACTCCGCGCTCGTCTATCTCAAGCGCCTTGTACCCCCCGCGTAATCCGTCCTATGCACACCACGCGTCAAATGCCCCCTGCGCCAGCGCCTCGCTGAGCGCGGCAATATCCGGAGCCAGCGGCCGATCCTTCACCAGCGGAGCCACTATCGTCCGCACCGCATCATGCGCCCGCGACACCTCGCGGCTGGGCTTCAGCGGCCTGCGAAACTCCACGCCCTGCGCCGCGCACATCAGCTCAATCGCCAAAACCTGCTCGACGTTCTCCACAATCTGCCGCAGCTTGAGCGCCGCCGTCATACCCATCGACACGTGATCTTCCTTGCCCCCGCTCGTTGGCACGCTGCCCGCCGACGCCGGATGCGCCAGCACCTGGCACTCATTCAGCAGCGCCGCAGCAGCCACCTGCGCAATCATGAACCCCGACGAAAGCCCTGGCTCCGGCGAAAGAAACGGCGGCAGCCCTTCGTTGATGTCCGGATTGATCAGCCGATCAATCCGCCGCTCCGTCATCCCCGCCAGATCCGTCAGCGCCAGCGCCGCATAGTCAAAGCCGTAAGCCAGCGGAGCCCCATGAAAGTTCCCGCCTGACACGACCGCATCCCGCGTACCCTCCGCGTCTCCGGCAAACACCAGCGGATTATCCGTGGCCGCGCCAGACTCCACCTCCACCAGCCCCACCGCGTGCTCCACCACGTCCCGTACCGCTCCGTGCACCTGCGGCATGCAGCGCAGGCAATATGCATCCTGCACTCGCGAGTCATGCTCTCGATGCGCCTCGCGAATCTCTGAGGCCGCCAGCATTCCGCGCAGATGCGCCGCCACCGCAATCTGTCCCGCATGCCCCCGCGCCTCCTGGATACGCGCATCGAAAGCATCCGGTGTACCCATCAGCGCTTCCAGTGACATGGCTCCTGCCAGGTCCGCCAGCCGCACCAGGCGCCGCGCCCGGGCCAGCGCCAGCCCACCCACCGCCGTCAGCGCCTGTGTCCCGTTCAGTAGAGCCAGCCCTTCTTTCGCGGCCAGTGCCAGGGGTTGCAACCCCGCCCGTCCCAGCGCCTCCTCACCCGCCAGCCGCTCCCCTTGGTAGAACGCCTCGCCTTCTCCCATCACTACCAGCGCCAGGTGCGCCAGCGGAGCCAGATCGCCGCTCGCTCCCACAGAACCCTTCTCCGGAACCACCGGCGTCACACCCGCATTCAACAATGCCAGCAGCAGTTCCAACAGCTCCACTCGACTCCCGCTCAGCCCCCGGGCCAGCACGTTCGCGCGCAGCAGCAGCATCGCACGCGCCTCGCCCACCGTCAGCGGCCGCCCCACGCCGCACGCATGGCTTCGCACCAGGTTCGCCTGCAGCTCGGCCAGCTTCTCCGCCGCAATCCGCACATCGGCCAGCTTGCCAAAGCCGGTGTTCACGCCATACACCACGCGTCCCTCGGCCACAATGCGCTCAATACACGCTCGCCCGGCCGCTACTCGCTCTCGCGCCGCGGCAGAGACCCGCACCCGCCGCCCGCGGAACGCCACATCTTGCATCTCCTCGAGCGTCAGCCGTTGCCCATCCAGCACTAGTTCGTCCATAGCCGCCTATTATCCTCGTTCTTCACCGCTCCCGTCCGAAAATCGAATCGCTGCAGCAGAGCACCATCAGTCGCTCTGCGTGGTCAGACCTCGTCTCAAATTCTGGCCTTTTACGCACATCCGCGATGATAAAATCCGGCTGGAGACACTTATGAGCGACGCTTCCTGCGATATCGGCCTGATTGGCCTGGCTGTGATGGGACAGAACCTTGTCCTCAACATGAACGACCACGGTTTCAAGGTGGCCGTCTTCAACCGCACCGTATCCAAGGTGGACGACTTCATCAATAACGAGGCCAAGGGCACTCAGGTCGTCGGCGCACACTCCATTGAGGAGTTCACCCGCCTGCTCAAGCGCCCCCGCCGGGTCATGCTCATGGTCAAGGCCGGCGATACCGTCGACCAGATGATCGATCACGTGCTGCCCCACCTCGAGGCCGGCGACATCATCATCGACGGCGGCAACTCGCTCTTCACTGACTCCAACCGCCGCACCAAGACCCTCGCCGAGAAGGGGATCCTCTTCGTTGGCTCCGGCGTCTCCGGCGGCGAAGAGGGTGCGCGCCGCGGTCCCTCCATCATGCCCGGCGGCAACCCCGCCGCTTGGCCCCACGTCAAAGCCATCTTCCAGTCCATCGCTGCCAAGGTCGACGACGGCACCCCCTGCTGCGATTGGGTCGGCGAGGACGGCGCAGGTCACTACGTCAAGATGGTCCACAACGGCATCGAATACGGCGACATGCAGCTCATCTGTGAGGCTTACGACCTGCTCAAGCACGGTCTAGGCCTCAATCCTGACGAGCTGCACAACATCTTCGCCGAGTGGAACAAGGGCGAGTTGGATAGCTACCTCATCGAGATATCCCGCGATATCTTCGCCAAGAAGGACGAAGACGGCCAGCCCCTCGTCGACAAGATTCTCGACACCGCCGGCCAGAAGGGCACCGGCAAGTGGACCGTCATCAGCGCGCTCGATACCGGCCAGCCCGTCACCCTCATCGGCGAGTCGGTCTTCGCCCGCTGCCTCTCTTCGCTCAAGAACGAGCGCATCGAGGCCGCAAAGATCCTGCAAGGCCCCGCCAGCAAAATAAATGTCGGCGACCGCACTGAGTTTATTGAGAACGTGCGCCGCGCCCTCTACAGCTCCAAGATCATCAGCTATGCCCAGGGCTACATGCTGCTCCGAGCCGCGGCCAAAGAGAACGGTTGGAACCTCAATATGGGCGGCATCGCCCTCATGTGGCGCGGCGGCTGCATCATTCGCTCCCGCTTCCTCGGCAAAATCAAGGAAGCCTTCGACAAGAATCCCGCGCTCGACAACCTTCTGCTCGACAGCTTCTTCTCCGGCGCGGTGAACCAGTACCAGGCTTCCTGGCGCAAGGCTGTCGTCGCGGCCATCGAGCTGGGCGTGCCCACTCCGGCCTTCTCTACTGCACTGGCCTTCTTTGATGGCTACCGCACCGCCCGTCTGCCTCAGAACCTGCTCCAGGCCCAGCGCGACTTCTTCGGCGCACACACCTACGAGCGCGTCGACAAGCCCCGTGGCGAATTCTTCCACACGAACTGGACCGGTCACGGCGGCCGCGTCTCCTCCACCACTTACAACGTCTAACGACGGCACTTCAAGCGCACCACACAAAGCGGCGACATCCTTGAGGAGGTCGCCGCTTTTGTCTTGCCCTGCAAATGCTCTGCACCGATTGCTGCGAATAAGCAGGCCACTCGACGAATTCCTCGCCGTTCCTGTACTCTGGTGTGTCACAAGATCAGAAGAAAACAAAGAAAAGGAAAAGAAATAAATGGACAGACGAAGTTTCGTCACTGGAGCGGCGGCACTAGCCGCATCGGGCACGCTGGCAGGACAGTTCTCCGCAGCTAAGCGCATTGGCAAAAGGCCGCCAAACCTGCTCTTCATCATGCCAGATGAGTTCCGTCTGCAGGCGCTGGGCTTCTGGCAGAAGCCGGAATTCAAGACTGCCCTGCGCACGGTAAGCGACCCGGTGCATACCCCCGCGCTGGACCGATTGGCTGCGGAGAGCCGTGTGTTTACGCAGGCCTGCGCCACGGCGCCTGTGTGCAGCCCCAGCCGGGCCATGCTCATGTCCGGCATGTATCCGAGCCAGAATGGCGTGATCACCAATTGCTACGAAGGCAAGCCGGATGGGATGCATGATGACATCGTCTGCCTGACCGATGTACTGGCGAAGGCGGGCTACTATACGGGATACGTAGGCAAGACACACTGGGAAAAAACACAGCCGCTATTTGATACCGAGGGGAACTACGTGGGGAAAGAGACGGCTCCCGGTGGACACTATACCAACCCATTCGACACCTACATTCCACCGGGCAAGGGACGGCACAGCAACCGCTATTGGTTCCAGGACATCAAGGACCGTCATTTCAACGCACTGAGCTACTCGCCCGTACCCGCACTGGTGGATGGCAAGAAGGATGGACAGCCTTACCACGCGCACGAGTTCACGCCGCGCCTGGAGGCCGATGCGGTGATCGGCTTCCTGAAGAACAACGCCGGACAGCGCGATGCCAGCAAGCCGTTCAGCATCATCTGGGCGCCGAATCCGCCGCACATGCCGTATTACCGGCCGGAAGACTGTGAGCAGGATATCTACCGGAAATACTACGCGGACGAGCCAGCGAGCAAACTACTAAATCGGCCGAATGTAGATGCTGAAAAGGCATTGGAAGATACCCAGCACGACCCGCGCAAGTGTGCGGCGATCTATTTTTCGCTGGTAACTAGCGTTGACCGGCAGATAGGCCGCGTATTGCAGGCGCTGGAGGAGAGCGGCGATGCGGACAATACGATCGTGGTGTTCACCGCAGACCACGGGGAGATGATGGGGAGCCATGGGCGGATGGCCAAGAGCGTAATCTACGACGAGTCCTTTCTGATTCCCTTCATGATTCGCTATCCGCAGCACTTAACGCCGGGCGTGGAGGATTTGCAACTAGGCCGTGTGGATGTAATGCCGACGCTGCTGGGCATGATGGGGCTCAAGGACAAGACGCCTGAGACGGTGCGCGGGGTGGACTACTCAGGTACTCTGCTGGGCAACCGGAGAGCACAGCCCAAACCTAAGTCCGCGGCCTATCTTATGGAGATCGGGCGAGGTGTGCGCACAAACCGTTACACCTATTTTGTGAGCGCAAAGGGTGAAACCGAACTATTTGACAACGTGGCTGATCCCTACCAGATGAAGAATCTGCCGCTGACGGCCATTCCCCCTGCAGACCTTCATATTCTCCAGGCAGAGTTGGGGCAGTGGCTCAAGACGGCACAAGATCCTTGGTATGCCGATGCGCAGTACAAGGAACTGATTGCTTATCCTGCCTAGCGGAGCGCTCAGCGCTCGCAAAAAGGAAAACGGCGCACATTCCTTGGAATGTGCGCCGCAAGAGGTTGAATTAAGAGGACAAACTATTCTGTCCAGCGCCGCATAATTAGTGTTGCGTTGATGCCACCGAAGCCGAAGGAGTTGGACAGGGCCACATCGAAGGTATGCGAAATAGCCTTGTTAGGCACATAGTCAAGACGGCACTCCGGATCAGGTTCATCCAAGTTGATGGTCGGGGGAAGCATTTGGTGCTGCAGAGCCAGCACGGTGATGCCCGCCTCCAGACCGCCTGCGCCGCCCAGTAGGTGCCCAGTCATGGACTTGGTGCCACTAATCTTGAGCGCGCGGCTGAGCGCATGCTCGCCAAACACCAGTTCGATGGCCCGCGACTCGTTACCATCGCCCGCCGGCGTGGAAGTGGCATGGGCATTGATGTAGCCCACTTCTTCGGGGCGGATGCCGGCGTCACGGAGTGCATTACGCATGCTGCGCTGGGCACCCTGTCCTTCCGGTGCAATCCCAGTCATGTGATAGGCGTCGGCGCTCATGCCATAGCCTATGACCTCGGCCAGAATCTTGGCTCCGCGCGCCTTGGCGAACTCCAGTTCCTCGAGGATGAGGATGCCTGCACCCTCGCCGATGACAAAACCATCGCGATTCTTGTCAAACGGACGGCTGGCGCGGGTGGGATCGTCGTTGCGCGTGGAAAGCGCGCGCATAGAGGCAAATCCACCCACGGAGAGAGGTGTCACCGCTGCCTCAGTACCGCCGGCAATCATCACATCGGCATCGCCGTGCATGATCATGCGAACCGAGTCGCCTATCGAGTTGGCGCTGGTAGCACATGCGGTGGCTGTGGCGGAGATGGGTCCCTTGGCTCCGTAACGGATACTCAATTGGCCCGCTGCCATGTTCACAATGGCTGCGGGAATGAAAAAAGGAGAGATCTTGCGCGGACCGCCCTGAATCAGAGCGGTATGCTCGCGCTCAATGATCTCGAAGCCGCCAATACCTGAACCAATCAGCACGCCGACGCGGTCGGCGATCTCCGGAGTGATCTCCAGACCTGACTGTGCCATCGCTTCTTGAGTAGCTGCAAAGGCAAAATGAATGAAGCGACCCATCTTGCGGGCCTCTTTTTTGTCCACAAAGTTCAGCGGGTCAAAGTTCTTGACCTCAGCGGCGAAGTTGACTGGAAAGCCCGAGGCATCGAAGCCCTGAATGGGCGCCATGCCGCTGGCGCCGGCCAGGAGTTGCTGCCAGATTTCCGAGGCAGTGTTCCCCACGCCGCAAAGCAGCCCCAGGCCGGTGATGACGACTCTTCGGGTTGATACCTGGGTCAAGGGCTACTTGCCGCCTTTCGCGTTTTTCTCGATGTAGTCGATGGCATCCTTCACGGTCTTGATCTTCTCGGCGTCCTCGTCGGGAATCTCAAGGTCAAAGGCCTCTTCGAACTGCATCACGAGCTCAACCACGTCGAGCGAATCTGCACCCAGGTCTTCCTGGAAGCTGGCGCCGGGGGTCACTTCGGCTTCGTCCACCTGCAACTGCTCGACGATAATCTGTTTCACTTTCTCTTCAACGGCCATGCCTGCATCTCCTCGTGTTCTGGGAACTCAAAATACTACTCCGGGGCACCGAACCCTTGCTGTCCCGCTTGCCTACAATACCGGCCCGTGGCAGGGGAAGACAACTGCCACGCCGTAAAAAATGCGCATGGCCCCGAACTTCAAGTCTACCGGGAGGTTGGGGGCATGTAAAGCAGATGGAACGTCCAAAAGCGCATACCATGAGACGCGTCCGACAGAAAGACTGCTGCCGGGAAGCAGCGACGAATAAATCTATCTTAATCCACTGATTATCAAACACTTAAAAAAATAAACCAGGGCAGGCCTAGCGCCAGCTCCCAGCAAGCGGCTCGGGGACACCGGTCAAGGGCAGGCTGATCACTATCCGCGCGCCGCCGTCGGGACGATTTTCGGCTCGTGCAGTGCCGCCATGGGCGCGAGCTACAGCGTCCACAAATGCCAGTCCCAGGCCATGTCCGTCCGAACTGCGGCCGCGCACCCGGCGCTCAAATAGATGGGGCAGCACCTCCGCGTCAAAGCCTGGGCCATCATCCTCCAGCACAAACTCCGCCTGATCCTCGCTCCGCTCCAAGCTCATGGAGATGGTGCGCGCCGCCGGCAGGTGCTTCAGCTCGTTATCCAGCAGATTGGCCACCATGCGATGCACCAGGGCCTCGTCGGCCTGCACCGTAAGCGGTCCGTGGCTGTGCAGGGTAACCTGCAAGCCGCGCTCGGACATCGATGGTTCATAGAGATCGATCATCACTCGCAAGAGCTCATCAAGATCGATCGCCGTGCGCGTCAGCCGCAGCGCATCGGCTTTGGCTTCGGCCACGTCCAGCGACTTATTCAGGAAATCCGTCAGTCGATCCAGTTCGTCGATAGCGGAGACGATCGGCTCGGCCGACATACCCCCGGCGGGTTCGCTGAGCGAGACCTCCAGTTTGCCGCGAATGGCGGTAAGCGGACTGCGCAGATCGTGGGCCAACGAGTCCGTAATGGTATGCAACTGGTGCATTGAGCTCTCAATCCGGTCGAGCATACGGTTGAGAGTCAAAGCCAATTGGCTCACCTCATCGTTGCGCAGTGTAGTGGGCACGCGCGCTGTAAGGTCGGTATGCCCAATACGCGAAGCCGCCTCGGTAATCTCGCGTACATGGCTCAGCATGCGCCGCGTGGCAAAGAAGACCAACGCAAAGCCCAGCATGACCAGCGAAAACCAGATGATGATGAAGTGTGCGCGTAAATTACGCAAAACACGCAATTGATCCCGCTCGGACAGTCCGAGGTAGATGCTGCTGCCGTCATCCATGCGGATGGAAGCAACCCGAAAAGGGATGGGGAAACCTTTCACATGCAGATCGGTGGGCTGATCAGGATCAATTTTCTTGGCCTGGATAGCGCGCAGATTTTCAAGACCATTGCCCGCACCCACCCAAAGTTGCATCGAGCCATCGGCGCCGCGCTGTAAAAAGAAAACCGAGTCGTCCGCCGCGCTCTCACCAGGAGCCTTGTTAGGCACCTCGCGCGAGGCCAGTTCCGCCACTTCACTCACAACGCGGCTGTAGAGTGCGTTCTTGGGCGTGCGTTCCGCCACATCGCCCAGCACCTCAACCTCGCCGGCCAGCCAGGCGTCGCTGCGTCTCTGGATATCACTGGCCATCACGTGATGCAAATAAGCGAAGACCAGCATCGTTCCAAAAGCAAAGGCCAGCGTGGCCCATATGGAGATGCGCCAGGCGGCGCTGCGCATGCGGCGCTTATCGGTCTTTGAGTACATAACCCACTCCGCGCATCGTCCGGATCAGCTGTGTCTGCCCCTTTCCGTCTACCTTGCCACGCAGCCTGTAGATGTGCACGTCCACTACGTTGGTATCCGGCTGGATACGCATACCCCACACCTTGTCGAGGATCATAGAGCGTGTTACCACCCGGCCGGCATTGCGGCAGAGATACTCGAGTAACACGAATTCCTGCTGGGTGAGTTGCAGCGGAAGGCCTGCGCGCGTTGCCTCACGGCGCAGCAGGTCCAGTTCCAGATCCAGCACACGCAGCCGTGTGGGCTCTGTCGCGGCGGGACCTCCCCGGCGCAGTAGATTGCGCAAACGCGCTAACAGTTCGGCTAGAGCAAAGGGTTTGGTCAGATAGTCATCCCCCCCCTGCTCCAGACCGCGCACTCGATCATCTACCGAACGCCGCGCAGAGAGGATCAGCACAGGTGCCTTGACGCCCAGTTGGCGGAGCCGCAGAATCAGGTCGATACCATCCCGATCGGGCAGCCCAAGATCCACAATAAGAATGTCGAAGATGTTTTCGGCGGCGAGCTTTTCCGCAGTCCTGCCATCAGACGCCGTCTCGACCTGATAACCAGCTTCTTCAAGAGAGCGGTACAGGAAACTTTGTATATCGGCTTCGTCTTCAACGAGCAGCAGACGCATGATGCGATCTTATTCCTCGTCCACCGATCTTTTCATCCTGCTTCCAGCCTCGTCAAAAATCTTCTGGCTCCCCGCAAGCCAGAACACCAAGATGAACAGATTGTCATGCACGCGTTGGTCGCAGTTCATTTTGCCTGTCTATGCTGAATCCAGATGGCTTGAAACGACACGTTTAATCACCGAAGCACTCAACAGGCAGGGGACCAAAAAAATCACCTTGCTCATTTTGATGGATGCCTGGCAGGAAAGACAAATGAACGAAATGTCATGGAAATTAATCTGTCAGTGTGCTTTCCTTGAGGCGCGAAAACTCGTCTGAACAAATAGTTAAAGCTGCTGCGGCTAGGTACTGCAGACGCACACGTCCCCCCAAACCACAATGCCAAGAGAAATTGAGGACAAGCGTGCCCCTGGTGAAAGCCATTGCCCCACCGGACTCGAACTATCTGACGGAATCCTTCCGCGCATCTCTGCCCCTGCCTGCCAGTCTTGATCCACACTTTGAAGAGGCGTTGCGGCACGTGCTCGATCATCCGGGCAGTCTGGTGCGTCCGCGGCTGGTGTTTGAGATGGCCACAGCCTACGGGCTGACGAATGCGGCGGCACAGGATCTGGCAATTGCTCTGGAATACTTCCACACTGCTTCCCTGCTCTTTGACGACCTACCCTGCATGGACGATGCCCTGGAGCGGCGCGGCGTCCCTTGCGCACATCTGGTCTTCGGCCAGGCAGGTGCGATTCTCACCGCGCTTGCCCTCATCAACCGCGCTTATGCACTTGCGTGGCGCGCAGTGGCCGCTAGCCCACAGCCACTGCAGCAGCGGGCATTGGAATATTTGGAACAGTGCCTCGGCGTGTCTGGCCTATTAAACGGGCAGAGCCTTGACCTGCACTACAGCATGCTGCCGCACACCGCCGAAACCACGGCGCGTGTAGCTCAGGGCAAAACCGTCTCGCTAATCCGGCTAACACTGGCATTGCCAGCCATGCTGGGCGGAGCATCGACTCGTGAGGTTCAGCAGATTGAACGTGTAGCACTCTTCTGGGGGCTGGCTTATCAGATTGTGGATGACCTGAAAGACATACTGCAGGGCACCGCGCAGAGCGGCAAGACCTCGGCACGCGACCAGTTGCTTGATCGACCCAACATCGTAGCAGTACTGGGCGTGAAAGGCGCCGTGAGGCGTCTGATGCAACTCATCCGCCTGGGTGATCGCGTGCTGCACAGCCTGCAAGCCCAGCGCCCGGATCTGGAGTTCCTTGCCCGGCTGCGCGCTGATCTGGAATCAGAGCTAAATCGCGTCACTGCGGACTCGCAAGAACTGCTTGACGGAGGATGCTCGTGCTCTTCCTGAAGTTGATCCTGACCAACCTTGGTCGCCATCGCATCCGAACCTTTATCAGCATCGCGGGGATCGCCTTCAGTGTGGCTGCCATGCTCACCGTGGTTACCATTCTGCAAGGCGCCATCGGAATGTTCTCGAACATACTCTCGAATGACAGTCAGATTATTGTCTTCGAACGCGATGTTTCTGACCTCTTCTTCAGCAGCGTTCCTGCACAGGCTGCAGATGCCATCACAACCTGGCCAATGGTGGCACACGCCAATCCGGTGCTCTTTGGCATCGTCTCCAGCGCCGGCCACCCCATCGTCACCTGCTTCGGAGTCACGCCGAGCGATGCCCGCATTCAAAAAGCCCGGTGGATCGTGGGCGACCGAAGCAGTTTCAGTGAAAATGCAAATGGCGTAGTCCTCGGCGAGCGCGCAGCACAGTTCCTCGCTGCCAGGGTAGGCAGTAGCGTGCCCATCGGCCATGCCAGTTTCCACGTTTTAGGTATTCTGCGTACCTCCAACGGATTTGAAGATGGCGGCGTGTTTATGCCTCTTGGCGTCGCGCAAAAATTCTTCCACAAGGAAGGGCTGTCATCCGTTGTAACGGTAAAGCTGCGTAACAAGGACGAAGCGGCGGCGCTAAAGACGATGGTGAAGGAGAAGTACCCCAACCTGATCGCGCTGGAAGATACCGAATTCACGCACTCCTATTCACAGTTCAAAATCCTGAAGGCTACAGCCTGGGCGGTGGGCGGTTGTGGACTGCTACTGGGTGGACTTGGCATTGCCAACACCATGATCATGTCAGTTTTCACACGCATTCGCGAGATCGCCATTCTCCGCGTGAATGGATTTTCTGAGGGGCAGATCGCCGGCATGATCTTTGGCGAATCCGCCATCGTCTCCGTGCTGGGCGCTGTGACGGGGTTGCTAGCAGGCGTGAGTGTGCTCTATGCCTTGAAACTAATTCCCGCGCTGGACGGTTATGTGGACGTCACTATTCACCCGCTGCTATTGCTGATTGTGATCGCCCTGGCACTGCTCACTGGCATCGCTGGTGCACTGTATCCGGCTCTGTATGCTATGCGCATCCGCGCGGTGGAGGCTCTACGTTTCGAATGAAAGCTACCGACGGAAATGACAATGGTCGCATGGTGCTGCGCGCCGAGGAGCTATGGAAGAGCTACGACGAGGGCGCAATCGGAGTACTCAAGGGAGTATCCTTCGAAGCGCGAGAAGGCCAGTCCGTGGCCCTGTGCGGGCCCTCTGGCTGTGGCAAAAGCACTCTGCTGCATCTCTTCGGCGGTCTCGATACACCGGACCGCGGACATGTGTGGGTGAACGGCGTGCACGTGGATCGTCAGCACGGACTGCTCCGGCTATTGCGGCATGAGGTGGGATTTGTTTTCCAGCTTCATAACCTCATCCCGGGCCTGACACTGGCGGAGAACTGCCTGATCCCGACCATGGCTGCTGGAACCGATCGGCGCGTCGCAATAGAACGTTTGCGTGCACTGACAGAGCGAACTGGATTAAGTCACCGGATGGATCATCCTATCCAAAAGCTCTCTGGCGGCGAGCGCCAGCGCACAGCACTGTGCCGCGCACTGATGAATAAGCCCCGCGTGCTGCTGGCCGATGAACCAACCGGATCGCTTGACGAAAAGACCAGTGCCCAGGTGTTCGATCTGCTGCTGAACCTGGTTGCAACAGAAGGCATAACCCTCTTGATGGCCACACACGATCTCAGCCTGGCCCAGCGCTGTGATCGCCTGGTAGAGATGCGCGATGGAAAGATCATTGAGCCCTCACACGTGCGCTAGCGAGCAGATGCCCCGTAGCACTGCGGGCGTAACCGCGGCTGCCTGGCACGGACTGCTGTGGCTGGTGGTGGCCAACGCGGTGGGCGTCCTGCTCGCTATTCTGTTGCTGGCGCCAAAACTCAATCCCCTGCTGGGCGAATTGACCTATGGCCGCTGGATCATGGTGCACATGAACCTGGAGTTGTACGGATGGACGAGCCTGCCGCTGGTGGGATTCCTCTTTGTAGTCTATGGAGCGGATCGCAACCAAACGGCACAATGGTGTCGCCCAGTGATCTGGGTATGGTCCGTAGCTCTTGGTGTAGGCTCGCTCTCCTGGCTCAACGGCTACTCCAGCGGCAAGCTCTTTCTGGACTGGACAGGCTACGCGCGCATGCTCTTGGTCTGTGCGTTGCTTACCCTATGGCTCCTGTTAGCTCTGGCCATGGCTGGCAGATGGCGGCGTTCCATCCTCAACAATCTATGGGCATCTGCTGCCCGTGTCGGTGGACTAGCCGCATTGCTCGCGGTCCCATTCGTACTCTATCTCGCCAGCAGCTCTGGTAGCTATCCGCCCATCAACCCCGCAACGGGTGGCCCTACCGGCGCCAGCCAGCTCGAGTCCTCATTGGCCGTAGTGTTCATTCTGCTTGCCCTGCCATACGGCCTCACCACACGCAGGCCGGGAATCTCACGCGTAATTACTGCAAGTTGGATTGTGTTGGCTGCGGAGAGCCTGTTGTGCGTCTCACTCGGCCATGCGGATGTGAGCAGCCATCTGCCAGTCCAATACCTGAGCTTAGGAAGCCTGATGGCGTGGCTGCCGCTGATACCCGCCTACTATGCAGCCTTTCGCTGGAACGCGAATACACGGTTGTGGCGCATTGCCTTCCTGTGGTGGTGGGGCGCGCTGCTCATCACCGGCTGGACAATGTTCCTACCCGGCATCCTGGATCACTTCAAGTTCACCGACGGACTGGTGGGACACTCGTTTGTGGCAATGGCAGGCTTCACATCAAGCCTCATCATCTTCGTCATGGTACAGATGATGGGCGAAGATGGCTGGATATTCAATCGCACGCGCTCGTTCTATCTGTGGCATGCAAGTGTCCTCGCTTACGTGATCCTTATGACCGTGGCCGGCTGGCGCGAGGGCTTTGATCCTGCGTTTACCATGGTGCCCGGTCGGCTACGCAACACCCTTTATGCAATGCGCCTGCTCAGCGGCATCTGTATGCTGCTGGCCTCACTCGATTGGTTTGCGGATGCAACCTCGCTAGCCGGCCGGCCTGCTTCCATCTCGCATGAAGCGCTTCAGGAGAAGACCGTATGAATCGTACCGCGCTGCTCCTCTATCAACTGCTGATTGGTCTCTCTGACACTTGCACCGGCGCCTTGCTGGTAGTCACTACAGCCTTGACACTACAGCTTATGCATCTGCACGCGCCTCAGGATGCTCTGGTGTACATCTCCTTTGTCGGCGCATTTGTGATGGGTGTGGGCCTCTCGTGCCTTTACGGCGCGTACATCACTTTGTGCGATGGATGCGAGCGCAAACTCACTACCGTTTGGCTGCTCACCGCACTAATGCGCGCCAGCGTCGCCATCTTTGTGACCGCACAAGTATTGGCTGGGGCACTAGCAACTGCCTGGACGACAGTAGCCCTATTTGATGGCATATGCGTTTTCATTCAGATTATCGGCATGCGCAGGGGGTGGCTGGCGCATGGTGACTGCTGAAACGCGGACGGCTGGCTGGCGCGCGACCGCAATGGTCGCGATCACCTACGTCGACTTTCTTATCTTCGCCCAGTTCGCATTTCTGGCGCGACTGGGTCGCCTCGGCATTGAAGATGCACAACTGAAGGCGGTGATGGCGGCAATGGCTGCGGGCGGCATCTTGGCCAGCCTGCTGGCTCCGCGCCTTAAGTTCAGGCACGCTCCCGCTCAGCGTCTGCGCATAGGCTTTCTTGCTTCAGCTGGAGCAGCCTTTCTTGCGCTGTCTCCCATGAATACATCGGCAGCCATGGCTGTTGCCTTCATGATTGGAGCAGGGCTCGGCCTGCTCACCGTCACGCTGGCCACGTATCTGCACCTTTGGGCCGGCGAACGCAATCCGCTCCTGATGGTGGGACTCGGCACTGGGCTTGGCTATTTCGCCTGTAACATTCCGGCATTTTTTACATCCACGCCGGAAACGCAATCGTTCATCGCTGGCACGCTATGTCTGATAGGTGCTGCGCTGACTCTGCTGCCTCAGCAGAAACAGCCCAACGCAGTGTTCCACACGCCTCACAACAGCATTTTGCTCCCCTTCGGCCTGGCGCTTGCCGGCTTCACCGCCTTAGTCTGGCTGGACTCGGCAGCCTTCTTTATCATCCAGAACACCGCCGTGCTCAAGGCCGGCACCTGGCAGGGCGAACTGCATTTATGGGTGAACGGCGCGCTGCATATGGGAGGCGCGCTGCTAAGCGTTCTGTTGCTACGCCGCCGTGGCCTGTGGACAGTCCTTACCGGCGCCTTTGTGGTGCTGGCGGCTGCATGCCTGCTCCTGCTCGATCCTGGCCGGGCGCTGTTGGCCTCTGCGTTCTATCCAGTTGGTGTCTCGCTCTACTCTGTAGCACTGGTGGCCTATCCTTCCCTGCTAGCACCTGCGGCCAATGCAGACGAGCGAGGACGCATGGCGGGATGGATCTACGCCGCAGCCGGATGGATTGGCTCGGCAATGGGCATCGGCATGGGGCAGCATCTGGGGCACGTGCCTCCGCCGTTTGTAGCCGGGGCTGGCGCGCTGATTCTGCTGCCCTCGCTGCGCCGCCGAATGCGTGAGGCCGTACTTGTTGCGGCAGTGCTCCTGGCCGCGTTTGTATTGCGGCATTTGTTGCCTGCTCCAGCCAGTCCCGCAACTATGTCACAGGTGGAGCGGGGACGACGTGTGTACATCGCCGAAGGTTGCATTCATTGCCACTCGCAGTATGTACGACCCGGCACGGCAGACGTGCTGATGTGGGGCCCTGCTGAGAGCATCGCCAGCATTCGCCGTGAGCAACCGCCTCTCATCGGCAATCGCCGCCAGGGGCCGGACCTATCCGAGGTAGGCCTGCGCCGCTCCGCAATCTGGCTAAAGATGCACTTCTTCAACCCCGGAGAGGTGAGCGGAGCCTCGGTAATGCCGTCTTACGGATTTCTTTTCAAAGATCAGCGCGGCGAAGACCTCGTGGCCTACCTAGAAAGTCTACGCGCAGCTGATGTCGAACAGCACATCCATGAAGAGCGCGTGTGGCAGCCCGGCACACAGGCTCTGCGTAATGCCAGCTACGATGAAGGAGAGATGCTTTATCGTAAGGACTGCCTCACCTGCCACAGCGCAGCCGGACGCATGCGACAACAGTGGCAGGCTAGTTTTAAAAGAGTTCCGCCTGACTTAGCTGTGGGTCCGATTTACTACCTGTCGCCGCGCAGCGCGCCAGAGCAACTGCGTACCCGGCTGGCACAAATCATCAAATTTGGAATTCCAGGAACTGACATGGCAGGGCACGAGTATCTGCCCGATGATCAGGTCGCATCCCTTAGTCTTTGGTTGTCGCAAGTCATCGCGCAATCAAACCAGCAATCTGTACAACCCAATCCCCATGCAGGAGATGAGTAATGAAAATTCTTACAACTGCGCTCTTGGCTACGCTTTGTCTGTCCCTGGCGCCACTGGCGCAGGCGCAGCAGCACACTTTTGAAATCAATTCCACTGCCAGCCAGGTGAGTTTTTCGCTAGGCGGCAACACGCACCAGGTACGCGGTATCTTCCATGTACAGAGCGGCAAGATAGAGTTTGACCCAACGGCCAAAACCATCTCGGGATTCGTTGAAGTGGCTGCCAACAGTGGTGATAGTGGCGAAAAGTCTCGTGACAAGAAAATGGACAAGGACGTCCTGGAAACGCAGAAATACGTACAGATCTCGTTTGTTCCCAAGAGCTACACAGGCAATCTCGCAGCCACAGGCGACTCCACGATTGAGGTATCCGGAGTATTCACTCTGCACGGCGCGCCGCACGATATCTCCGTACCAATGCAGATTCACATTGAAGGATCCAGCCTGACAGCCAAAGGCCAGTTTACCGTTCCTTACGTCAAGTGGGGTCTGAAGGACCCGAGCGTCTTCATCCTGAAGGTAGCCAAAGTGGTAGGAATCGATTTGACGCTCGTGGGAACCGTACAGTAAACGCACGGCAATCATGCCGCCGACATAGCACGTTCCGTGGTCGGTCTTCATGCAGGCCACGGAGCGCTGCTTACTTACTGAGGCAAGCCGGTATAGTGCTCATGGCTATGCACCGTTGCGTGATCCTCTTCCGCCTCCAGGTGTGTAATCACTTCGGTCGGCGTGGAAAGCTCCGCGACCAGCCGCTCTTCAATCATGGTAGCCACGCTGTGTGCCTCGCCCAAAGCCATCTCCCGCGGAAACAAGAGATGCACTTCCACAAGTTGCCTGTAACCGGTGGCCCGGAAGCGTACGCCGTGATACTTCACATTGAGTTCCGCGCACAGTACATCCAGCTTCTCGCGAATCTGGTGCCCAACCTCTGGATCAGAATAGTCCAGCAATCCCTGCGCGGCGCGCCACATGAGTTTGCCGCCTGACCACAGGATGTTCAGTGCGACCGCGATAGCAATCAAAGGATCAAACGGCTTCCAGTGCGTGCCGATAACCAGAAGAAGCCCAACGACAACTCCAAAGCTGGTCCAGCTATCGGTGAGTACATGCTTGCCGTTAGCCTCCAGGATGATAGAGTTGAGCCGCCGTCCCGTGTGGACGAGATACCAACCTAGCCCGGCATTCAGAATTGCCGCACCGAGCACCAGCAGGCTTCCGCTACCCAGGTTGGCAAGTTGCAATCCAGCCAGCCATTTCTCCACCGCCGCCACAATGATGGCAATGGCCGCGATCACGATCATGGCGCCTTCAAACCCGGCAGAAAGAAAGGCAATGCGCTCATAGCCGTACAAAAACCGCGGCGCAGCCGGCTTGCGGCTCAGGTGCAGGCTAAATGCTGCAAAAGCGACGGCTACCACGTGAATCACCGACTCGGCTGCGTCTGACAGAATAGCCGATGAACCAGTGATCCAGTAGGCGCCGACTTTACCGACCAGCATCAACACGCCAACGATGAGCGACAGCCGCATGGCAAACCAAGCATCATCTGCTTCGCGGCGCGCAGCTTGCGTACAATCCGTGGGTTGCGTACTCATAACGCACCTTCCAGCAACACCATATATCTGGGGAATTGCTTCTATTGTGTCACAATCACCGGCTGCGCGGTACACTGTCGTTTGCCTCTCCGGCATCGGGGGAAGATACATCGATGAACGAGACCGAAAGCAAGTCTCTTCCGCAAAACGCCTACTCGCCGCTCAAGCCCGGTGAATCCTATACGCCGATTATTCCCGCAGCGCACAACGAACCCGAACTCACGGCACGCGCCATCCTGTGGGGGCTGATCTTCTGCGTCATCTTCTCCGTGGCCTCCGCCTACTCCGCACTCAAGGTGGGACAGGGCATGGAGGCGGCGATTCCCATCTCCATCCTCACCATCGGACTCGCCCGCATCTACAAACGACGCTCGTCGCTGCTGGAGAACGTGATCACCACCGGCATTGGCGGAGCCTCGGCCGCTGTAGTGGCCGGCGCGGTGTTTACGCTACCCGCGCTCTACATCCTTCACCTGGACCCGCATCCCGTACAGACCATCTTTATTTGTCTCGCAGGCGGCTGCCTGGGTGTACTTTTTCTCATCCCACTGCGCCGCTACTTTGTGAGCGAAATGCACGGTCAACTTCCCTTCCCCGAGGCCACGGCCATCACTGAAGTACTGGTTACGGGTGAGAAGGGCGGCTCACAGGCCCGGCTGCTGCTACAGGCTACAGGCATCGCCGGCGTCTACGACTTCTTTGTGACTACCTTCCACGTCTGGCGCGAGTATCTTGACTTCCAGTTTCTGCCGCCGGTGCGTGCACTGGCGGAGCGCGGCCGGGCGGTCTTCAGCTTCGACGCCATCGGCTTTATCCTTGGCCTCGGATACGTGATGGGGTTGCGCAGCGCCATCGTCTTTTGCGCTGGCGGTATCTTCTCTAACTTCATCCTGGCTCCGCTCATCTGGTTCGCGGGCAGCCACGTCACCACAGCAGTCTACCCGGGCATCGTACCGATCAGTCACATGGATGCGGGCGAGATCTACCGCAACTACGTGCGCTTCATTGGCGTGGGCGCCATTGCGTCAGCGGGCATCGTCGGAGTCCTCAAGTCGTTGCGCATCATCGCCGGAGCCTTCGGCATCGCGCTGCATGCCTTCCGCCACGGAGAAGCGCTGAACACTGAGCGCACAGATCGCGATATCCCGATGATGACGATCCTGCTTGGCGTCGTGCTGGGTGCGCTGGCTGTAGCCTTCTTCTTTGGCAGCTTCCACGTCACTTGGGCTGTGCTTGCGCTGGGCCTGCTGCTCACGCTACTCTTTTCGTTCTTCTTTACCTCGGTTGCGGCTAACGCCATTGCCACTACGGCCAATAATCCAGCCTCGGGCATGACCATGCTCACGATCATCATTGCTGCCGTTGTCTTGCTTGGTTTCGGGCTTTCCGGCACGACGGGGATGTTCTTCGTGATGGCCATCGCCGGCATGGTGTGCACTGCGCTCTGCGTCTCGGGTCAGGCCATTACAGATCTCAAGGTGGGCTACTGGATGGGTTCAACCCCCGGCGCGCAAGAGAAGGTAAAGTTTCTAGGCGTCATCGCCGCTGCAGTCACCGCCGGGCTCACCATTATCCTACTCGCGCACGCCTTCCAGTTTGGCGAGGCAGCTCCGGGCGATCCGCGTCAGGTGTTGGCCGCGCCGCAGGCAGCCATCATGAAGGCGCTGGTTGTCGGCTTTATGAGCCGCCAGCCCGTCACTTACCTGCTTTTTGGCGTGGGTGCCATGGTCACCGTGGTGCTGGAGATGCTAGGCAAGTCGTCGCTGGTCTTCGCGCTGGGCATGTATCTCCCGCTGGGGCTCACATCGCCGATTCTGGCTGGCGGCTTCCTCTCGCATCTGGTCAACAGAAAATCTGAAAACACCGGCGGCGATCATGGCAGCAAGATTCGTGAACGCGGCGTCATTCTGGCCTCTGGCCTGATGGCAGGCGGCGCGCTCGGCGGCGTATTGGGCGCGGCGTTACGCCTCTTCCCCAGTTACAACGAGGATCTGATCCGCACGCCGTTTTATGCAAACGATCCGGTTTCGCAAACAGTTTCCGCATTGATGTTTCTTGGGCTATGCCTCTACGTGTGGTTCACTGCACAAAGAAAGGAGAAAAACTAATGGATCGGGCAGGAAAGTACGTAGCCGATGCCGTACTGGGCATCGACACACTGTGGGGCGGCGATGTCATGTGCGCTTCCGGCACAGGACGGTTCATCGCCGATTCATGGTTCAGCGACGAACCGCTTCCCGCTGCCTATACACACCCCTCGGCAGCGCACCTGCGCGCCTGCGGAGGCGTGAGCGAGAAGAGCGAGAATTGCGCGGCAGCGCAGAACTATCTGCGTCATGTGGATCTGCCTGTCGCAATCGCAGGCATACGCACGGAAGCGGCAAAGATTGCCGGCCTGCGTGGGGCTTATCTGGATGGGCTAGCGCTGTGCCTGGAGGCAATGTGGGATCTGGCAATGGAGGTGATTGGCCAAGGCAGCCCAGTTCCCTACGCGCGCTCCGTAGAAGCTTCCACCGGCAAGCCACCAGAGCCCTCGCAGCCCCAGGCCAAGCGTGAGCGCGTCGCAGAACTGCTTGGCCGCGCCGGCTACGATGCAAATAAAAATCTGCTGAATGCGGTGGACGACTGGCGTGCCGAACGTGTCATTCCCATGGCTAGCGTCCGCGGTCTCGGCGCCGCCGTCATTGCCCTCTTTGACGAGTTGAGTGCGAAAAATCTGGTTCCTTATCTACCTGCTGCGCTGGCCACGGTACCACGCGCAAACATCAACTTTCTCCCCATCAAGGATGCCTGGTTCTCAGGGTCCATGAACTACATTGGTCGCACCCGTAATGCCGATGGCTCGCCACAGTACGAGGCCAGCTACGAGATCAACGCCTCGCTACGCATCACGTATCCCGAGTTCGAGCAGTTGGTGAGTCACGAGGTAGTTCCCGGCCACGTGACTACGTTCGCCTATCT
>DAIDGZ010000107.1 GCA_027452125.1 Acidobacteriaceae bacterium | reverse complement strand
ACCAGGCGTGAAAAGTTGATCTGCCAGCTCTGTGGCGCTTCGCCCAGGCGCGCCTCCAGCTTGCCCTCGCGCGCCAGCCGCTCATACTCCTCGGGCCGCTTCTGCTTGAACTCCTCTTCGCTTTCCACGCCGGTAAAGATCACCATGTCCATGGGAAAGCTGTCGGGGCGCAGATGCGTATTCACAAAGTGGATGGAGAAGATGAACAGGATCGCCAGCAGCCCCTCTTCGCTGTGGATCACCAGGACTGCATTCAGCGCCCAGCCCGGCAAAAAGCGCGCAAAGAACGGCGCAAACCACATCGCGTAGCCGGAGAAGCCGATCACGATCATCCCCCAGAACACCGCCCAGTAGTCGAACTTCTCCCAGTAGGCATAGCGCTCAAAGCGCGGCCGTGGCCCCAGTCCCAGAAACCACCGCATGTGGGCAAACATGTCTTTCACGTCGCGCCAGTTGGCCACCATCGAGGTCGGCCCCCAGAAAACGCCCTTCTCGCGATTCACCAGTCCGCGCGTGAAGATCTCCTTCACGTGAACCAGAAAGGCAAAGGTGAGAATCAACGCAAACAGCTTATGAAAAAACAGGATTGCGCCAAAGCCGCCTACCGCAGCCGCCGCCTTGCGCGCCCAGAAGCTGTCGCTGAAGCGCATCGGCAGTCCCGTTGCTGCCAGCCCCAGAAAGGTCGTAAACAGCACCGCGTGCATGGTGCGCTGCTGGCGCGTGAAGCGCTGAAAGTACCGCTCCCGGTCGCTGCCCGCCGCCTCCGGCTTGCTCGTCATCGTCTCCAGATCAGGCATCTTTGCCTCCGTTCGCGCTCTTGCTCTTCACCTGGTTGTAGCGCGCGCGCACCAGCCACAGGATGGTGTGAATCACAAAGAACGTAAGCACGCTGATCAGCAGGATATTCATGAACAGGCGCACAAAATAGAGCCCGGGATTCAGTTGGCGGTCGCGCGCATTGGCGTGCGGCTGATACTGCACAAAGCTCACATTCGCGCCCGCGTGGCAACGTCCGCAGGTCTTCACCAGGTTCTTTTGATTGATCGGCGAAGCCGGATCGGAGGCCGGCAGCACATCGTGCGCTTCATGGCAGTCCCAGCACCGCGCCGTCTCCACATAGCCGCCCAGCGAGCCCAGTTGCGAGTGGAAGGTGTCCCGGTACGTGGAAAACTTGTCCGTGTGGCACGATCCGCAGATCGGCGTGGACTGCATCCGGAAAGCCGCCTCGGTCGGTTGCAGAATCGCATGCGCCGTGTGGCAGTCCGTGCATACCGGGGCCTTCAGGTCGCCCGCGGCCACCGCCTTTCCGTGGATGCCGTGCTCGTAGTCCGCGTCGATCTTGGCATGACACTTGCCGCAGGTGCCGGGTACGTTCGTCTTGTAGGTCGGGCTCTGTGGGTCTTTATGAGCCAGGATGTGGTGCGAGCCGTGGCAGCTCTGGCAGTTGGCCGCCACCAGCAGCCCCTCCTTGCTCAGGGCAAACCCATGGATCGAGTCCATGTACATGGAGAAGACGTTCGGCAAGCCATACTTCTTCGCCATCTCCGGATTGCCGTGGCAGTTGCCGCAGGTCCGCGGCACGTTCAACGGATACACCGTCGAGCGCGCATCGCTCTTGGCAAAGATGCGGTGCGGATTCCCGTGGCAGCCCGTACAGGGGTGCGTGGAGGCCTGCGCGTGCACGCTTCCCGCCACGTTGCCTGACTCATCGGCGTGGCACTTGCCGCACTGCACCGGCGCCGGCTTGTCCGGATGCGGATACCCTGTAAATCCCGCGTGGCAATCGTTGCACTGCAGGCTGCCGTGGATGCTGTCGGTAAACGTCTTGCCGTCTACCGCAATGCTGTGCCCGCTGGCGTCCGTCATGCTCTGGTCGCCATGGCAGGCCAGGCACTCCTGCTGCTGCGTACGCCCCGGCAGCGCGCTGAACAGCAGCAGCAGCGCGGCAACTGCAATCCACGCGGCCAGGCGAATCTGCCGGCGACACCAGCCGGCGCGGGGCCTCCTTGCGCGCGCGTAGATCACAGGCCGTCGGCGCGAAGGCAATGCAGATCTGTGCTTGTCTTGAATTGCGGATTGAGCCATCCCGCCGTCTTCTTTCTCCGGGCGAACATGAGGTGTGCCCTCATCCCTCTCCCGGCTCCCGTAGTGCGAAGTCCAGGCCTTGTTGCGATAAACAGGTCTGCCGGATTTCTGATTATTGAGATGAATCCTTTCGCGTCCACCCCGCAGTGACACCTATCACAACAAAGGAGTTATGGATCACACCACACAGCTCGCCAACACCGCTGCGCCTTACCAGAACAGGAATTGCCGCACGTAGAATTCGCCACATCCAAAGGGCGTAACCCCGCTCCTGGCGCACCATGCACGCATATCCGCCCACACCGGAAGCGCTCGTCCAACCGAATCCTCGCTGAAAAGTAACGTTCAGGCTGCGCGTGATGCGAGTCACACTCTACTGTGCGCGCCGTCGCGCCGGATTCCTGCTGCGTGCAGGCAACTTCCGCACTCCATCTGCTACTCCGGCTCGTCTCTCCGCAGTTGCCTCATCGGCCTTCGCAACCGCGCCCCGCGCACCTTTCGCCCGCCCATCGGCCCGCAATACGCCTGTGATAGCGTAAAGATTGGAGTTTGTTCGCGCTATGTCTACCATTACCTCCTTCATCAAGCACCACTACCGCCACTTCAACGCCGCCGCTCTGGTGGATGCGGCCGAAGCCTACAACCAGTTGCTGGCCTCCGGCGGCAAAATGTTCATGACCATCGCTGGCGCCATGAGCACCGCGGAGCTCGGCCTCTCGCTGGCTGAGATGATCCGCCAGGACAAGGTGCACGGCATCAGTTGCACCGGCGCCAAC
>DAIDGZ010000106.1 GCA_027452125.1 Acidobacteriaceae bacterium | reverse complement strand
TGGGCGCCTCAGCCCAGGTGAGCGTTCCGTTCACGTGCACCGAGGTCTCGTCGTGGGTGTTGCCCAGGATCATGGGGATGCGCTCGGAAAGCGGCGGCGCATCGGGCGTGAACGGGTCGCGCGGCAGCACGACATGATCGACTACCGGCAGCCAGTCAGAACTGGTGGCAGCCGCGGCGGCCTGAAGCTTCTGCCAGGGCAGGGTGCGCAGGTCGGCCAGGTTGCTGCGCGAGATGCCCAGCCGTCCGAGCATCTCCTCGGTACGCTTCTCCGCAATTTCAATGGGAGCGCCCTCCACCTGCTGGCCGCTCATGGTCATCACACGGTGAAAGAGCCCCTTGGCCGAAGGCATAGCCATCAGCGTGGCGCACTTCGCTCCGCCGCCCGATTGGCCAAAGATCAAGACCCGCGACGGGTCGCCGCCAAACTCCTCGATGTTGTCGCGAATCCACGCGAGGGCCAGCACCAGGTCCAGCATGCCGACGTTGCCGGACTCGGCGTAGTCTTTGCCGTCGATGCCCGCCAGATAGAGAAAGCCGAAGGCGTTGAGCCGGTGATTCACCGTAACCACCACCACATCGCCGCGATGGCAGAGCCGCTTGCCGTCGTACAGGGCGCTGTTGACTGAGCCGTTGTTGTAGGCGCCGCCGTGAAAGTAGACCAGTACGGGACGCTTGCGATGGTCGCGCAGGGCAGGGGTAAAGACGTTCAGGTGCAGGCAATCCTCGCTCTGCACGCCCAGTTCTGGCGCGACCGGCGGACGGCGGCCCTCCTGCTGCATTCCCGCCGAGCCCAGGCTGGGCGTCACATCCAGCTCATGCGGGCCGCGGCGTACGGTGAGTTGCGGGGCGCGGGTGGTGAAGGCGTCGCAGACCTTGATGCCGGTCCAGGGCGCGGGAGGCCGAGGCGGCTGGAAGCGGCTGGAAGCGGTGTCTGCGCCGTAGGGAATGCTGCGGAAGACCCGGATACCGTCCTCCAGCGTGCCGCTGATGCGGCCATAGGCCGTGCGGGCCTGCGGCGCCGCGCCCGCCAATGCAGGCAGGGCAAAGAGGCGCGGCCCCGCCACGCACGAAGCAGCAGCCACTCCCACGGAACGCAGCACGGTACGGCGATCAACGCTCTTCATCCAACAGGCCCCTCAAAACAGAGATTTGCAGCGCAAAAAGACAGATCACGCACTGGTCTGACCAGTGTACTCTGCTCGACTCAGGAAAGGCTCACGCGCCCCGAGGCTGTGATTTTTCTTATGTCCTTAACATTGCCCCGGCAGGCGATCTGCCACGATGATTCAATACGGTATTTATGCCCGGTTTGTGCCTGAACACACCGTCCCCCGGCGTGCAGACCCACTCTCGAACGCGGTAGACTGCCTACACGGCGCACGGATGGATAGATGCCTCGAAGCGTACCCAAACAGAAGCTTTTTACCGGCCGCGACCACTCCTGGATGCAGTTCAACCGGCGTGTGCTGGAAGAGGCGGAGGACCCGTCGAACCCGCTGCTGGAGCGGGTAAAGTTTCTGGCCATCACCGGCTCCAATCTGGATGAATACGTTGAAATCCGCCAGGCCGGACTGATGCAGCGCATTGAGGATGGCTATCGCGAACCGGGCTATGACGGCCTGCGGCCCGACGAATCACTGGCCGCGCTCACCGCCGAGATGCATGACTTTGTGGCCGCGCAATATCGTTGCTGGAACGATCTGCTCTTCCCCGAGCTGCGCCGCCAGGGCATTCGCCTGCTGGACTGGAAGGAACTGGGCGAAGAGGCGCAGGTCTTTGCCCGCGACTACTTCCAGCGCGAAGTGGACCCGCTGCTAACGCCCATCTCGATCGATCCGGCGCATCCCTTTCCGCGCGTTTTGAACAAGGCACTGTGCCTGGCGCTGCTGCTGCGCCCCAAGCGCCGCCGCAGCAGTCCGCAGGTGCTGGGCGTGGTCACGGTGCCGCGCGCGCTGCCGCGTTTTGTGCGCCTGCCCTCCGCCGAGGGGCGCTATGACTATCTGCTGCTGCAGGATCTGATTGCCCAGCACCTGGCCGGCATGTATCGCGGCTACGAGGTGCTGGCCTACGCGCCGTTCCGGGTCACGCGCAACTCCAACCTCTACTTCGAAGAGGAAGAAGCGCGCTCGCTGCTGGAGACGATCCGCGTGGAGCTGCACAACCGCCGCAAGGGCGACGCCGTCCGGCTGGAGGTGGAGACCGGCGTACATCCCGAGATCGTGGAGCGGCTGCGGGTGAACTTTGAACTGGAGCCCGACCAGGTGTTCATTGGCGACGGCCCGGTGAACCTGTCGCGGCTGATGTATCTCTACAGCGATGTGAACCGGCCCGACCTGAAGTTCGCCTCGTTCACGCCACGGCCACTGCTGCTGAGCCGCAAGTCAACGGGCATCTTCGATGAGCTGCGGCGGCGCGACATCCTCCTGCATCACCCCTACGACTCCTACGATCCTGTGGTGGAGTTCATCGAACAGGGCGCGCTGGATCCGGCCGTGGTCACGATGAAGCAGACGCTCTACCGCACCAGCAGCGACTCGCCGATGTTCAAGTCGATTGTTGAGGCCGGGGCCAACAAGGAAGTCACGCTGGTCGTTGAGCTGATGGCACGCTTTGACGAGGCCTCCAACATTCGCTGGGCGCGCACCATGGAAGACGCCGGCGTGCAGGTCTTCCACGGCGTGGTGGGCCTGAAGACCCACTGCAAGCTGGCCATGCTGGTGCGGCGCGACGAGGACGGCGTGACGCGCCGCTACTGCCATCTGGGCACGGGCAACTACAACCCGGTCACCGCGCGCTTTTACACCGACCTGAGCCTGCTCACCTGCGATCCGCAGATCTGCGAGCGCGTGCACATGGTCTTCAACTACCTGACCGCCCACGCCGAGCTGGACGACTACAACCCGCTGCTCGTGGCTCCGCTGACCATGGCGGAGAACTTTCTGCGCCTCATTCGCCGCGAGCAGGAACACGCCCAGGCGGGACGGCCGGCGCACATCATGGCCAAGATGAACTCGCTGCTGGAGCCCAGCGTCATCGAGGCGCTCTATCAGGCCTCGCAGGCCGGCGTGGAGGTGGACCTGATTGTGCGCGGCCAGTGCATTCTGCGCCCCGGGGTCAAGGGCCTGTCGGAACGCATCCGCGTCCGCTCCATCGTGGGGCGCTTTCTGGAGCACTCGCGCATCTTCCACTTTGCCAACGGCGGCAAGGACGAGATCTACCTGGGCTCTGCCGACTGGATGCCGCGCAATCTCTTCGAGCGCTGCGAGGTGGTCTTTCCGGTGCGCTCGCCGGAGGCCATCGCCCGCATCCACGACGAGATACTGCCCGCCTACATGGCCGACACCGTGAAGGCGCGCATGCAGCAGCCGGATGGAACGTATGTGCGCGCCCGCAAGCTCTTCAAGGAGGCTCCCGCCTTCAGCAGCCAGGAGTTTCTGATGCAACTGGCGGAGGGCAAGACGGATCTGGACGCCATCCCTCCCGCGCTGACCGGAGCGCAGCCTGCGGCGCGCCCAGGCAAGGCAAAAGCGGCAGACTAGGACCTGTTCACGCGTGGCGACGCGCAGGGCACTCGCCGATCGTCCTGCGCGTCCCCTACAATCATTGCGTGCCGCAAAGCTTCCCCAAAACCACGGCGCAACCCTCAGTCGCAGCTTTGACTCCGCAAGCCCTGGAGGCGGACGAGCCGCTGCGCCGCGTTGACGCGCCCGCATTATTGGCCTTCTGGCATCTGCTCAGCCTGGACGCTCCGACGGTGGCGGCGGTGTGGACGCTGGCCTTCGCCTGGGCTGCGGGTGTGCGCCTTCCCCATTGGGTGCCGGTGCTGCTGGCGCTGGCCGCATGGTCGGTGTACATTGGCGACCGTCTGCTGGACGCGCGCGCGGGCCTGCGCGCGACGGCCTATCACACGCTGCATGCACGGCATCTGTTCCACTGGCGCTATCGCCGCGTCCTGCTGCCGCTGGGCGTCGCCGCGGCCTGCGCGGCCGCATGGCTGGTGCTGGCCTGCATGCCGGCCGTGGCGCGCGCACCCAATTCCCTGCTGGCGGTTGCGGCGCTGGCTTACTTCTCCGGCGTGCACTCACAGCGCAAGCTGCCCCGGCTGGTCACCAAAGAGTTTCTGGTGGGAGTCATCTTTACCGCGGCCTGCGCGCTGCCTACCTGGTGGCGCATGTGGGCCGCACATGCCGCCAGCCACGCTGCCATGCTATGGGCGCCCGCACTGTATCTGGCCGCACTGGCATGGCTCAACTGCCAGGCCATTACGCATTGGGAAAAAGAGGCGCGCAGCCCGGGGAAGAGCAACATCCTGCGCTGGGCGCTGCTGCTGAGCGGCGCCGGGGTGCTGCTTGCCATACTGCTGACGAGTACGGAACCGCGGGCCGCCGCGCTGCTGGCCGCTGCCACTGCAAGCGCGCTGCTGCTGGCCCTGCTGGACACATTGCGCGGCAGGCTGACGCCGCTGGCCCTGCGCGCCGCTGCCGATCTGGTGCTGCTGACGCCTGCGCTTCTGCTGTGGGCGCGGCTTCCGCAATGAATCCCCCGCCAAATCTCAACCGCCTGGCCCGCCTCTACCGCTGGATGGAGCTGTGCACCTTTGGGCCGTGGCTCTGGTGGTGCCGCTGCGCCTATCTGCGCGCAATGACATCGCGCCGCCGCGCTGCCGTGCTGGGCGACGGCGATGGCCGCTTTGTGGCCCGCCTGCTGCGTGAGAACCCGGCCATCGCCATCGACGCCGTGGAGGCCAGCCCGGCGATGGTCAAGGTCATGCGGCAGCGCGCCCGCCGACATGCCAGCCGCCTGCACATCTTCTGCGAGGATGTCCGCCTTTGGCAGCCATCCGGCGAGGCCTACGACCTGATTGTGACGCACTTCTTTCTCGACTTTCTGACCGATGAAGAGGTGGAAGCCCTGGCCGTGCGCATGCGCCACGCTGCGGCCCCCGGAGCCATCTGGATTGTCTCGGAGTTTGTGGTGCCCGCCACGCTCTTTGGGCGGCTGGTGGCGCGTCCGGTGGTGTGGGGGCTGTACCGGAGCTTCGCCCTGCTGACCGGGCTCAGGGTCCGCACCTTGCCGGACCACCCTGCCGCGCTGCGCAAGGCCGGCTTCGCCCAGCGCGAGCGGCGCTCGTGGCTGTGCGGTCTGCTGGCCAGCGAACGGTGGGAAGCCGTGTAACCGACCCTTCCGGCAACTCGGGATGCAGACCTGAGCCGTTCTCGCGCAAGTTAAGCAGATGTTAAAATCAAGGATTCAGACGGGATCTTTGCGTGCTGTCCCGCAGGTGAATCGCCATGAATCTCTACCTGATGCGCCATGCCAACGCCGGAGTGCGACGCGAGAATCCGCTTCTCGACGCCCGGCGCGGCCTAGTGAAAGACGGCAAGGAGCAGTGCATGCTCATGGCTCGCGTGCTCAGCGCGCTCAAGGTGCAGGTGGACGTGGTGGTGAGTAGCCCGCTCAAGCGCTGCCTGCAAACGGCCCAGCTGGTCGGCACTGAGCTGGGCTATGAGGGCCGCGTGGAGATCAGCAAGGCGCTGGCGCCGGATGCCAGCTATCCTCAGTTCCAGGAGATGCTGGCCCACTACTCCGGCTATGACGGCGTGCTGGTGGTGGGACACAACCCCAACGTCTTCCGCTTCCTCGGCCAGATGATTACCGGCAATGGCGGCGCGGCCATCCGCATGCGCAAGGGCTCCGTGGCCCGCATCAACATGGACCGCCATCCCCCGCTGCTGCACTGGCTCATCGATCCGCGCTCGGCGCGCGCCATCTATGCCAGCGTGGCAAAGAGCTCGCGGCCGAAGACCTCGCGGAAGTAGTCCGCCTCCTTGCGCAGCGACCACAGCTCCAGTTCCGCGCCGGTGCGTCCTGGCTGCAACTCCAGATAGACGCGCTTGGGATAGACCTTCACCGCGACGCGCAGCACATCGGAGGCGCGATCCTGATTGAGCGCCACGGCCAGGCGCAGCAGCACCACCGCGCGCTGCACGTTCCTGTGCTCCTCCGACGGAATGTTGCGCAGAGCGCGGTCGCCGGCCTGCGGCCTGCTCTTGCCCAGATAGCGCGCGATCGCCGACATCACCGTACGGTGCAGTTGCGAGTAGCCGTACAGCTCTGAGCTGGAGATGATGTACTGCGTGTGCCGATGGTGGCCCTGGTGGTTGATGAACTTGCCGGTGTCGCGGAGCAAGGCCGCTGCCGCCAGCCAGCCCTCGTACTCCGGGGGCAGCTTGTGCAGGCTCTTCAGCTCATGAAAGAGCTGCATGGTGTGGCCACGCACCGGCTCAGCCTGTTTGGGATCGACGCCGAAGCGGCGGGCGGTGGCCAGCACGCTCTCCCACTGCTCATGCTCAAACTCGCGGTGGGTGGTGGCGCGCGCATCCTGCACGGCCAGCATCTGGGCCAGGATACCGTCGCGCAGGCCCAGCGGCGAGTAGCTGAAGCCGGGCAGATCGAAGGTCTCCAGCAGTTCGGCGTACACCTGCGCGCCGGCCACAATAATCTCTGCCCGGCGCGGGCCGATGCCGGGCACCGCCTCGCGGGCCGGCAGCGGCATCTTGGCCAGCCGCGTGGCCAGCTTGCGCACCGCGCGGGTGGGGGCCACGCTGGACATGGCCATAGCCCGGGTCTTCGCGGTATTCCGCGCCAGCTTCCGCGGAGGCTTTTGCGCGCGCATCTCCATCAGGCAGGCCTCCGACAAGGCCGCCGCCGTGCCCGACGTGGCAATCACGTGCGAGATCCGTTCCGGCTGAATCCTGCGGTGCGCCCGGCGCAGTTCGCGGCTGATGAACTGGCGCATGCGGGCCAGCCCCTCGGCGGGCGCGGGGTCTTCCGCGAGAAACTCCTCGGTAAGCCGCACCGCGCCCAGCGGCAGGCTGACCGTCTCGCGGATGCGCTTGTGCTCAGAAAAGGTGATCTCGCAGCTTCCGCCGCCCAGGTCCAGCAGCAGCACGCGGCCGGCAGCGCGGGGCTCATTGGCGGTCACGCCCATGTGGATGAGCCGGCCCTCTTCCAGTCCGGAGATGATCTCCAGATTCCAGCCGGTCTCGGCCTTCACCCATGCCTGGAAGGCGGCGGCGTTGCGGGCGTCGCGCATGGCCGCAGTAGCCACCACGCGAATCTGGTCCACGCCATGCGCCTGCACCGCGCGCTGGAAGCGCTTGAGCGCGCGCAGGGTGGCAGCCATGGCCTCGGGCGACACCAGGCCGGTCTCAAAGACGCTGGCGCCCAGCCGCGTCACCTCACGATCCTCGGCCAGTGTTTTCAGCTGGTGGTTGACGACCTTGGCGATCTTCAGGCGGCAGGAGTTGGAACCAATATCGATAGCGGCAAAGGTGGGCATGGAATCTGGATCGCGCTCCTGGGGGCGAAATTGAGCCTGCGGCCAAGATACACGAATGCGGCAGATGTGCGCCGCAAAGACGCGCGCGGGAACGGAAGACCGTGGCCCTTGCAGCCTATGGAATTGTTACGGAAATGATGGCGCTGGTCCCCTGCATCACGTTATTCAGCCCGCTTCCGTTTCCGGCAGTCACGGTGTAGGAATACGTTCCGGGAGTCATGCCGTTCCAGCCGTTGCCGCAGCCCGTGAGTGCAGGAATGCCCCCCAGTAAGAGCGCGGCAACGCTGACCAGCAGCAAGAAGCGGCGCGCGCGGCGGCGCAGACCCAAGAGCAGCAGGCCGGCCAGCGTCAGCCCGGCAGAGGCTTGCGCGGCGCTGCTCTGCGCAAGCGGTACGGCGGCGCCGTATGGATAAAACTGCACCGAGCCGCTCACCGTTTGCCCGGCATCCACCGGGATGGCGACGATGGGACCGTAGCTGCACGTAGGAATATGCGCAGTGGTGGTGGGGCCGGAGTATTGGCAGTTGATCACAAGGGATCCCTTCACGGGGATGCCGCTTACGGTGTAGCTGGTCACGCCATTCCCATGGGCAGGCATGGTCACGTTAGTGGCGGTGATCGTAAACGGGGTTGCAGCGTTGGCAGGAGAAACCAGTCCAAGGCATACCCAGCCGCAAAGCAGGCTCAAGCCGCAGGCAAATCGGCAAGCTCTCATAGTCCCCTCCTGACAAGCGGGGAATGGCATACATCACCATTATAGCGGGCATTGTCAAGGGAGCGTTGAGACCTGTCCCTCGGGTCTTCTCTCTGGAGGAACTATCTGGACAGGAGGCTTGCGCTCCGCCGCAGAATCGCAGACGGGCTCTTGCGCCGCTGCGCTGCCCAACAATCCCGTCATGCTCATCTTGCATAAACTCACGGCCCGGCGCAGCGCGGTGGCGGCCCGCCGCTGCAGCAACGGAACCAGAGAGCCGCCCTCTGGCAGCGCCCGTGCTGCCAGGCGCCGTAGAACCTCCCAGTCGTGCCACTCGCCAATGGCGGTCTGCATGCGCTTGAGCCGGGCGGCCAGCCGCGGTGCGCCCCGGTCACCAGGCGCGCAGAGATCGGCAAGGTAATTCGCCTGCTTCAGCCGCAGCCGGAACGCATGCAGGTTCCCCGCGTCGAGTTGCGGAAACTCCCGCGCCGCCGCGGCGATCTGTTGCACGACCGCCTGCACGCTTACCCCGGCAGCCTGAGCGATGCACGGAGCCACCTCCGCTGCCAGCGCCTGCGCCATACGATCCAGCCGCTTGCCGCGATCGTCGAGCGCCGCCACCAGCTTCTGCGCCGCGCGCTTGCGGCGGCGGGTCAGCTCCGTCTCGAATTTGGCCAGATCCCTCAGGCAGGCTGCGGCGATCTCAATCCGCCTACCGGCAACAGGCCGAGTCGGCTCCTCGCGCAGACGCGCCAGCTTGGCCAGGCTCACATCCGCGCTGCGCACCGGACCGAGCAAACGCCGCAGCCGGAGCGCCTGCTTTTTCCAGCGGGCGACGGCATGGGCCGCAGGGGAGTCCCCGGACAACTCGGTCAGTCCCCATTCCAGCTGAGCCTGGAGGCGCAGTGTCGCCACACGCAGCCGATGGACGCGGCCCCGGCCCGGCTTGTGACGGCACGCGGCCAGCAGGACGCGCCACTCCTCCACCCGCCGCCGCCACGCCGCGCTGGCTGCGCCGGGATGAGGTGTTGCCGGGGGATGAGCACCGAAATTCATCGCTCCGTAACCTTTGCCCCTATTGTGCACCCACATGCCGGAATCCCTGCGCTGGAAGCTGCGCCGCCGTCTCGATTCCTGCCTGTGGCGCACTCGCTGGCTGATATTCTGCTAAGGACACCCTTTTTCGCACCCGGAAGTCACCCCGGTGCGGCGGACAGGCGCTTCCAGCGGGCCTGGCCTCCGCCACTCTCTCCGCTGGCACGGCGACAGCCGATTCGGGACTTAGGGCACACGCTACGATGACCAACGACTCCCAGACCTTCGCTCGCCCGCCTGCGGCGCCTTCCGCGCTGACCATCTGGGCGCTTTTCCTGGCTCTTTTTGCGGCCGTACAGTTCGCCGCGCTATTTACGCCTCCCCTGCTGGACGATGCCGACGCGGCCCACGCCGAAGTGGCCCAGCACATGGTGGAGAGCGGCGACCTGATCACGCCGAAGATCAACGGCATCCGCTACCTGGAAAAGCCGCCGCTGCCTTACTGGCTTGCCGCCGGCCTCTACACCGTTACCGGCGAGAACGCCTTCTCTACGCATCTGCCCAATGCCCTGGCCATTCTTGGACTTACCTGGCTTGCCTGGCTGTGGGCCGGGCGCGCCTGGAGCCCCCGCGCCGGCTTCTACGCCGGGCTGGCAGTGCTCACGGCCATTGGGCCGTTCCTATTTACGCGCTTCATGATCCCCGAGGCGCTGCTCAGCTTCTTCCTGCTCTTCGCCCTCTACAGCATGCTCAGCGGATTTGAGTCCAGCCGCCCCATCCGTTTCTATGGCATGTGGGCAGCCCTGGCGCTGGCCACGCTCACCAAGGGGCTGATTGCGCCGGTCTTCTTTGCCGGAGCCGCTATTCCCTTCCTGCTGCTCAGCGGCCTGTGGCGGCGCTGGCGTGCGCTCAAGCCCATCTCCGGCGTACTGCTCTACCTGGTCATCGCCGCGCCGTGGCACATTCTGGCCGGGCTGGCCAACCCTGACCAGGGCCACCCGGTGGGCAACCATCCCACGCTGGGCAACGTGCACGGCTTCTTCTACTTCTACTTCATGAACGAGCACGTGTTCCGCTTCCTGGGCACGCGCTACCCGCACGACTACAACAAGATGCCCGCTGTGTGGTACTGGCTGGCGCACCTGGTCTGGCTCTTCCCCTGGAGCCTGTTTGTGCCCGCCGTGCTGACCCTGGCCTGGAAGACCCGCCGCACCTGGCTGGGCCATCTGCACCGCGACGCCGGGCAGACCGTGGACTTCTATCTGGACTATGCCGCACGCGAAGACGTGGCCACTTTCATCACCCGGGTCAAGTTTCGCGTGCGCACCATCTGGCTGCTGAGCCTGTTCGCCGGCTTCTGCATCCTCTTCTTCTCCATCTCCACCAATCAGGAGTACTACACCTTCCCGGCCTGGACGCCGCTGCTGATCCTGATTGCCGGGGTGGTGGCGGGCATTGAAGAAAGCAACGCGCCCAACCGCCCGGAAAATCTGAAGCCCATGCTCTCCACCGCATGGCTCACCGGCGGACAGGCCGTGTTTGCGGTGGTGGGCGTGATGGCCGCGCTGGCCCTGGGCTGGGGCCTGTGGGACTCGCGCCACCTGCCCTACGTGGCCGACATCGGTACCCTGCTGGCGCACCGCGATGTGGGCAATTACACGCTCTCCATGTCGCACCTGTTTGACCTGACCGGACCCAGCTTTGCAGCGCTGCGTCTGCCCGCCGCGCTGGCCGCCGTGGCCCTGCTCATCGGCCCGTTTGCCGGCTGGCTGCTGCGCCTCAAGGGCAAGCACATCGCCGCCACGGTCAGCATCGCGCTCACCTCGGCGGTCTTCCTCATCGCGGCGCACATCGCCTTTGCCCGGTTTGAGCCCATGCTCAGCTCCCGGCAACTGGCGGACACGATCATGGCCGACGGCTCGCCCGCCGACACCTTTATCGTCTACGGCGATCAGTCGGACGCTTCGTCGGTGATCTTCTACACCCACCAGTTTTTCCACGAGAAGCCCGCACTGGTGGTGATGCCGCGCTGCGGCCAGCACAGCCAGGGTTCGACGCTGCTGTGGGGCTCCTGCTACCCGGACGCGCCCGACATCTTCCTCAGCCCGGAACAGCTTTCGCAGGAGTGGGGCACCGGCAACCGCAAGTGGCTCTTTGCCCAGGACACCAACCAGTCCAAGGTGGAGCAGTTGCTCGCTGGACGGCTCTACGAGGTGCGCTCCATCGCCGACAAGGCGCTGTGGACCGACCGGCCGCTAGCCAGGTAATCGCTGCGAACGCGGCTGGCAGTCTACTTTGCCAGCCGCATCCTGCCGCCGGGCAGCAGTTCGAAGATTCTCCCCCTCCACAGAATCCGCCGTCCCAGGTAGCTGGCCGCCCAGAAGCCGAAGCCCATCAGGTCGCGCACCGGATACAGTACGAGCAGGCCGAACCAGCTACGGTCCTGCACAACCATCCGCCCCACGGCAATCGCCAGCGCCCAGCGCGAGGCCACGCTCCACGCCAGCAGGCCCAGTCCCCACAGCGGATGCCCCAGCAAAGTTCCCGCCACCAGCCCCAGCAGTCCGAACGGCTCGCTGAAGGTGAGCGATGTGCCAAAGTGCCCCTTGGGCCGCGAGAAGCGCGTGGACTTCATCCAGCGCACCTGATGCTTGAGCGAGTGGCCGAGCGTTTCGTTGATCACCATGTGATCGATGGCGTGATGGCTAAGCACGACCGTCTCGCCCAGCTTGTGCGTCTCGTTGCCCAGCACAAAGTCGTCTGCGCAGTAGTCGGCTGTGACGCGGAAGCCGCCCATACGCCGGATCGTCTCTCGCCGGAAGGCCATCGTCGGCCCCAGCGTGAACTGCATCCCTTCCAGGTTGCGCGCCACCAGCACGCCCGCGGTCATCTCCACGGACATGCCCACCGCCTCCAGCTGCGCCCACAGCCCGCCTTCCGCAGCCACGCCGCGATAAGGACAGGTGATGCCGCCCACGCGCGCATCGGCAAAGGGCAGCGCCACGGCGCGCAGATAATCCGGCGTCACGCGCACGTCGCTGTCGCTGATGACCAGGATCTCGTGCCGCGCGGCGGTCTCCATCAGTTCCAGCGAAGCCACCTTGGCGTTGATGTAGTCCGGCTGGCCGCCGGTGGAGAGAAAGTGCACCGGAACCTCAGGATGCCGTGCAGCCACGCGCCGCGCCAGTTGCAGCCCGGCATCCTCAGCCGAGCGGGCGCAGAAGAGAATTTCGTACTCCGGATAGTCCTGCCGAAAGAAGCTCTCCAGATACGACTCGAGACCGGGTTCGGAGCCGTGCAGCGGCTTGAGCAGCGAGAGCGGCGGGGTGAATCCGGGGCGCTGGGCAACCTGGCTGAGGGCCCTGCGGCGCTCGCGCAGGTAGCCGGGCACCGCCCACAGCGTCATGCCGGTGAAGACGGTGGAGGTGATGAGGCCAAAGACGGCCAGGGCGAGCAGTGCGTACGTCATGCAGACTTCAGGATACCCGGCGAGGAGGCTCCGCGGGGAGCATCAATACAGATGCATCAGCGACTGGAGCAGCAGCGCCAGCCCCACCGCCGCCAGCCCCACGTACACATAGCGGGAGAACGCCCGGGGAGGCAGCCGATGGTTGATGGCCCGGCCCATGAGGATTGCGGGCAGAACCGCGGGCAGGCAGAGCAGATAGTCGTGCGTTACCGTGCGCGTCCATAGCCCGGCGCTCAGATAGCCGCACATGCCCAGCAGACTGGCTGGCAAAAAGTAGGCCTGCAGGGTGGCGCGAAACTGCTGGGCCGACCAGCGCCGCAGTCCTCCATAGATGACCAGCGGCGGTCCGTTGATGCCGTAGGCTCCGCCCAGAACACCGGCGCAGAAGCCGCAGGCCATCAGCCAGAAGCGGCTGTCGCGCTGCAGATGCAGCCGCCCGCTGCCCACCAGACAGAAAAGCGCAAAGAGCAGGATCAGCGCGCCAAGAGCCAGCTTGATCAGGTGCTCTGGTCCGCAGCGCAACAGCAGCAGGCCCAGCGGCAGTCCGAACAGCGTGGAGAGCACCAGCCAGCCGGCGCTGCGCAGGTGGATGTGCCGCCAGTCCTGCACCACCACCACGGCAGCAATGGTGATGGAGACTAGAACCGCCAACGGCGCCGCCACCCGCACCGGGATGCAGAAAGCCAGCAACGGCACGGCAAAGAGCGCCTCGCCAAAGCCGAACGCCGAGCGGATGAGCGTGGCCGCAAAGAGGATGGCCAGGATCAAGAGAGTGGAGTCGTGGATGAGCGTGTCCTCTACCTGTCTTGCGTACCTGCGGCCTTCGCCCGCGCCTACTGCTTGCGCGAGGAGCTGGATTTCGTTACGATCACCGGCTTCACCGTGGGCGGCTTGCGCAGCGGCACAATGGCGCCGGGCTGCGTGGGCGCGGCCTGCTGGAAGCGCGAAAGCATCTCGGTGCGCACATACTCCACAAAGCTCTGCATCTGGCGGTTCATCTCTTCCATGCGCTCGCGCATTTGCAGGATGATGGCGATGCCGGCGATGTTCACGCCCAGGTCGCGGGCCAGGTTGAGGATGAACTCCAGCCGCTCCAGATCCTCGTCGGTGTAGTAGCGCGTGTTGCCCTCAGTACGCGAGGGCTTCAGCAGCCCTTCGCGCTCATAGAGGCGCAGCGTCTGCGGATGGATCTCATACATCTCGGCCACCGCCGAGATCATGTACACGCCCTTGGATTTGCGTTTTGTGGCCATGGTAGGTTTCTCAGGCTGCAGACGGTATGCTTTTCACGATCGAAGGTTCAATCCCGAGCAATCCACACACCCATTGCCGGCTTTGCGGATTTCCCAGCACTCGATATTCGCGCGACCGAATCGCTCCAGTTTGATCAAAGTCTAACCAAACATACAGATCAATCTCACGCTTCTCGTTGCATATGCGTCCAGCGCTGTATTGAACGCACGTAGGCTCGAACATATCCATCCGAGGATTTTCATAACCTGTCAGAACACGGTCTAAATCCACGGGTTTCGCACTGGTATCGTGGTTTACCAGAAACAGGAAATTCATCAGGCGATGGTCCGGGTTCACATCCGAAAATTGTTTGGAAGCTGAGTGAATCGCGTTGCTGATCCTGTTGAAGATGGGGTCTGGACGCAAACCACCCACCATCTCACCCGTCTGAGCTTTTCGAAGCTGGTCTTCAAGCCAGTTGTCTCTTTGGAAAGACTTTACCTCACAATATGCGACTTCAATGCCATTTCGAGAAAGCCTGAAGTCGGGAGCCTTCATCCCGCGCATCTCATTCTTTGAAAAGCCGGAAACCCCGAAGCCTTCCTTTTGCCAATACCCGAGTACAAATGCCTCATCCTGTGACAGCTTGGAGAAGCGATTTGCATGTACGCCACGCAACCCTTTACTGAAGTCGTACTCCGGCTTCATATCGTCTGGCTGCGAGTTGTTTCTAGCGTCCTGATTCATATTGCGCTCTCTCCGAAGGAGTCGCGTGCCTTGCACTGATGATCCTGATTCGCTCTCTGCGCTCAGTATGCACCACGAGCAACATTCTGGCCAACAACGAATAGCCCAGCGTGATCGAGCGATTTTCATCCTCTGAGTGCGTATCATCGGGGATAGTAACTGCATCAGGATCTTCAAATACCGTCTTGGCTTCTTCAAAATCTATGCTGTGTTTCTGACGATTTTTGCAGCCTTTTCCTCATCCCACTCAAAGAATTCAGATTGCACGAGCAAGCTTCCTTCCCACTTACATCTTGTCAAACAGCGTCACGCGCGGGTCCTGGC
>DAIDGZ010000105.1 GCA_027452125.1 Acidobacteriaceae bacterium | reverse complement strand
CCGCGCTCCACCAACTCCTATCAGCCTATATCCGCCTGCTGCGCGCCTATCAGCAACTTGCCGTCAGCGACGCCGAACCCTCCTGATCCTCCCAAAACAATGAACCCCGCCGGAAAATGGCGGGGTTCGTCAGCAGTCTGGGCCTGCGCAATGCGCAGGCTGTTTGCGTTTGCGGGCTACTGCAGGCGCGCGGCCAGCTTGCGCATCTGCTGGGCGCGGGTGCGGTCTCCTGTGGCGTCACAGGCATCGGCAAGCATGATGTAGAGATTGGCGTTGGGCGGCTGCAGGGCGATCTGCTTCTCAAGCAGCGCGACGATGGCGCGGGAGTTGCCTGCGCTGCTGAGGGCGTGGGTGATGGCCAGCACGGTGCCGGGATCGACGGCGGTGTGCGCGAGGAGCGGTAACTGGCTGAGGGCGGCGAGCTGCTGGGTGCGTCCGCTTTGCTGGAGCAGGGCGGCGAGGCGGCTGAGAGTGCGCAGATTGGCCGGGTTTTCTTCGAGGGAGCGGGTGAAGTAGCTCTCGGCAGCGGCGGGATCGCCCTGCGCGGCGGCGGCAAGGCCGCGCTTGTAGTCATCCTGGGCGCGGCCGCCGGAATCTTCAGGGCCGTAGACCGTCCACGTATCCACATAGTTTTCCGCAGCGGCCACGTGGAGATTGAGCGTGGCATAGGCGGTGACGTGTTCGCCCACAGGTGCAGCGCTGACCACGACCTGGTAGCTGCCGGGAGGGAGCGAGGAGGTGTCCAAAGTGTGGCCGGTGAGCAGGTTGCCGGCGGCATCGCGATTGGCGGCCTCGATGACCTCATCCTCTTCGATGGGCTTGTCGTGCGTGGAGGCGATGGAGCCGAAGACATAGTGGAGATGAATCTTTTGTGGAGCGCTTGCCCCGTCTGCGCCGGGCGCGAGCCAGAGCTGAAAGACCAGCGGCAGCTTCTGGCCCTGGCAGATGAAAGCGCTGCCGGGGCCGCGCGGCGTGAAGCGATAATGCGAGGCGCTGAAGGGCAGCACATTTTGCGGGTCGGGCACGGGCGCCGGCGCGGTGTAGGCCAGCAGGCCGGAGAGCGCGATGAGCTGGCGGCTGGGCGCGGGCACGGTGACACTGGCATGCTGGCGCACGGCGACATGGTTGAGGTTGTTGGTGAGCGTGGCCACCAGGGTGTAGGCGCCGGGGGCGAGCGGCAGACGCTCTTCCGCGCCGAACTTCTTCTTCCGCGCGATCTCCGCCTGGGCCTCGGCGAGGGTTCCGGTGAAGCGATCTTCCTGGTTGTAGACCGGCTTGCCGGCCTGGGTGATGACCTGGGAGCGGAGGGTGAGATCGTAGTTGGCAGTGCCGCCGGACTGCGCGCCGAGGAGGTGGGGATCGGGGAAATGCATTTCGAGGAGGTAGCTGAGGGTGAAGCTGCCCTGTTCGTCGCGGAAGACATCGTAGCCAAGGGTGGCATCGTCGCCGCCGAGGAAGAGGCTGGTGGTGACCTGCTCGCGCAGGCGGTTGTCTTCGAGCTGCTCCCGGGTGAGGGGGTTGTCGGGCAGGCCGGCGATCTGGCCCAACAGCAGGTCAGAGGTGAGGCTGGGCTCATAGCTGTCGAGGTTGACGTTGTCGCCGGGGAGGAGGCTGAGCGAGGTCCGCGCCACCTCTTCGCCGAGGGATTTGCGGAGGATGTCGAGGCTCTTTTTCTGGTCGTTCATCGCCTCAAGCGAGGAGACGAGGCGGGCAGGGCCGTCGGAGTTGGGCGAGTAGAGGGTGTAGGGCTCGCCGATGCTGCGCTTGTAAAAGATGAGGCTAAAGTAGGGAGGGAGCGCGGGGCTGGGGCTCTGGTAAAACCAGATCTCCATGGGCCGCACGTTGCGCGCGGCGGGGTAGGTGACGATCTGTTTGGGGGCGCCGAGGATGATGTAGATGCGCCCCATATCGGTGCGCCAGCCGTCCTGCACCTGCAGGCTGCCGTAGTGCTCATTGGCATAGGCGAGGCGGCGGTAGTGCTCTTCCTTGTAAGGGTTGCCGCCGGAGCCGGGCGCGGGGTTGCGGATGCGCCAGAACTGGGCGATGAAGCTGTCGCGCTCAGTATCACTGGGGAGGGTGAGAAAGTGCCTGCGCTCGTCGGTGGTGATGATGTAGTTGACCTCTTGATTGAGCCAGTGCTGGTAACGCGGGGGCAGGGCCCGGGAGCGGTCCGCGGCATGCAGGACAGGGACAAGCGAGGCGAGCAGAAGGAGCCAGAGCAGCGAGCGGAGCGAGCGAATTTTCACGAGAGACTTCTCCTGCGGAATGCGAAAGGAGAGAGAGCGAACTCTCTCTCCTTTCCAGTGGTTCAAGCGCCACCTAGAACTCCAGGCGGATGGTTGCCCGGGCGTAGAACGGGCCCTGGAAGCTGGTGGGCCGTCCGTAGTCCTTGTTGAGGGTGGGCGTGGCGCCGACCACGGGATACCCGAGGGCCGGCTGCTGCGTGTACTGCACCTTGCTGTTGACGAACTGCGAGTTGGTCACGTTGAAGGCGTCGAGCGCGAACTTGAGGGTGCGCGACTCCTTCAGCTTGAGGGCATACTCGCCCTTGAGGTCAAGCTGCATGGAGGAGGGGGTGCGGCCGGCTGCGCCGCGGCCGCCGATGGGCACCTCGCCCTGATTGAGGTAGGCGGGATGGTCGCCCAGGAGGCTGAGCGGCACACCGGACTGGCCGCGCAGGCCAATGCCTGCCGTAAGTCCCTTGGCGGCGTGGACCCACGGGCTGTCCTCACCCACGGTATAGCTGAGGAAGAGGTTGCCCACGCTGCGGCGGTCAGTGCTGAGGAAGCCCGGCTTGAACTGATCGCCGAGCAGGTTGAGTTTGCCGGTGGTGAAGTCGAAGAGCGAGCTGATGCCGGGATCGGACTGGCCATTGTCATTCCGATAGGCGCCCTCGTAGTTGCCCCACAGATGGCTGAAGCGATAGTTGATGACGGCCAGCCAGTGGTTGCTGTAGCGCTTGTCGAACTCCAGCTCCAGCGCCTGGTAGCGGCGCACCGGATTGACGAAGCCATCCGATTTGCCGTCGCCGGGGCCTGCGTCCATTGTCGCCAGGTTGAGGAAGCAGGCACCGCCCACCGGGTTATTCTTGCCGTCAACCCAGATGCCGCCGGCGGAGAAGTAGGTGTCATTGGTCTTGGTGCAACCGCTGACCGGAGGGGCGTAGACCCAGCCGGTTTGGCCGGCATTGGGGTTGGCCGCAGCCCACTGGGCGGGGGTGTAGGTGACTTCCTGCTCGTTGACGGCGATATCCGTACTCTTGCTGGGATTGGCGATGCCGCCGGTGTAGTTGCCGGAGATGGTGGAGGCTTCCGGCGACTGCGAGCCAATGTCTTCGATGATGCGGCCCAGGCGGCGGTCGATGTAGCGCGCCTTCAGAACCATGCCGCTGCGCACTTCACGCTCGACGCCGAGTACGTACTCGTCCTCATACTCGGACTTGGTGCCGGGGATGATGCCTTCGCCGGTGGAGGAGGAGAAGTTGGGACCGCCGAACTTGTTGATGGCGCCGGTAGTGACATCGGTGCTCTTGGGCAGACCGTTCAGGTTGTGGGCATTGTCGGGCACGATGACCAGGGCATTGTTCTGGATGACCGGAGCAAAGTAGTAGGCGGTGTCATCCTGCTCGTTGCCGAGCTGGCGGTTAGCGGCGTCCAGGGGCATGGCCCAGTAGTTGCGGCCGAAGTTGAAGAAGATTTTGCCCTTGCGATCACCGAAGGGATCGATATTGATGCCCATGCGCGGCGACCAGTTGCCGGTGAAGGTGTACTGCATGAGCGATCCGCCGACGCGCTGCTCCTCCCAGCGAAGGCCGGCATTCATGGTGACGAAGCGGTTCATGACGTAGGTGTCGTCACCATACGCGGCGTGATAGCGGCTGAGGGAGTTGACCTTGAAGCCGACATAGGTGCCGCGCGTCTCCGAGGCGTAGACGCGGACGCCGTTCCACACCGGGCACTGCGTGCAGGTATTGTCGTTGAGGTTGTCCTTGTTGATGGCGGCCACGGTGAACTGGGCGTTGGTCATGGCGCCGACAGTCCTGGAGGGAATGTTGCTGTAGAGCGTGTTCAGCGCGGTTCCCCCGGCATTCTGCGTAGGAATGGCAAAGAGCGGACCAGAGCGGGAGGGCTCATAGAGGAACCGCGTGTGGTCGTAGCTGTAGCCGGTGGAGAAGGTGTGCTCGCCAAAGAAGTGCGCCGTCTTCTGGGTATTGAAGGCGAGACTGTAGGTGTCTTCCTTGGAGGGGGCGTAGTTGCCAAAGCCGCTGATGACCGTGGCGCCGCGGCTGCCGGCCAGCAGCGACTGGTCGGAGATCTGGTACTGGTTGAGGAACGGCGTCTCCGCGAAGTGGTCGTAGTTGTAGGTAAACGAAGCATCCACCAGCCAGGTGGGAGTGATGGTGCCGTTGATACGGAAGAGCGAATCTCGGCTGCCGTACTGATAGCTGCTCAGCGACGAGGGAATGTTGACCGTGGACAGGGTGTTGGGAATCTGGTTGTGCCGCGAGGGATCGCCGAAGCTGGCCGCCTCAAACTGGAGCCTGGGGGTGAGCTGGAAGCTGAGCTTGCCGGCCCAGCTGAGCGCGGTGGTGCTGTAGGCGAAGGGGCCGTGATTCACAACGGGCTTGTAGCTGAAGTAAGGATCGGCAGTGTTGATGTTCTGGTCCAGCGAGGGGTTGAAGGCGCCGAAGAAGAAGATCTTGTCGCGGAAGTGGGGGATGTAGCCGCCGAACTCCAGGGCAAGGTCGTAGTGCGGGCTGGAGAGAGTGGCGCTGGGGGTGGTTTGCAGGTAGCCGAACTGGTAGAACTGCTTGCGGTCGGCATACCAGGCGCCGGGGCCGACATAGGCGGCGATGGCGCCGTGATAGGCATTGGAGCCGGACTTGGTGACCATCTGGACGATGCCGCCGAGAGCCTTGCCGTATTGCGGCTCAAAGCCGTAGGACTTTACGTCCACTTCTTTGAGGAAGGCCAGGTTGATGCCGGTGCCCAGCGAGCCTTTGAAGTTGTTGTAAGTGCCGAGGCTGCCGTAGGCCTGGTCGGTGATGGTGACGCCGTCCACGACATACAGGTTCTCAAGGCCGGTAGAACCGCCGATGGAGGGGTTGGCCGATCCGGGGCCAGCCTGATTCGGAGCGCCGGCGACCTGGCCGCCTGCGACGCCGGGGGCTACATAGAAGATGGCGCTCACGGAGCGGGGCATGGGGACGCTGTTGTAGAAGGTGTCGGTCAGGTTGGCGTCAATGGCGGTGGACTGGGTGTCAATGCTGACCGCTGTGGCCGAGACTTCCACAGTCTCCTGCGCGCTGCCGACGGGCAGGGTGATGTTCAACAGGGATGAGGAGTTGACGACCACTTCATTGTGCAGGGAGCGGACGGTTTTGAAGCCGGCCTTGTCGACTGTGACGTTATAAAAGCCGGGGACCAGTCCGGCAAAGCTGTAGTGGCCCATGGCATCGGTGGTCTGCTTGTAGGTTCCCTGGGGGCCCTGCAGGGTCACAGTGGCATCGGCGACCACGGCGGAGGTTGTGTCGACCACGGTGCCATTCAGGCCGCCCGTGACCGTGGTGATTTGCTGGGCCAGCGCGGGCAAACTCATCAAGATGAGCAATCCGGCCAGGGCAGCAAAGAGAGTGTGCCAGCGTTTCATGGGATATTCCTCCAACATCGGTGGGAATCGCTTGCGGCCTTGCGGCCGACTGGCGATTCAGGTCGTACATCCACGTCTCGGTGGGGAATGCCCGATCCACAACTGAAACCGGCGATGCAGAAACAACAAAGAGAACGGAGCATGAAATGCTCCGCGCTCTCCCGCCCACATCTGCATCCTGTGGGAGGACTCGACAGAAACTTCTAGGAAAGTTGCTACCTAGTATGCACGAGCCTTGCCAAATTTGGCAACGAAATTCAGGAGGGGGTTTTCTGTTGAATCAAGGGACTTTATTGATCGATTGGCGGGAGAGGGGCGGGAGGATGTCTATGGAATCTGGAAGGATTGCGAGGGGCGGGTTCCAGAATTGAGCAGGATTGGGGGCGGGATGGTGCTGCGCGGGCCTGGCGGGAAAAAGCTGCGGGAGCCGGCATGCCGGCTCCCGCAGGGTGTGATCAGTCCAACATGGCGCCTAGAAGTTGATATGCATCTCCAGGCGGATGTTGCGGGTGACCTGGTACTCATAGGGCTTGCCGTACTGGCTGCTGATGGTGATGGGACCGCCACCGCCCAGTCCGCCGGAGCCAGAGCCGGCCGGTGTTGCATTCATGGCCGACACGTAGTTGTACTTGTGCTCGGCGGCGCCGTAGAAGGCCGGTCCATCGAACAGGGTGTGGCCGTTGGCGGCGATGAAGTTGTTGGAGAAGCCCGAGTCGATTTCCTGAATGGTCGAGACCACCGAGTGCTGATTCAACAGGTTCGTGAAGACAGCATCGAAGCTGAAGGTCTTCGACTCACCCAGACGGTAGGTCTGACGCACGTCAAAGTCAGTCTGGGTATACCAGGGCGTCCGCTTGGTGTAGGCGTTGCCGACAGTGATGGCGCCGGAGGTTGCGCTCTGGGTTACATCGATCCACTTGCCGCGGTTCACGATGTCGGTCGGGAACTGGCCGGTAGGAGGAATGACGTTGCCGTTGGGAGCGGAGAAGCCCACATCCATGTAGCTGGTCTGGGGGGTGCCGCTATAGGCCACCTGGAAGAGACCCAGATCGGTGGTGAACTTCTTCAGCCAGCCGATGTCGTAGTAGGCATAGCCCTTGAAGGCGTTCGGGCGGTCCGTGGGCAGAATGCCGCTGGAGGAGCCACCGTTGGCATTCCAGGAGAAGTAGGGCTCGTCGAAGGCGCGGCTGTTGTTGGGGGCGTTACGTCCGCCGCCACCGTCTGCCACGTCGGAGCTGGTGAGGCCGGTGTAGTTGCCGCGGAGCGTGCTCCAAGTGTAGGAGAACATGCCGGTCCAGTGATTGCTGGGCGCCTTGGTGAGGCGGAGCTCCAAGCCGTCATAGCTGCGCGCAGCAGGAATGGTCTGGTCAGGCGGGCAGCCCTGCGAGCAGTCCGGGGCCTGACCGTACAGGAAGTTGTAGAAGCCTGTGAAGGTCTTGTTGACACCCTGGCCTGGGTTCACAATCACGAAGGTTTCACCCACACTTGGATTAAATATGGCTGAGTCTTCAATGACGTGATCGAGTCTTCTTCGATCCCACCGTCCTTCAAAGGCGAGGTTCTGGTTGATCTGGTAGTCGACACCAAAGTTGGACTCGTGCTGTTTGTAGGGCTTGAGGCCGGGCGCGGTACCTTCCTGAGTTGCACTGCAGGTAGAGCAGGTGGTGGGGAAGGCGCGCAGGTTCTGGTTCTCCAGGAAGGTGATGCCGGAGGGAGGAGCGCCGGCGAAGTTCGCCTGGCTGCTGGAGTCGAAGCCAGCGCAATCACGGCCGTTGGAGTTGTAGACCGGATTGATGGATCCGATATTGGGGGTGTTGAGAGCGTACCAGCACTCCTGCCAGTACTGGCCGCCGTAGGAGCTGATGGCCACGTTGAGCTTCATCTGGTCGTAGAACTGGCCGTATCCGCCGAAGACCTTCATGCGGTCATTGCGGAAGACATCCCAGGCGAAACCGATACGCGGGGCAATCTTGTCAGACCATCCGAAGTTGATCGGCTTGGTGATCTTGGCGTTGCTCGGCTGGTTCTCGGCGGGGAGGTACTCGCGCTCGGCGCGGATACCGTAATCGATGGTGAGGCCCTTGCCGATGGTCCAGGAATCCTGACCATAGAAGCCGTGGTTGTAGGCTGTGGCGCGGCCACCGGTGCCGAAGTCGTAGATGTCAATGTTGCCATACTGGCCAACGCAGGTGGGATTGGCCTGGTACGCGGCGCTGGGATTGTTTGCCAGGTTTGCCTTCTCGACAGCCGCGCAGTTCTTGGCACCGACCGGTCCCTGCGGAGCATAGGAGCCGCTTTCACCGGGCCAGATCTGGATGTAAGCGGTGTTGTAGCCCTGCAGGATGTCGTTGGAGTTGCGGTTCATCTGGTAACCAAACTTCACGTTGTGAGTGCCGCCCAGGCCGGCATGGAACCAGGCGATGTCCTGGTCAAACTGGATAGCCTTGTTGGCGTTGCGATGAGTGAAGTTGGAGTCGATGGCCAGGTTGGAGTAGCCCGAGGTCTGCTGGAGGGTAGCAGGAAGAGGATTGCCCTGTGTATCCACGCCGCCCTTGCCGCCTGCCTGGAAGTCAGTGATCGTGCCGCTCCCCGGGTAGCCGAAGTCGTGGTAGTTCTCGAAGTAATAGCCGAAGCGGGTGGTTGCGACGACGCTGTTGGAGAGCGTCATGTCCGCGCCGGTGTTCAGGGTGATGTCGGGCGCCGTGTAGCCGAGGGAGTGGTCGTAGATGGAGGGTGAGTTACCGGCGGAGGGGTTGGTGTATCCCTGCACGGAGTCGGCCGAAGCGAGGTTTTCGCCGGCCTGACGCTGGCCCTCAAAAAGATAGGAAGCGTAGACGCGAATCTTTTGCGTCACTTCGGCGTCGAGGCGGGTGTAACCGTAGAAGGTGTGGGTGTTCTGGCTGAGAGCCGTCGGTCCCACCCCGGTGAAGTTCACCGTCTCTTCATAGGCGTTGAACTCTGGGCTGAAGCCAGCGAAGAGGAAGATGCGATCGCGCAGGCGGGTGTTCACCGGATCGGCAATCACCTTGGGGAGCAGTCCTACGAGGGGGCCACCGATGTTGAAGCCGGGCCAAAAGTCACTGGTATGCGGCCGCTTGGGCTGGTAGCTCTGATAGGTAGGATCCAGCGCGCCCCATGAGGTGGAGGTGCCTGACGAGTTCACATCGTAGTGCGGATAGGCGTTGGGCGATCCGTTCATCGCGTTGTCCTGGAACAGCGTGTAAAGCGCGCCATGCCAGTCCTTGGTGCCCTTTTGCATGATGACGTTGACCACGCCACCGAGGGCGCCGCCGTATTCCGCCTGAACGCCCGAGGTCTTCATCTGCACTTCCTGGATGAAGCCCATGGGGACGTTGGTGTGGGAGTAACCACCGATAATGTTGGCGGTCTCCTGACCTTCAACGAGGTAGGAATTTTCGGAGTCTGCGCCGCCGCCGATGGAGTAACCCACGTTGCCGCCGTTGCTTCCGTTGCCTGGGGAGGTGCTGCCCGAGCCATTGCTCATGCGGGCGTTGCCTTCGAGAGGCTCATTGCGCGCCATGGGAGCAAACTGGATGACCGACTGGAAGGAGGTTCCGTGCGGCAGATTCTGCAGAGCTTCCTTAGGGATGTTGGTCAGGGTGGTCGTCGTGGTCTCATCGATCATCGGACCTTCTTCGGTAACCTGAACCACCGAGCTCACCGAGCCCAACTTGACTGTCATGTCGATGGTAGGCAGGTGGCCTACTTCGAGGTTTACGTTCTTGCGAACGAGGGTCTCGAATCCGTTAGCCTTGACGGTGATGGTGTACACACCCGGGGGAAGGTTGGCGAAGCGGTAGTAACCCGCCTTATCCGTAACAATCTGCTTAGTACCCACCAGTGTTGGTGTGGCGACGGTGACGGTGGCGCCGGGTACGACTGCGCCTGAGGGGTCCTTGACCGTGCCCTGCAGACCGCCCGTGGTTTCCTGGCTGTAGGCGGATGGTTGATTCATTGCGACCGTGAACCCCAAGGCGAGCGTAAGGGCCAACACAATGGATATACCGTGCAAACGGAAAAGCCGCATCCTCTATCCTCCAATTACTGGGGATTAAACGCTCCCGGCAGACGCCTTATGGTCTTTCGATAAGTCATCCAAGCCTGCCAGGTTTCAGCGTGATCCGCAGGTCTAGCGTTCTTTCACACTTAAAGCCGGGTCAATAAGGAATCCATAGGGAATTACCTCGTCCCGACTCTCACTTTTTGCCGTAAGGGAAGTTCAGACCCGGAGGCACAAGTGTCTCGCTGATGTGTATGCATGAGGCGTACCATTCTGGAACTTTGTTGTGCTTTTCAATTTTTCATTGAAAATAAACACGTTAAGCAATCAACCTGTGCTAACCAGTTAATTACTAGATATGGAAAATGAAATAAATTTGTGCGGGTATTCAAAAAATGGATACTACCTATCATTTATTGGACGCTTGCTGGCAACGGACGTTCCTGGGTTATTCTCCTGTTCATGCAGATCACGCTGGTGCACATTGGCGCGCGGGCCGTATCCAAAGATGGCTACGAGGCCTTGGTGCAGGGCTATCTGACACGCTGCGCGGCGTTTGCCCGCTGCGCCACGGAGTCTTTTCGGGATGAGGGAGCGCTGCTGGAGTGGCTGGGACGGCAGCGGGGTCGGACGCCGGTGGTGGCCGTGCTGCTGGATAGCCGGGGGAAACAGATGGACTCAGAGAGCTTTGCCGGCTGGATCGGGAGGCAGCGCGACGGGGGCACCCAGCACCTGGTGTTTGCGATCGGCCCGGCGGATGGATGGAGCGAGGCGGGCCGAAAGCAGGCGCAGATGCTGCTTTCTTTTGGTGCGATCACAATGGCCCACAGCCTGGCCCGGCTGGTGCTGGCAGAACAGCTC
>DAIDGZ010000104.1 GCA_027452125.1 Acidobacteriaceae bacterium | reverse complement strand
CCAGGCGCAAGTCAGGAGACCGGTCCTTGACGCTGCCAACCGCTTGCGTTCCGAGGGGAACGGAGGAGCTTTCATGCCTGTCTTTTTTTCGTCGCGCGCCATCTGGCTGCGCATTGCGTGCCGTCGGTCACTAGCTTCCATCTTCCTGTTTTGCATTCCCGCAATTCTTCTTCTGCTCAGCGCGCCGCCTACCCGCGCGGCCTCCATCCACGGCTTTGTGACTGACGCAACCGGAGCGCGTGTCTCCGGCGCCAGTGTGATTCTCATCGCCAATGGGCGCCAGATTGCCTCAGCCCTCTCAGCCTCGGATGGCAGCTTCACCATGTCCACGGGTAAGCCGGGGCGCTTCTTTCTCGTGGTCTCCGCTCCCAACTTCCGCCAGGTGGATACGCCGGACTTCTACGCCGGGCCGCTCGATGATGTGAGCCGCACAGTTGTGCTGGAGCCAGCCTGGGCGCGTGAGTCCATCGTCGTCACCGCCACTGGCACACCCACACCGCAACCGCAAACCAGCGCCGCAACCAACGTCATACACGCCCTGGATATGGGAACGCATGTCGATCTGACCGGCGTGCTCCGCCTGATGCCCGGCGTCTCCGTCGTGCAGGAAGGACAGCGCGGCGCGCAAACCTCGCTCTTCATCCGCGGCGGCAACTCCGACGCCAACAAGATTCTGATGGATGGCGTCAGCATCGGCGACCTGGGCGGGCGCTTCGATTTCGGGCCGCTCGCCACCACTGCGGTGCAAAGCGCAGAGATCTATCGCGGACCCAACTCGAACCTGTATGGAGCCGATGCCGCCAGTGGCGTCGTGAACCTGACCACGCCGCATGGAACCACCCCCTTCCCCTCGCTGATGCTGGAAGGCGACGGCGGCAACTTCAACACCTCGCGGGAAGACGCGGAGCTGGCCGGAGCGCGCGGCAAGCTGGATTATCTGGGTGCCTTCAGCTGGCTGCAAACCAGCAATGCCCTGCCCCGGGATGCCTATCATCTTGCCAGTTCCGCGGCCAACGTCGGCTGGGCCCCGAGCGGCTCCACACAGATACGCGGCAGAGTGCACTATGGTGTTTCCGCCACCGGCGTACCCAACGCGTGGAACTTCTACCACGTGGCCGACGACGCCACACAGAAGGATCAGGATCTCTACCTCAGCGCTTCGATCAGTAACCAGACCTCGGCCAGCCTGCATCAGCGTGTCCTCTACGGCCTGGCGCGCAAGCGTGAGCAGTACTACCTGTGGCAGCAGAGCGGCAGCGGCGCCTATGATGCTTACGGCGACAGCCTGGGCCAGGTGGTCACCATTCACGGAGCCAATGGCACGTCGGCCACTGGTCAGGCCGTGCTGGACTATGCACAGACCTACCCCTACAACAGCCAGTTGGCCTCCAACCGCGACCAGCTTCTCTACAGCGCCGATCTTGCGATTACCCCGCACCTGACCGGACTGCTCGGCTTCCATTTTGAAGACGAGCGGGGCCTGGAAAACGTGCCCTCTTATGGAACTCACGAAACCGCCGAACGCACGAACTACAACTACATTGCCAGTATTCACGGAGATTACAAAGGACGCTTCTTCTACATGCTGGGCGGCAGCCTGGAGCACTACTCGCTCTTTGGCACGCAGACCTCGCCGCGGGCGGGCGTCTCGTTCTACGCGCTCAAGCCGCGCGCCGGCGTCTTCAGCGGCACGCGCATTCTCTTCAACTATGGCGATGCGGTGCGTGAGCCTGCGCTGACAGATCAGTTCGGTTCCCTCTACCAGTTCCTCACCACGCACGGCTATCAGAGCACCGCGCAACAGCTTCACATCGGGCCGCTCGGGGCGCCCACCACCCGCACCTACGAGGGCGGCGTGGAGCAGAGTTTCCTGAGCGGCCGCATTGTCTTCAAGACCAGCTACTTCCACAATCAGTTTGGCCGCGAGATCGAGTATGTCGGAGCACAGTTGCTGCCGAACCTGATTCCCGGTCTGACAGCCGCTGAAAAGCAGACGCTCATCGATAGTCTGAAGGCGCTCGGTTATTACAACGGCGACTACGGCCTGACGGTGAATACCCAGGCGTATCGCGCGCAGGGCGTCGAAGCCAGCGTGCAGAGCGGCATCGGCCACAACTTGTTTTTGCGCGGCGGCTACACCTATCTCGATGCCGTGGTGCAGCGCTCCTTTGACAGCGACAACGAGGCCCTGGTCGGCGGCTATGCGCCCACCTACAATGGCACTCCCATCGGCGCCTATACGCCGTTGGTGGGCGCGCGCCCCTTCCGTCGGCCGCCGCACACTGGCTATTTCACCGTCACCTACTCCACCAGCAGGTTGAGTGCGGTATTCAACACTGCCTTTGCAAGCCGCAGTGACGATTCAACCTATCTGGAGTATGCCGACGCCAACGGCGGCAACAGTCTGCTGCTGCCCAACCGCAACCTGGACAATGGCTTTGCCCGGCTCGACCTGGACGGCAGCTACCGGCTGCTCTCCTGGGCCAGCCTCTACGTGCAGGCCAACAACCTGCTCAGCAACCAGCACATGGCTCCCATCGGATATCCCAGCCTGCCCATGACCGTGCGCAGCGGCCTTCGCTTCGAAGTGCCCGTGCGGCGCAGACGCTAGGTAAGCCTCAAGACGGTCTTCTTCAATTTGTGAAGTGTGACGCCAGAAGCAGTAAAGCGGCAGTTGCTAACAGCAACTGCCGCTTTGCTGCTTACGCAGGCTTTTGTTCCGCACCGGAAAGATGCTCCAGGCCGCTACTGCACCACGCTCTTGAACAGTGGCGATTGCAGCAGGCTGCTGAACTGGTCGTCAGAAGAAGCATAGCGCACCGAAAGCAAGCCGCCGCTCGACGTGACCTGCGTATCGTTCAGGGCCTGTTTCTCCACATCCGTGCTGGTCATCTTCTTCACCGTAATGGCCGCGGACATGAGCGAAGAGATGGTTGCCGCGGAAAAAGAGTCGCCGGTGGAGATCGATAGGTCCAGCTTGACGCCGTGCGCAAAGTCCATCGAATACCAGGACGCCTGCAGGCGCTGCTTTACGGAGTCGTAGTTGGTCACCGAACCCGCCTCGCCCATCAGTTGCTTCATCATGGTCTGCGTGCCCTTGCTGTCCAGCACGCTCCACAGCGGCTCGGAGTCCACACTGTGCATCGCATCGATCAGAGTGCTGTTGTTCAACAGGCTCGGCACCATGCCGTCGCGCGCATCCAGCGCCTTGGTCACCGCAGACTTCATGCCGAAGATCATGGTGGAAGGATCGACGAAGCACAGCACCATGCCCGCCTTGGTCATGGGATAGATGCTGTTGGTGCGCACCATCACCGGCTTCACCTTCTGCTTGCGGAAGCCCGCCATGATGTCATCCATGGGAAACTGCCCCTGGGCGATGCCCACCGTGTCCAGGCTGTCGCTCGTGGGCGAGGGCCGGAAGAGCGCAAAGGCCAGTGAATCCACATCGTTGTTGTCATTCAGGCCAGACTTGCGCAGCGCATCGTCAAACTGCCGCAGTTCGGGCGGCATCACGCGCTCCTTCAGCTCCATCGCGGTCGGCGAGTTCTGCATCGCGCGATAGTCGATCACCACCAGCTGCTGCACATCGCGGGGAATGGCTCCGCGCGCATCCGTGCCCAACTCTGCCGCGCTCACCAACGCTGGCGCCGCCAGCATCAATACAAGGGTGTACTTCACAAACGATTTCAACGTCTCTTTCCCTCCGGCTGCCATGTCCTCACCGTTCCGGCGTCGGGCAGCCAACAAACCCGATTGGTATCCTACCAGTCTCTGTCCCGTTCGAACCGCTTACATCTCATCCGGCCAGGCTAATGGATGCTCCAGCCTGCGCTCCAGAATCCTCGCCTGCGGATCAAACCTAGTTATTTGACGCATCCACTCGCTATCCCGCTCACAGGCGGCCTCTGGCAACAGGCCGATTACTTCCCCCTCGGCCAAACTCACCTTGTGTCGAACCGCCAACGCCTGTATGGTGCGGTAGACCTTCGAGATCGGCGTCGCCTCTAAGTCCGTGATATTCATGGAGAGCTGCGCCCGCCCATGCACTAGCACCCCCATGGCCTTTACGCCCCTCAGCCCGCCAGAGGATGCGCGCACCCCGCGCGCGATCGCCCGGGCCACGGCCACATCCGCCGAGTCAAGATAGATGTTGTAGGCCACCAGGAACTTACGCGCGCCCACGGCGCTGGCGCCGGCCGTGGGATGCAGGCCCGGCCCGCCCAGATCCGGACGCCGCGATGGGTCCTTGGATACAGCCTCGCGCAGCCCCTCGAACTGGCCGCGTCGCACATCCTCAAGATTTGCTCGGTCTGGCCGTGCCGCGGCAGCCTCATAGAAATAGACGGGGACGCTGTAACGCCGCCAGATCTCCAAACCGGCCTGCCGCGCCAGCAGCGCGCACTGCTCCAGCTTGATCCCGCGCACCGGCACAAATGGAATCACGTCCGCTGCGCCGATGCGCGGATGGACGCCTTCCTGGCGGGTCAGATCGATGAGTTCAGCCGCCTTGCCCACACCGCGCACCGCAGATTCCACCACCGCCGCCGGGGGCCCGGCAACCGTGACCACAGAACGATTGTGGTCCGCGTCCATGGACCAGTCCAGCAGCCGCACCCCCTCCACGCGCATCGCGGCAACAATCGCCTTGACCCGCCGGGTGTCTCTGCCTTCTGAGAAGTTCGGGACGCACTCCACAACTGGCTCTTGCATGGCTCTTACTTCCAGAATGTGTAACCTACCTGGATCTGCACACTCGCATTTACGCCCGGATTCTTGTCGCCCAGCGAGGCGGAGGAGATGTGCACGGCATTCACGCCCAGATCAATCGAACGATTCGGCTTTACAAAGTAGTGCAGGCCAACGCCGCCTTGCGGCGCAAAGTTGAAGACCGACGTACCGCCCGGCGTGCCGTGTGGCACCAGTTGCGCTGGGGGAAACTTATGCGTCGTGTAGATCAGCCCACCCGCGCCCTGAAACCAGGGCTGAATCCGCCGCGAATGGGTCAGGAAGTTCCAGCGCAGAATCACCGGCGTCATGGCCACGCCGTAGAACGTTCCGCCGCCGACAGGAGCCACGTACGTTTGCCCCTGATAGCTGAAGGTCTGCTCATGCGGCGAAGGCGTATAGGCCTGCCACAGGGGCATGATGTTCCCGCCTAGTTCAAACTGCCCGCTGAGCTTGCCCAGTGGAATCACCGGCGTCAGCGGCTTGCCCACCTGAAAGCCGGCCCACAGAAACTTGAAGTCTGAGCGATTCCCCACGCCCATACCCCAGTTCACAAACGGACCAAACTCCCAGCTCATCGCATCCCGCACGTGAGCCACCGGATTCGTCGCTGCATCCTCAACCTTGGCAGCGCCCGGATTCGCCGTCTGGGCAGAAGCCGCAAATGCACAGGACAAAGACACGCAGAACAAAAACTTCAAGCAGCGCTTCAATGTTTTCACCTTCTCCGTTTGTTTCATTGCGCTTGTCAAAAAAAGACCGCCGCAACCGGCGGTCTTTCTCTTACGCTCATTCCCTGCCTGGTTCAGCCTGCGGCCGACTCCACCTGCTCGGCATCCATGTCGAAGTTGGAGTAGACATTCTGCACGTCGTCCAGGTCTTCCAGCGTCTCCAGCAGGCGCACCATCTGGTTGGCTGTGCTGCCTTCCAGCTTGGTGTAGGTGGAGGCGATCATGGTGACTTCGCTCATCACGGTCGGGATGCCCGCGGCCTTCACAGCTTCAGACAATGCCTCGTAAGCCGAGGGGTCGGTGAGGATCTCCCAGGTATCCCCCTCGTCGTTCAGGTCCTCGCCGCCGTGCTCCAGCACGATGTTCATCAATTGCTCTTCCGAGGCAGCAGACTTCTCCACGGCAATGATGCCCTTCTTGGAGAACATGAACCGCACCGAGCCTGACTCGCCCAGGTTGCCGCCGTTCTTTGAGAACGTGTGACGGATCTCGCTGACCGCACGGTTGCGGTTGTCCGTCGTCACTTCCACAATGATGGCCACGCCGCCCGGCCCATAGCCTTCAAACGAGATTTCTTCGTAAGTGACGCCTTCAATCTCGCCGGTGCCGCGCTGAATGGCGCGCTTGATATTGTCCGCCGGCATATTCTCGGCCTTGGCAGCCAGAATCGCCGTGCGCAGGCGAGGATTACCGTCCGGATCACCGCCAGCGCGCGCTGCAATGGTGATTTCCTTGATCAGACGAGTGAAGATCTTGCCGCGCTTCGCGTCCAGCGCGCCCTTCTTGTGCTTAATTGTGGCCCATTTGGAGTGGCCTGACATGAGGACCTCAGACGTAATGAAGGATACCGGCGCGGACACGCGCCTAGTCCATAAGTATAACACCGGGCTGGCCGCGCTCCACGCACCGGCTGGCTGATCGCGCCCGTAGGCAATACCCCTTGATAGAGACACGCTCGCACAGCTTTGCGGAAAACTCCCGCTCACTCCCTGGCAATGCGTCCTTAGAAGAAGGCGACGTGTCAGAGGGATGCTTTAGGAGCGCTGCCGGGGCCAGGAAAAAGCCAGTTGAATAGCGGCCGCTCCTCCAGCCGCTTGCCGCCGCGCGCCCGCCCCCAATCCCACCGCTATATGACACAAAAACAGCCGGATGCCAGCCCCTGCCCCGGTGCGCGGGACGAATATGCTGCGGCGGACAGTTTTTTTCGTTATAGTAAAGATTCAGCATAGTCTCGGACGCGGCCGGACCTGCTCAGGCAAAACTCCTTGTTCTGAACGTAGGCGATTTCCCAGTTGGATTCGCGTCGCGGTTGTGTACCCCCACCGGACTGTGCTCCTGTACTGCAAAAACGCTCCTCGAAAAGGGTGCCATGGAAACATCGAACAGTCGTCTCCGCATTCCTCAGCCACAAGGGCTCTATCATCCGCAGAATGAACACGATGCTTGTGGCATGGGATTGGTCGCCAATATCCGCGGCGAAAAAAGCCACGAGATTATCCGCAAAGGGCTTGAGGTGCTGATCAACCTCACTCACCGCGGTGCCGCCGGCTGCGATCCGGAGACCGGCGACGGCGCCGGCATCCTTATTCAGATTCCTCACGACTTCTTCGTCCGCGAATGCACCGAGCTGGGCATCAAGCTGCCCGAGCCCGGCCTCTACGGCGTAGCCATGTGCTTCCTGCCCGTGGACAAGCAGGACCGCCTCCAGTGCGAGGGCATCTTCGAGCGCATCGCCGAGTCTGAGGGCATCAAGGTGCTCGGCTGGCGCGACACGCCGGTGAACGGCGACGCCATCGGCCGCGAAGCGCGCGCCACCCAGCCTTACATCGAGCAGCTCTTCGTCGCTCGTCCCGAGGGCATGGATGAAGAGACCTTCGAGCGCACGCTCTACATCGTCCGCCGCCGCACCGAGAATGAGATCGCAGGCTCTGAGATTGAAGAGAAGGAGATGTTCTACGTCCCCTCCTTCTCCTGCCGCACCATCATCTATAAGGGCCTGATGCTGGCTCCGCAGATTGAGAAGTTCTATATCGAACTGGCCAATCCGCAGGTCACCAGCGCGCTGTGTCTCATCCACCAGCGCTTCTCCACCAATACCTTCCCCAGTTGGAAACTGGCTCACCCTTACCGCTACATCGCTCACAATGGCGAAATCAACACCGTGCGCGGCAACGTGAGCTGGATGAACGCGCGCCAGTCGGTCTTTGCCAGCCCTAACTTCGGCGACAAGATCAAGGAACTCTATCCCATCGTCGTCCCCGGCGGATCGGACTCCGCCTCGCTCGACAACGCCGCTGAGTTCCTCTTTCTCTCCGGCCGTTCCCTGCCCCACGTGATGGCCATGCTCGTCCCCGAGGCCTGGTCCGGCAATCCGGACATGGATGAGGACAAGCGCGCCTTCTACGAGTACCACGCCTCCCTGATGGAGCCGTGGGATGGCCCTGCCGCCATCGCCTTCACCGATGGCAAGGTCATCGGCGCCACCCTGGACCGCAACGGCCTGCGTCCCGGCCGCTACATCGTCACCAAGGACGATATGGTCGTGCTCGCCTCCGAGGCCGGCGTGATCGAAGTGCCCGCGGAGGACATCCGCAAGAAGGGCCGCCTGCAACCGGGCCGCATGTTCCTCGTGGACACCGTCCAGCAGCGCATCATCTCCGACGCAGAGATCAAGAAGCAGCTTGCCTCCCGCCAGCCCTACGGCGAGTGGCTCAAGCAGCAGCAGGTCACCATGGACATGCTGCCCGAGCCCTCCCGCCTCATCGCCTCCAACCCGGAGACGCTGCTGCGCCGTCAGCGCGCGCAGGGATACAGCGAAGAGGATCTGCGCATGCTGCTGGCTCCCATGGGAGCAGGCGGCGCCGAGCCGATCGGCTCCATGGGCACGGACACGCCGCTGGCCTGCCTCTCCGATCGTCCGCAGCTACTCTTCAATTACTTCAAGCAGCTCTTCGCCCAGGTCACCAATCCGCCGATTGACCCTATCCGCGAAGAGCTGGTCATGTCGCTCATCAGCTACATCGGCACTGAGCGCAACATTCTCAATGAGACGCCGGCCAACTGCCATACCCTCAAGCTCCCCCATCCGATCCTGAGCAATCGCGATCTGGAGAAGCTGCGCCGCGTCTCCTCCGGTGACCTGCTGGCCACCACGCTGCCCACGCTCTTCCGTGCCGAGGACGGCGAAAAGGGCCTGAAGCGCGCCCTGGACGAACTGGCCAAGCGCGCCGCGCATGCCGTCACCTCCGGCTACACGCTGCTCATCCTCTCGGATCGCGGCGTGGACTCCACCTATGCCCCGATCCCCAGCCTGCTGGCCATGGCCGCGGTGCACAACCGCCTGGTGCGCGACAAGACCCGCACCCAGGTGGCCCTTATCATCGAGAGCGGCGAACCCCGCGAAGTGATGCACTTCGCCCTCCTCATCGGTTACGGCGCCAGCGCCATCAATCCGTATCTGGCCATCGAGACGCTGCACGACCTGAAGCGTCGCGGCCTGCTGCCGGACGATGTCAGCGCCGAGTATGCCGAGAAGAACTTCATCAAGGCCGTCAACAAGGGCCTGCTGAAGACCTTCTCCAAGATGGGCATCAGCACCCTGCAAAGCTACCGCGGCGCACAGGTCTTTGAGGCCGTGGGACTCAACAAGTCCCTGGTCGAGTCCTACTTCCCCGGTACCGCCTCGCGCATTGAGGGCGTTGGCCTGGACGTGCTGGCCCGCGAGGCCCAGATGCGCCACGAGTTCGCCTTCCAGCCTCTCACCGACTCGGAGACCGAACTGCTAGTCGGCGGCCAGTACCACTACCGCATCGGCGGCGAGTATCACCTGCTCAATCCGCTCACCATCAGCAAGGTGCAGCATGCCGTGCGGCAGAACAGCTTCCAGACCTTCCAGGAGTACACCGACCTGATCGACGGGCAGAATCGCCAGCTGTGCACGCTGCGCGGCCTGCTCCAGCTCAAGTACTCTGACAATCCGATTCCTCTGGATGAGGTGGAGCCGGCCAAGGAGATCGTCAAGAGATTCACCACCGGCGCCATGAGCTTCGGCTCCATCAGCAAGGAGACCCACGAGACTCTGGCCATCGCCATGAACCGCATCGGCGGCATGTCCAACACCGGCGAGGGTGGCGAAGACGAGCAGCGCTTTACGCCCGATCCCAACGGCGACCTGCGCCGCAGCGCCGTCAAGCAGGTGGCCAGCGCCCGCTTTGGCGTCACCGCGCACTACCTGGTGAACGCCGACGAGTTGCAGATCAAGATGGCCCAGGGCGCCAAGCCCGGCGAGGGCGGCCAGTTGCCCGGCCACAAGGTGGATGATGTCATCGCGCGTCTGCGCCACTCCATCCCCGGCGTGGGCCTCATCTCGCCTCCGCCGCACCATGACATCTACTCCATCGAGGATCTGGCGCAGCTCATCTACGACCTGAAGAACGTCAACCCCAAGGCCCGCATCGCGGTGAAGCTGGTCTCCGAGGTGGGCGTGGGCACCGTCGCCGCGGGCGTCTCCAAGGCCCATGCCGACGTGGTGCTCATCTCCGGCGACTCGGGTGGAACCGGCGCTTCGCCGCTCAGCTCCATCAAGCACGCCGGCCTGCCCTGGGAGCTTGGCCTGGCCGAGACCCAGCAGGTCCTGCTGCTCAACGACCTGCGCAGCCGCATCCGCGTGCAGACCGACGGCAAACTGCAGACCGGCCGCGACGTGGTCATCGCTGCCCTGCTCGGCGCCGAAGAGTTCGGCTTTGCCACCATGCCGCTGGTGGCCCTGGGCTGCATCATGATGCGCAAGTGCCACCTGAACACCTGCCCGGTAGGCATCGCCACTCAGGACCCGGTCCTGCGCGAGCGCTTCACCGGCCAGCCCGAGCACGTCATCAACTTCTTCTTCTTCATTGCCGAGCAGATGCGCCAGCACATGGCCAAGCTGGGCTTCCGCACCGTGGACGAGATGGTCGGCCGTGTCGACAGGATCGATGCCTCGGTGGCCGATGCCCACTGGAAGGCCAGGGGCATTGACCTCTCCTCGATCCTCTACTCGCCGGCTCTGCCCGGACGTGTGGCCCGTCGCCGCATGATCGCGCAGGATCACGGCCTGGCCCAGGCGCTCGATCACCAGCTGATCGCCAAGGCCAAACCCGCGCTGGAGTCGCGCACGCCGGTCTCGGGAAGCTTCGCCATCCGCAACGTGCACCGCACCGTCGGCGCCATGCTGGGCGGCGAGATCGCCCGCCGCTATGGCGCGGCCGGTCTGCCCGAGGGCACCATCCATTACAAGTTCAACGGCTCCGCCGGCCAGAGCTTTGGCGCCTTCGTTCCCAACGGCGTCACGATGGAACTCGAAGGCGACGCCAACGACTACCTGGGCAAGGGTCTCTCCGGCGGCCGCATCATCGCCTACCCGCCCAAGACTTCCAGCTTCCTGCCTGAAGAGAGCATCCTCGTCGGCAACGTGGTGCTGTATGGCGCCACCAGCGGCGAAGTCTTCCTCAACGGCATCGCTGGCGAGCGCTTCGCCGTCCGCAACTCCGGCTCTACCGCCGTGGTTGAGGGCGTGGGCGACCACGGCTGCGAGTACATGACCAACGGTCTGGTTCTCGTCCTCGGCTCCACCGGCCGCAACTTCGCCGCCGGCATGAGCGGTGGCATCGCCTTTGTCTATGACGATCAAGGCGACTTCTCCACGCGACGCTGCAACACCGCTGGCGTCGATCTGGAACCGCTGGCGGAAGAGGCTGACATCGCCCGCGTCCGCACGCTGCTGGAGCGTCATCGCGACTTGACCGGTAGCCCGCGCGCCGCCTGGGTGCTGGAGCACTGGAACGAGGCGCAGTCCAAGTTCATCAAGGTCTTCCCGCACGAATACAAGCGCGTCCTCGGCGTCGCTCGTGCCAAGGAAGTCTACGTATCTTCCGCAAACACGTCGCCTCTGGTGGCGGCTACTGAGGTGCAGCATGGGTAAGGTCACAGGATTTCTCGAAATCAAACGCGAGCAGCCCACACGCCGCGATCCCGAGGATCGCCTCCACGACTGGCAGGAGATCTACGAGCCGTTCCCGGAAGAAAAGCAGCGCGAGCAGGGCGCACGCTGCATGGACTGCGGCGTGCCCTTCTGCCACAACGGCTGCCCGGTGAACAACATCATTCCCGACTGGAATGACCTTGTGTACAACGGCCGCTGGGAGGCTGCGATCCGCCGCCTGCACGCCACCAACAACTTCCCCGAGTTCACCGGCCGCATCTGCCCTGCCCCCTGCGAGGCCGCCTGCGTGCTCGGCATCAATCAGCCGCCTGTCTCCATCAAGTTGATTGAGCGCTCCATCGTAGAGCGCGCCTGGGAAGAGGGCTGGACTCATCCCGAGCCGCCGGAGAACGCAACCGGCAAGCTGGTTGCCGTCATCGGCAGCGGTCCCTCCGGCCTGGCTGCCGCGCAGCAGTTGCGCCGCGCCGGCCACTCCGTCACCGTCTACGAGAAGAACGACCGCATCGGTGGCCTGCTCCGTTACGGCATTCCCAACTTCAAGCTGGAAAAGCACGTCATCGATCGCCGCATCCAGCAGATGAAGGACGAGGGCATCCGCTTCATCACCAACGCACACGTCGGCGTCAACGTCTCCGTTGAGTCGCTCCGCGAAGAGTACGACGCCATCCTGCTCTGCGGCGGCTCCGAGCAGCCCCGCAACCTCAACATCCCCGGCCGCGAGCTCAAGGGCATCCACTTCGCCATGGAGTTCCTGCCCCAGCAGAATCGCCGCAACGAGGGCGACACGGAAGAGAAGCTGCTGCAATCCATGGGCGCTCCTGCGCCAATCCTCGCCACCGGCAAGCGCGTCGTCATCATCGGCGGCGGCGACACCGGCGCGGACTGCCTGGGCACCAGCCTTCGTCAGGGCGCCAAGAGCGTGCATCAGTTCGAGATCATGCCCAAGCCTCCCGAGCAGCGCGCGGCTTCCACGCCGTGGCCTCTGTGGCCGCTGCAACTGCGAACGGAAAGCTCGCACGAGGAAGGCACTGTCCTCGGCCCCAACTTCGTCCGCGACTGGAGCATCAACAGCATCGAGTTTGTCGGCGACGAGAACGGCAACGTCAAGCAGCTGCGCGCCACCCGCGTGGGTCCCCCGCCCAAGTTCGAGCCGGTTGAGGGCGGAGAGTTCAACCTCGATGTCGATCTGGTTCTGCTGGCGATGGGCTTCCTCGGTCCGGTGCGGAACGGCATGATCGAGCAGCTCGGCCTCGATCTGGATCAGCGCGGCAACGTGGTGACCCGGGACTTCATGACCTCGGTCGAAGGCGTCTTCGCCGCGGGCGATATGCGCCGTGGCCAGTCGCTGGTCGTCTGGGCCATCAGCGAGGGCCGCAAGGCCGCCGAGGCCGTGGACAAGTATCTGGCCTCAAAAGAGGCGGAGACCGCGGAAGCGCATCACGCAACCGTCTAAGCCCCATACAGAAGAATCCCGAGACTCTGTGCTGAGTCTCGGGATTTTTTATTTGCTGCGCGATCAAAATTTCATTTCCGCTCTCAGCATACCCGGCAATAGCCCAGCCCCATCAGCGCTGCGGTCTTCTTCAGCGTCTCCGCCACATGACCCACGCCCACGGCGCAGTGATGCGCGGGGCCCTGCGCATTCCACGCCTCCACAAATCCGCGCGCTCCCAGTGAAAACCTGTACCGGCTGTTGGTGTTTCCAATCTCCAGGATCGGCCCTGCGACGCACTCCCCTTCCGCCGCCACCAGTTTGAAACGCCGCTCCGCATCCTCCACCACGGAGAGCAGCGTCACCGGCCCATACTTCACGCTCATCTCCACGGAGAGGCCGCGTCCCACCTTGCCGTGATACACCTTCAGCGGGCGCACTTTGGTCTTGCCTTCGGCAATCGCAATGTGTCCCGGCCCATCGTGCCCCATCAGCACCAGGTCATCCTTCAGGTCCATCGCGTAGTACTCGGTGAACGAGCCGCCTGCGCCCAGCACATCCATCATCTTCATCGCCATCGCGTTCTTTACCTCGTACTCGCCGGCCACCGGGATATGCCGCGCTGTCAGCAGCGAGGTGCCCAGGATGATCGAGCTCATCGTGTCCTCATTCGCCGCATTGCCTGAGCCCTTGTAGTAGTAAGCCATCGCCTGCAGATCGTGCCGCGCCGTAAAGGCGTCCAGCGCAACCGAGGTCCGCGCTGCCCGCCGCAACTCATCTTCCGGGCAGTCCTGCTGCACGTCAAACGCATCGTTGAACTCGGCTACGCGCCGCGCAACCTCCTCCGCGCTCACCGCGGCGCAAAGCGCGCTCAGCTCGTCCACCTCCAGAATCTCTGCATGCGTGCCAAACGCAATGGAAACCTGCGTCACGTCGGTCATGATGTCGAGCATGCCGCTGTAATAGTGGCCCATCAGCCCCAGCCGCGTGGCCGCCATCGCCGCGCGCACCTGCGCTGCTGCCAGCTACGCCTCCATCTCGCGCCAGGTCGCTTCATCATCCAGCACGCCCGTCACTTGATGAAACGGAATCCCCGCGCGCATCAGCACATTGGCAATCTCCGGCACCGGACACGCCGAGCAATACGCCAGCCAATCCCCGGTCATCGCCGTACGATCCGTCAGCTTGTTGAAGGCGGCGTAGTCCATTGCCGCCTCCGGCTGCAGGTTCAGCACGATCACCGGCACACCGGCGCGCTGCACCAGCGGCAGCACCGTATTCGACAACGCATAGGTGGTTACATACAGGAAGAGGACATCGACATCTTCCCTGCGGCACGCGTGCCCGGCCTCGCGCGAGCGCTGCGGTGTATCGATGAGCCCCAGGTTCACCACGGCTACGCCGGGACGAGACAGCCGCTCGGCCACGCGCCCAACGTATCCCTTCAACCGTTCTTCCAGTCCTGCAAACTGGCTCCAGTAAGCCTCCAGGCCAATCCCGCACAGGCCCACTCGCAACGCACGTTCGCTGTTCATCGGATTCATTCTCGCTTACCAGCTCACCACGGCAACCGCAAACGGTCCCAGGGTAATCTTGCCATTTGCGGGAGTCACTCTTCGCGCCGGTTCGTCGCCGGTTGTCTCGTCCACCACCAGCGCGGCAGCCTTGTCTGCATCCGCCAGCTGCACATCGATGGTGCGATCGCGCTTGTTGGCCAGCAACAGTTTCCGCCCCATCGGCGTCTCAAAGGCCTGTGCCGCCACATCGCGCGACATGATCTCCGTCTCCACCATCTTGTCGCCGGGGTGAAGCGCATCCTTGATCAGCTTCAGTGTCCAGTAGCGCGCGTTGGGCTTGTTCTGCGTCCAGTCCATCATGCTCACACTGGGATACTGCGTCGGATACCCCACCAGTTGCGACATGCCCGCAATATCAATCTGCAGGCGCGACAGCTCGATGTAGAGATACGCGTACAGCGACCCGCACAGGTTCCAGTACGCATGGGGCGGCGGAATATCGTCGCCAGCCCGGTTATCGGTTGGCAGAATCACGCCCAACTCATTCAGATCCACCTTGGTTTCAGGCGAGAGCCGCTTGCGGATCGCCTCGGCGTAGCGCACTGTATTCAGAAAACCGTCCGCCTGATCGAAGAACGTGTACTGCCAGTTGTCCACGCCCTCGTCCGGCGTTGTGTTGGCATAAAAGTGATAGGAGATGTAGTCCAGCGGGATGCCTGGCTTGTGGTTGGCATGATTCAGAAAATACTCAAACCACTCTGGATTCAGGCCCGGCTTCGCCACGGCAAGTCCCATGTACTTTGTCTCAGGCGACACCTTCTGAATCGCGCTCACAATCGCGTCATAGCGCTCGGTATACACCTGCGGCGTCATGTTGTGCTCAAAGTCCACCTCGTTGAGCACTTCCCAGATGGGAATCTTGTAGTGATAGCCGGACTCGTGCCGCGCGCCATTCTCATCGGTAAAACCGCCATCCACATACCAGCTCACCAGCCGCGCAAAGTAGTCGCCCAGTTCTTTGCCGCTGGGGTCGCGCAGATCTGTGCCCTGCGTGTAGTGCCAGTCGACCTGGTTGGGATCGGCGGGATAGGTCACCGGCTTGTCTGTCTTGAATAGCCATGCCGGAATCGTCGAAAAGTTCATCACCGTCGGATGTCCCTCCGTCGCGGCAAAGAACTCCTTTGTCATCGGATCAATCAGGCTGAAGTCCCACGAGGTCTTCTGCGGCGTCGGCGGCTCCAGTTCAGCCACCACCAGCCGCGGATAGGGCTTCCACGGCACATAGCGCACATCGTCCGCGCCTAGTTGTTTGAGCGCCTTGTACGCGGCCGCGCCCAGCGCTTGCCCCGGACGCAAAGGCGCATTCACCACCACCTGCAGCGTCGGCGTGGTCTTTGAAACTTCCGTCACCTTGTCCCAATGAACCGTCAGCTTCAGCGGCTTCTGTGCATGCAGTGCATTCCCTGAAAACAGGCACAGGACAAAGGCATAAAACAGGCAGGCAGCGGCTGGCACTCCCAGCTTTGCAGCAGACTTACGCATGGCAGGCTCCTCTAGGCAAACTTCACGCGATTCGCCTGCCATCTTAGCACCCTGACTCACACATTGACATCATCTATCTATTGAACTATCCCACATGCATTGACGCACCGTTCTAGTCGTCGTCATCGTTCTTGTGCGCCGGCTTCGGCTTGGCCAGGAGCATCGCCGGCACCGGCTTGTTCCCCATCGCCTGCTTCCACAGAATCACGTTCAGCTTGCGCGCGTCGGCACGGTCCTCATGCGTGAAGTCCATCTTCATGCTCTCCTTCGCGCCCACCGCCGTTGCCTGGTTCGCCGTATAAATCAGCCCATTCTCGCGGTTCATAGTGTCCGCGTCGTACGCCGGCTGGTCTCCCGGCCCAGTGAACAGCGATGCGATGACCGAGGAGAATGCGTCGTTGTTGTTCATCGGCGGCAGCCCCAGCAGTTCCTCCATCGTCCGGACCATGCTCACCGTGGAATAGAAGTGGCTGTCCACAAACGGCATCCCATCTTTCCCGTGCGGCGCATACTTGCTGATCACCAGCGCGATGCTGCGATGCGCATCCACGTGGTCGCCACCGTTCTGTGCGTCGTCCTCCAAAACACAGATTGCCGTGTCGCTCCAGAAGGGCGAGTGCGAGATATCGTCCACCAGCCTGCCCAGCGCCAGATCGTTGTCCGCAACCGAGGCCTGCGGCGTTGGCCCGCCCGGCCGCGTCCCCGCCGTATGATCGTTGCCCAGTCGAACCGTGATGAACGCCGGCATCGTATCATTGCCGTTGTTCTTGTCCGCGATCCACTGCTTCAAATGCCGCTCGATCACGTTGATGCGAATCTGGTCCGGGATCATCAGGTTAAAGTCCGGCGACTCGGCTGCAAAGTGCCCCACCAGTTCCGGCTTGGTTGGCGTGTTCCCGGCCAGCAGCGGAATCGCCCATGGCCACTTGTTCACGCCGCCGCCCCAGTCCGCGGGAATCGGCTGACCCGGCTCAATCGCCTTGCGCGCGCACTGCGGCCCTTCGAGCATTGGCCCCAGTTGCGGATTCGAAGTCGCCTTCGCCCCGCAGAAAGTGGAAGCGATGAACTCGCCAAAGTGGTAGTAGCTCTTGCCGTGCCGCGCCAGATCGCCCCACAGATAGCCGCTCGCCGGCTCATTCACATCGGGAATCTTCTGCAGCAGCGGATAGCCCTCTGCCACCACGCCTTCGTAGTCATAGGTCCGCTGACCGCCGCGATAGTTCTGCTGCCAGGTCTTCTCCAGGTAGTCCGTGCCAATGGCGGCGTTGGACCACACGTGCCCATCGCCCGACACCTCGCCGGAGTCAAAGAAGTTGTCCAGCACGCCAAACTGCAGCGCCAGCCGGTGCTCGTTCGGTGTAATCGCAGCCCCGTACATGCTCAGGTCCGGATCGCCATTACCAACCGGCTTTCCATCCTTCTGCAGATCGCCGAGGATCTGATCGTACGTGCGATTTTCCTTGATGATGTAAATCACGTGCCTGATCGGGTCCGACCGGCCATCGGCAAACCGAATCTTCGCCTGCCCGGCCTTCATCCGATTTGAGTCCAGCACGGAGGCGGTCCACTCCGTCAGATGCGTTGCAATCTGCTGCTCGGAGATCACCGCCAGTGACCCATAGAGCAGCGTGCCGATATAGGTTGTGGCCCCGCGCCGTGCATGGGTTTCGGCCTGCACCACGCGCTGGGCAAAGTTGTTCGGCCCCGTGCCCTTGCCCTTGTCTGTCGCTACGTAGAGCATGCCGCCCGTCTTCGAGGCGATGGACGCCATCGAGATCGGCATCCACTCGGTGGGGATAAATCCGATCGGCTCCACCATGCCCTGCTTCTCCGCATGCGCCGTCAGTTTGCGGGTGTCCATCACGGCCACCGCGTCGCTGCCCAGGTTGGCCACATACAGTCTGCTGCCGCTCGCATTCATGGCCAGCGCCACCGGCTCCGCGCCAAAGTAGCTCTGTCCGGGCAGCCGCGTATCAAAGTAGCCCTTCACCGCAAGCTGTGTGCCGCTCACATTCACCGCGGCTACGGCATCGCGATTCGATAGCGCCACGTACAGCGTCTTCTCGTCCGGCGAAAACTGAAAGGCGCAGGGATGCGTACCGGGGGCCACGTCGCTCCGCGGCTTCAGCAGCGCAAGCTTGCCCTCCACGGTCCCCTTCACCAGATCGAGTTCGGCGATCTCTGAGGCATTCCATAGCGCCACAAAGGCCCGCTTGCCGTCCCGCGACACAATCAGGGAGATCGGATACGTCGAGGGCACAGTGTTGCTCTCCGCCAGATCGAAACGCCTCTCGATCTTCCCGCTTGCGGGATCGATGAGCCACACATCGTCTGACCAGTTGCCCGCGACCAGCAGCCTCTCTCCGCTCGCTGTCTCTACTGTCGTGATCGCAGCCGGAAACGGCACCGCCTGGCTGCCTGCTGCTCCCGTCAGCAAGTTCGAGTGATGCCCCGGAGCAAGCTGCACCAGCGGCAGATGGATAAACCGCTCCGGCGTGATCTTGCCGGCGGCAAATCCGTACACAATAATTCCGCTGCCGGTATCGCCGGAGACGTGACCTTCCGGGTCTGCCAACGATCCCATGCTGGCGTAGAGATGTTGGCCTTCGCCGCTGAAGGCTAGCCCCGAATAGAGCGTCTGCTTGGAAGCCCGCGCCTCGGTCCGCTTGTCTGGAAAATCTTCCACCTTGAGCGTCTGCGTATCCAGCACGGCGAGCGACTGGTCGTAGTTGGACTCGAAGGTTCCATAGCCCGCATTCACCGTCACTACGTAGCGTCCATCGGGCGACACCGCCATCGAAACCGGCAGGCTATTCAGCCGCTGCGGGTGTCCCGGCACCGGCTCAATCAACTCTTTGCTGGAAGGAAGATTGATCCGCTGGGCAGACAGAAGGCCCGCACTCAGCAACAATGCCGCAAGCGTAACAAGTCTCTTCAACATCGTCAGCCACCTTGAAACACGCCAAATTTACACCCATAACAAAATAGCACCGGGCCTCAGCCCGGTGCCTCAACAGATCGTCAATAATGCCGCGTTACTCGCGCCTGGTTCCCTGCGAATCCTTCGCGGCCTCAGCCATGCTCTTGCTGTGCCGCACATCCGCGCCCTGCACCCAGAAGATCACGTCCTCGGCAATATTCGTGGCATGGTCGGCCACGCGTTCCAGGCTGCGGCAGATCATCAATGCATTCAGGGCCTGCGGAGCCACGTGACTCTGATCTTCCATCACCTTGGTCAGCGCCTTATACGCGGCGCGGTTCATCGCGTCCACGGCATCATCCATGGTCAGTACGGTATGCGCCAGTTCTGGATCGCCCTCGATGAAGGCCTGCAGGCTCTTGCGTACCATGTCCGCAGCCAGTGACGCCATCCTGGGAATATCCACCGGCAGCTCCACCGCGGCCATCTGTTCCATGTTGCGCACACGGTCGCTGATGCTCTTGGCCGCATCGCCCACGCGCTCCAGGTCGGCGTTGATCTTGATCACGCTCAGGATGAAGCGCAGGTCGATGGCCATCGGCTGCTCCATCGCCAGCAGGTCCAGCGCCGCCTGGTCAATGTCCCGCTCCAGCCGGTTGATGGCAATCTCGCTGCGGCTCACCAGGTCGCAAATGGAGAGATCGCGCACCCGGTAGGCTTCAATCGCCCGCTGGATGGCCTGTTCGGCCAGGCCCGCCATCACCAGCAGGTTCTCCTTCAGGTCTTCCAGGCTTTGCTGAAAACGAATGCGTGTCATCCGAACCTGCCTGTGATGTAGTCTTCTGTGCGCTTGTCGCTGGGATTGGTAAAGATCTTGTGCGTCGAATCGAACTCCACCATCCGCCCGTTGAGGAAGAACCCTGTCTTCTCGGCCACGCGGGCTGCCTGCTGCATATTATGCGTCACAATCACGATGGTGTATTGCGATTTGAGCTGGAAGATCAGATCCTCAATCTTCGAGGTGGAAACCGGGTCCAGCGCCGAGGCCGGTTCGTCCATCAGCAGCACCTCGGGGTCCACCGCCAGCGCGCGGGCAATGCACAAGCGCTGCTGCTGACCGCCGGAGAGGCTGGCGCCCGACTTCTTCTTCAGGTCGTCCTTCACCTCGTCCCACAGCGCCGAGTTCTTCAGCGACTTCTCGACAATCTCATCCAGGGCACGCTTGTTGGTATAGCCATTCAGCTTCAGACCCGCCGCCACGTTGTCGTAGATAGACATCGTGGGAAACGGATTGGGCCGCTGAAAGACCATGCCGATGCGCCGGCGAATCTGCACCGGCTTGGCATCGCTGTAGATGTCCACGTCGCCGATCCGCACCGTGCCGGTTACGCGCGCAATGGGATTGGTCTCATGCATGCGGTTCAGGCAGCGCACAAAGGTGCTCTTGCCGCACCCCGAAGGCCCGATCAACGCCGTTGCATGGTTGGCCGGGATATTCAGGTTGATGTCCTGCAGCGTGTGGTTGCTCCCATACCACGCATTCAGGTTCGCCACTTCAATGCCGACACCCACGTAAGCACTTCTCCTTCTTCGCTACCTTCAAACCCGCAACACTCAAGCCATAAAACGGTCAGAAAACTCAGCGGCAGCCGCGCCTCTAGCTTGTGCCCTTCAGAACACCGCGGCTGGTCACCCAGCGCACCAGCGAAACCGCTAGCACAATCAAGGCAATCAGCACCAGCGCTCCGCCCCACGCCAGTCTGTGCCAGTCATCGTAGGGAGACAACGCGTACACGTAAATCTGCAACGGCAGCGCCGCAATCGGCTGATTCAGGCTGGCGCTCCAGAACTGGTTGCCCAGCGCGGTAAACAGCAGCGGCGCCGTCTCGCCTGCCACGCGCGCAAAGGCCAGCATGCAACCCGTGATAATCCCCGGCGAAGCCGTCTTCACCGTAATCGATAGCACGGAGCGCCAGTTGGGCACGCCCAGGCCCAGCGCCGCCTCGCGCACCGCATGCGGCACCATCAGCAGCATCTCTTCCGTGGTGCGGCACACCGTGGGAATCATCATGATCCCCAGCGCCACGCCGCCGGCAAATGCCGAAAAATGCCCCTGCGGAATCACCACCAGCGAATACGCGGCCAGGCCCATCACAATCGACGGCACGCCATTCAGCACGTCCGCAGTGAAGCGCACGGCATTGGCCAGCTTCGTCCCCCGCCCAAACTCCGCCAGAAAGATGCCACCGCCAATGCCGATCGGTACGCCAATCGAGCTGGCCAGCAGCAGAATGATGCCCGATCCCAGGATGGCGTTGGCCATGCCGCCGCCCGTCTCGCCCACCGGCTTGGGAATCTGGGTGAAAAATGCGAGATTCAGCGAGCTGGCGCCGCGATAGATCAGATAGCCAAAGATCCACAGCAGCGGCGTCACCACCAGAAGGGTCGCCAGAATCGCCAGCGCCGTCACCGCATTGTCGGTCAGCGTCCGCAGCTTCCACTTGAGTTTGTATTCGGTCGCCACTCGATCCTCTCCCGCCCCTCCGGCGAGTCCACCTCTACTCGTTTCCCTGTCCCCTGCGTCTCACCGTGCCTGCGAAGGCGCGCCGCGCGTCACCGCCCACACCAGCAACTGCGCCAGCGCATTCACGATAATCGTCACAATGAACAGCGCAAGGCCAATCTCGATCAGCGCGCTCAGGTGCATGTCGCCCACGGCCTCAGTGAACTCGTTTGCGATCACCGCGGACATCGAGCTTCCATTCGACAACAGTGATTTGTGTATCTCCGGCGTGTTGCCAATCACCATCGTCACCGCCATGGTCTCGCCCAGCGCCCGGCCCAATCCCAGGATGATGCCGCCGACAATGCCCACCCGGGCATTACGCAGCACGCCCATGCGGATCATCTCCCAGCGGGTGGCGCCTAGCGCCAGCACCGCTTCGCGCTGCGAGTGCGGCACCGCCGACATCACCTCGCGGGTCAGCGAGGAGATAATGGGCAGAATCATGATGGCCAGAATCACTCCCGCAGCCAGAAAGCCCAATCCTGTCGGATTCTGATCGTCAAACAGCCCAGTCCACCCCAGCGACTGCACCAGCAGCGGATTCACGTGGTCGCGCATCAGCGGCACCAGCACAAACACCGCCCACAAACCGTAGATCACGCTGGGAATCGCCGCCAGCAGCTCCGTTAAAAATGCCAGCGGTCCGCGCAGCCACTTGGGGCACATCTCGGTGAGGAAGACCGCCACGCCAACGGCCAGCGGCACCGCCATCAGCAGCGCCAGAAACGACGACACCAGCGTGCCATACACAAACGGCAGCGCGCTGAACCGCGCGTTCACCGGATCCCAGAACATCGGCAGGTGCGTATCCGGGTCGACAAATGACTGGTAGAAGAACTTGAGTCCGAAGGCGTGCCAGCTGAGCTGTGAGCGCTGCACCAGTTGCCACACAATCAGCGCAACGATAAAAAAGATGCTCAGCGCACAGAGCAGAATCAGGTAATAGAAGCCGCGATCCGCAATCGCGGAGTTCCCCCGGGATAGCAGGAATCTGCGGACCTCGGAGATCCGTTCCGCCGCCGCGGCCGATCCCGTTTCCTGAGGCCCCTGCTCCGACTGAAACTGCGCTTGGGAGATATGTATCTCTGGCACGTTTGCGTTCACCTCTAACAGGCTACCTGCCGAATGTGAATAGAAGGTTACAAGGCCGCAAAATCAACTGCATAGATGGTAAAATTTCAGCTTTTTTCACCCCCTGCCATCCTACCCCACCGCGCCGGCTCCCTGCCCCGTGCTTTCCCCGCGGCGCCACGCCTCGGTTAAGCTGGTATGCGATAAATTGGAGGCGTTGCCTTGCGTTCGTTTTCCTTTGCCCTGCTTCTCGCTCTTGCCTGCTCTGTACTTCCCTGCCGCGCTGCAAACCCGCCCGACCCGCCGCATCGCCTCTGGCATGCCGCATGGGTTTCGCACCCCACAGCCCCGCTCCGCGAGCCGCTGGTCCTCCACTTTCGCCGCCTCCTCGCCCTGGACTCCGCTCCGGCCAGCTACATCGTCCGAGTCAGCGCCGACAACCGCTTCGTTCTCTATGTCAACGGTCGGCGTGTGGGTGACGGACCTGCCCGCGGCGACCTCACCCACTGGCATTATGAACGCTTCGATCTGGCGCCCTATCTGCACTCCGGCCGCAACCTGATCACCGCTACGGTCTGGAACTGGGGCATCTTCGCCCCCATCGCCCAGATGAGCGACCGCACCGCCTTCCTGCTGGAAAGCGAGGCCACCGGCGACGCCGGCATCAGCACCCCAAAAGACTGGCAGGTGGAGATTGACCCCGGCCACCTGGCGCTGGATCGCAGCTCCGTCGACCAGAAAAGCTACATGGCCGCCGGCCCCGGCGAGCAGATCGACGCCGCCCGTGATGACTGGAGCTGGAACACGCCTTCGGATCCCAGCACAGACTGGGTTGCCGTCGGAACGCCCATGCGCGACAGCATTCGTGGCGGCTTCAGTACAGCTCACTCAGCGGACACGACCGCCGACAACCCCTGGGGGCTGCTCCAGGACACTCTTCCGGCGAACACCTACACCCCCACCAGCGCCGGAGAAACCGTCCGCATCACCGGAGCTGACTCTGGAGAATCCGCCTGGAATCACTTTCCGGCCAGCCCCATCACCATCCCGGCGCATGCGCACATCCACCTCCTGCTGGACCGCCAAACGCTCACCACCGCCTACCCCATCCTCTCCGTCTCCGGCGGCAAGGGCGCCAGCCTCTGGCTCACCTACTCTGAGGCTCTCTATGACAACCACAAGCACAAAGGAGACCGTAACGCCCTCTCCTACACCGATGCCCAGGGCGTGAGCCAACCCCGCCAGGCGCATGGGCTCAAGGACGAGTTCCTCCCCGACGGCGGCGTCAACCGCGTCTTCGAACCGCTCTGGTGGCGTACCTGGCGCTATCTTGACCTGGATATCCAGACCGCCGGCCAGCCGCTCACCCTCAACTCCCTCAAGGCAGCCTTCACCGCCTACCCCTTTGAGGAGCGCGCCACCTTCCAGTCGCCCGATGCCGACCTGGCCAAAATCTGGCAGGTCAGCTGGCGCACCGCCCGCCTCGATGCCCACGAAACCTACATGGATACGCCGTACTACGAGCAGCTACAGTACATCGGCGACACCCGCATCCAGGCTCTCATCTCCTACACCGTGGCCGGCGACGATCGTCTTGCCCGGCAGGCTCTGGACGCCTTTAACGACTCGCGCATCCCCGAGGGCATCACCCGCAGCCGCTATCCCAGCTCGCTGCCGCAGAACATTCCCACCTTCTCCCTGCTGTGGATTGGCATGCTCCACGACTGGTGGATGTACCGTCCCGACCCCACGCCCGTCCGCGAGTCGCTCATGGGCACGCGCGCCGTGCTCGACTGGTTTGCCCACTATGAGCAGCCGGACGGCCTGCTCCATGAGCTGCCCTGGTGGAGCTTCATTGATTGGGTCCCCTCCGGCACGATTCCCACCTACAGCGCCAATCGCGAGTCCTGCGTCACCACCCTCCAGTACCTCGGCGCGCTCCACAACGCGGCCGACCTTGAGGCGGCGCTGGGCGACCCCGTGCTGGCCGCGCGTTATCGCACCCGCGCCGCGCATGTACGCGCCGGAATCTACGGCAAGTGCTGGGTTCCGTCGCGCGGCATGCTCGCCGATAACCCCGACAAGACCGTCTTCAGCCAGCAGGCCAACATCATGGGCGTGCTCTACGACGTCATTCCCCGGGCACAGCAAAAGGCCGTTCTGCGCAAACTGCTGCGCATTGAGCCCGGCACCACGCCCGACGGCGTCCTCAGCGCCTCCTACTACTTCCGCTTCTACCTGTCCCGCGCCCTCGACCACGCCGGCATGGCCGACGACTACCTGGACTCCATCCAGCCCTGGCGGCAGATGCTCGCCCTGCACTTCAGCACCTGGCCGGAGCAGCCGGAGCCTACCCGCTCCGACTCGCACGCCTGGAGCGCCCATCCCATCTACGACCTGCTCACCCTGGTCGCGGGCATTCAGCCGGCCAGTCCCGCCTTCAACACCGTCCGCATCGCGCCGCATCTTGGCTCCCTGCCCTCTCTCAATGCAACCTTCCCCCATCCCCAGGGCATGATTCAGGTGGACTACCATCGCCAGGGCCAAGGGCTGGAGGCAACCGTCACCCTGCCTGGCACGCTGCGCGGCACGTTCGTCTTCGCCGGCAAAAGCTGGCCGCTCCACCCCGGCGCGAATCGCATCCACGCAACCTCAGCCGTGCAATAGCGCCAACCAGCCAGGAGAATGCTCCTCTCGCTCCATCCGTTGAGCAGAGGAGCATCCCTCCCGCACTTTCCCCAAATCACCCCCTGCAAAATCGATCTATCTCAAGGGAACCCCTGTATCCTTGCGGGAAAACGTGTTACAACTCCAACATGGCAAAGGGGAAAAATCCGGCACCGCCGGAACACGTCAACCTGAAAACGCTCGCCGCACACCTTGACCTGTCGCAGACCACGGTTTCGCTGGTACTGAATAACTCTCCTGCGGGAAAGTCCATCCCCCAGGAGACGCGCGATCGCGTGATCGAGGCTGCCCGCCGCCTCAATTACCGCCCCAACTACTTTGCCCGTTCCCTGCGTCAGAGCCGCTCCATGAGCGTGGGCGTGCTCGCCCCCGACCTCAGCGAAGGCTACTTTACCCGCGTCATGAGCGGCGTTGTGCAGGAGCTGACCGCCGCCCACTACTTCTACTTCACCGCCTGTCACGACTGGAAGCGCGAGCTGATCGAGACCTATCCGCGCATGCTCGTCGAGCGCGCCGTCGATGGCTTTCTCCTGCTGAATACCCCGGCGGACGAGATCAACGTGCCGGTGCCGGTGGTCGCTATCTCCGCGCACAGCAAATCGCCCAACGTTACCAATATCGTGCTGGACCACTCCATGGCCGTGCGCAAGGCGCTTGAGCACCTCTACGGGCTGGGCCACCGCCGCATCGCCTTCATGCGCGGCCCAAAGGCGATTCCTGACTCCGAATATCGCTGGGAATCCATCCAGCAGGTGGCGGCAGAGATCGGCCTGCACATCGATCCGTCACTGGTGGTACGCATTGACGCCGCGGGCTGGTCCATGAAGACCGGACATCACCCCATGGCCCCGGAGATCGGCTACAAGCCCATGAAGGCTCTGCTGGAGAAGACCCGCAAATTCACCGCGGTCTTCTGCTTCAACGATATTGCCGCCATCGGCGCCATCCGCGCGCTCAAGGACGCGGGCCTGAGCGTGCCGCAGGATGTCTCTGTCGTGGGATTCGACGATATTCTTTCCGCGGCCTACGCGACGCCCTCGCTCACCACCGTCCGCCAGCCTCTGCTGGCGATGGGCCAGCGCGGCGCCCAGGTGCTGCTCGAGCGCATTGCGAACCGAGAAAAGGCCTTCCCCACGGAGATCGTGATGAGTCCCGAACTCGTCATTCGCGAGTCCACGGGCACCGCCCCGGCCATGCGTAGCTAGCGGCGTTTATGCGCCGCAAACCGACTCCATCCACCGGCTGATGTAGATCTGTGCATGGGCCTCGCCGCAGTAGTGCCGCGCATGCGGCGCCTCGGCGGCCTCTTTGGTCCATTTGAAGACCGTTAGTTGCGCGTCGTTGCAGTGGATCGCGATCCACTTCTGCGGGTTGTCGCTCTCCTCCCCGCAAATCTCACATCGATAGATAGTTCCGATCATGCAGCGACCTCCAGCATCAAATTCAACATCCCGTGTGAGCCTCTTTTCAGCTCCTAGCCCCTTGTCCCGCCTACTCCAGCATCTGCAGGTCCAGCGGCTCCACCAGCAGGCAGTCCATCGTCTTGATGCTGGTCAGCGCCCGCTGCAGGGCAGACGACCTGCAGGGCTCCACCGTCACCACGAAGGGCAGCGCATCCGCCGGGAAGCCCGGTTTCTGCACAATGGCGCGGATATTGATGTTCTCCCGGGCCAGCGCCGCCGTAATGGCAGCCACAATGCCCGGACGGTCGTTCACCAGGAAGCGGATGTAATGCGGCACCTCGAACTCCACGCCCACCTTGGCCGGAGCTGCGGGAATCGCCACCCGCCGTGAGCCGTGCGCCAGGGCCAGCAGGTCGCTCACCACCGCCACCGCCGTGGGATGCCCGCCCGCGCCATGACCGCTGAAAACCACGTCGCCGCCGTAGCGTCCGCTCATGATGACCATATTCTCTGTGCCTCGCGACCAGGCCAGCGGCGAGTTCAGGTCCACCAGCATCGGCCCCACCGTGGCCGCCACCGGGCCCTGTGCCCACTCCGCGCGCGCCACCTGGCGTATGGTGCAGCCCAGGTCCTTCGCGTAGCTGAAGTCCATCGCCGTAATCGTGGTGATCGGCCGCGGCGTAATCTCGTCCGGGTGAATCTGCACCCGCAGCGCCAGCCGCATCAGAATGGACAGCTTGGCGCGCGCATCGAAGCCGCCCACATCCTCCGTGGGATCGGCCTCGGCATAGCCCAGCTTCTGCGCCTCGGCCAGCACGTCGGCATACTCGGCGCCCTTCTCCATCTTGCTCAGGATGAAGTTGCAGGTGCCGTTCAGAATACCCTCGATCCGCTCAATGCGGTCGCCGGCCAGCCCCTGCTCCAGCCCCGGAATCACCGGAATTCCGCCCGCTACGGCAGCGCCATACTTCAGGTGCCCGCCCCGCTCGGCCGCCAGCTTCTCCAGTTCCACGCCGTGGTAGGCAATCAATTTCTTGTTCGCTGTCACCACGCTCTTGCCGGCTTCCAGTGCGCGCCGCACCCAGTTGCCTGCCGGGTCCAGTCCGCCGGCCAGCTCCACAATCACGTCGGCGTCGGAGGCCAGCACGGCATCGGCATCCTCGCTCCACACCACGCCAGAGGGCACCCAGTCGGCCTTTTTGCGCGCCACGTTGCGGTTGAACACATGTGTCAGCTCAACCCCGTTGGGCCTGGACTCCACCAGAATCCGGGCCACCGAGCTGCCCACGGTCCCAAACCCGAAGAGGGCAATGCGCAAAGGCCTCTGGAGAGGCGACTCCGGCGTTGCGGAGGAAAGCTCAGACGGCACTGCGGAACCATGGACTTCTGACACCGGGTAATCCTTTGATTTTGAGTTGCGTGGTAAGAGCTACGCGATATCTCTGATGATACCCGAAGGGGATGTGCCTTCCCGCTCCCCGGCAAGCCCCGCTCATTTACGATGAATGCAGGATGCGGCGCGGACTCTCCATCTTCGTGGCCTTGTTACTGGCGCTGAGCCCTCTCGCCTCGCTCCTGCCCGCCAGCGACGACATGAGCCTGCCCGTCTGCTGCCGCCGACACGGCATGCACCACTGCGCCATGGCCGCCATTTGGACGCAGATGATGGCCCGCATGACCTCCGGCTCCACGCCGGTTGCCAGTGCTCCCTCCACCTGTCCGTACTATCCCAGCCCGGCAAACGCTCTTCTTTCCCATCCCCAGGCAGATCTGACGCACCCAGCGCAGCCACCCGCGTCTCCCACGCAATTCCTGGGATTGCTCTCGGATCGCGCCGCCACGCGCCCAGGCCAGATCGGCAGCCATGCCGGCCGCGGCCCTCCTCCCTCGATCCAAAGCTGAATCTGCTGTCCCAGGCATCGCTCCAATCTCATCCCGGCTGCGGCTCTCGCCTGCCCTCTTCAGGGGCTTTCGGCGTTCGCTGACGGTTCTGCCTGACTCGCTGGAGCTCGCTTGCGGCGCTTCCCCATGTATCTACAATGCCGTGGCATCTCCTGCGCCGCGCACTCGCACTCCTCAGCACGATCGATTCAGGAGGTCTTCTTTCATCATGCGCCGTTTTATCGCTCTTATCTCGGTTCTTCTTATCGCTGCATCGTTACCCGCCTTTGCCACCGTCTTCGCCACGGTGCACGGCATCGTCCACGACCCCGAACACCGCCCCATCGCCGGAGCCCAGGTGACGCTGCAAGCCGCCGGCTCTGACTTTGTCCTCCACGGTGTCACCAATACAGGAGGCGAGTTTGAGCTGCCGCAGTCGCCGCTTGGTGTCTATCGTCTCACCGTCACCGCGCCGGGCTTTGCCTCGGTCAGCGAGCCTCTTACCGTAGTCTCCGGCACCAACCCGATTCTCCACATCCCCATGCCCATCGGCTCGGCCAAGCAGTCCGTTGTCGTGGAGGGCGCAGTGGCCACCCCGGATACCGTGACGCCTACCACCCTGATCACCCGCAAGATGATCGACGAAACCCCCGGAGCCACCCGCACCATCGGCATGGAGATGATCACCGACTACGTGCCCGGCGCTTACATGTCCCATGACATGCTGCACATCCGCGGCGGACACCAGACCAGTTGGCTCATCGACGGCATCCAGATTCCCAACACCAAAATCGATGCCAACGTTGGCCCGCAGATCGACCCCAAAGACATCGACTCCCTGGAGACGCAGCGCGGCAGCTACTCCGCCGACGTGGGCGACCGCACCTACGGCGTCTTCAACGTGGTTCCCCGCAACGGCTTTGAACGCGACCACGAAGGCGAGCTGCTCCTCTCCGCTGGCAACTTTTATTCCGGTGAAGCCCAGCTCTCTCTCGGCAACCACACTGACAAGACAGCCTGGTACACCAGCGTCATCGGATCACGCTCCAACTACGGCCTGGAAACTCCCATACCCGCCGTGCACCATGACGCCACCAACTCCGCCAGCGCCTTCGTCTCCGTCATCCGCAATCAGACGTCCAAGGATCAGCTCCGGCTGGACGCCCAATATCGCCAGGACTTTTTCCAGATCCCCTACGATCCCAACCAGAACGATTACCAGTGCGCGTCGGCCTACTACTGCTCGTACGGGCTGCGCGACGGGCAGGGCGAGCGCGACTCCTTCGCCATCGCCAACTGGGTGCACACCCTCTCGCCTAAAATGCTCTTTACCGTTGCGCCCTTCTATCACCTGAACCAGGCTAACTACGACTCGCGCGCCAGCGACTACCCCGTGGCCACCACCTGGCACCAGACCTCCAACTACGCAGGCATGCAGGGCGATATGCGCGCCGACCTGGGCCCCAACAGCTTCTCCGGCGGCCTCTACTCGTTCTATCAGCGCGAGAATGACCTCTTCGGCCTGGTCATCAACGACCAGAGCTACTCCTCCAACAGCGTGCCCAACACCACCTCCACAGCCAACGCCGGCCTGGTGGAGTTTCACCTCTCCGATCAACTGCGCCTCGGCCAGTATGTGACGCTGCTCGGCGGCATGCGCTTCTCCATCTATCGCTCCGCGCTGAATGAAAGCGCCTCGTATCCGCGCATCGGCGCCACGGTGCGCATCCCCCGCCTCAACTGGGTGCTGCGCGGCTTTTATGGCCACTACTTCCAGCCCGCGCCGGTACAGACCGTCTCCGCCGGTTTCCTCAACTACGTCCACGCCCAGCAAGGCGAAAACACCTTCGTGCCCCTGCCGTCGGAGCGCGACGAAGAGCACCAGTTCGGCATTGCCATTCCCTGGAAAGGCTGGTCGTTGGATGTGGATACCTTCCGCAACCGCGTGAACAACTTCCTTGACCACTCCAACGTGGGCGAGTCCAACCTCTACTTCCCCATTGCCGTGGATGGCGCGCTGGTCCGCGCCTGGGAGATGACCCTGCGCTCGCCCCGCCTGGCCCGCTTCGGCCAGTTCCATCTTGCCTACTCCAACCAGATCGCCGAACAACGCGGCAACGTGATCGGCGGCTTTGCCTGCAGCAGCCCCACCGATCCCGCCTGCAATCTCGGCCCGGACTACACCCCGGTGGACCACGACCAGCGCAACACCCTGAACACCGGATTCACCGCGGATCTGCCCACCCATACCTGGTTTGCCACCAACGTCTACTACGGGTCGGGCTTTGTCAACGGCCTGGCCGGCTCGGGCCAGGGACCCTACCAGGGTGAGTACCTGCCCGCCCACACCACCTTCGACGTCTCCGCCGGACACACCTTTGCCGAGAAGTGGACCGTGACCGGCTCCATCCTCAACGTCACCAACCACCGCGTCCTGCAGGACAACTCCGTCACCATCGGCGGTTTCCACATGAACGATCCGCGCATGTTCTCTGCCGCCGTCCGCTACCGCTTCAAGTTCTGAGCGCCCACGCATGGAAAAGCCCCGTCCTGATGGATCAGGATGGGGCTTTTTCTTGCAGTTCGCGGCTTCGCCTGCCGCCGCGCTGCGGACTTCCTGGGTCAGGCATCGACCGTAAACAGTCCCGGCATCACCTCGCCGGCCTTGCCTTCCACCACATAGGTAAATGCAGAGGCGTTCAGCGGCCGCTCCGGGCCAATGTAGACGGTGCGCGCACCGCCCTGTCGCGCCCAGTGAACAAAGTTGGCTGCCGGGTATACCGATCCTGAGGTGCCCACCACAATCATCAGAGTCGAGTCGCTGATGGCCCGTTCAATACGCCCCATCTCCAGCGGGATCTCGCCAAAGAACACGATATGCGGCCGCAGCCGTGCCCCGCAGGCGCAGTGTCCCACCTCGGCCAGGCTCTTGTAGATGGCGCGATCCTCCACCGGCGGACGCCCGCAGTCGTCCTCACAGCGCGACTTGGCCAGTTCGCCATGCATGTGCACCAGCCGCTGCGAGCCCCCGCGCTCATGCAGATCGTCTACGTTTTGTGTACACAGAAAAAACCGGTCGCCGACTTGCGCTTCCAGTTCTGCCAGAGCAATGTGCGCCGGATTGGGCTGGGCTTTGGCGCCATCCTCGCGCCGCTTCGAATAGAACTCCCACACCAGCGCCGGATTGCGCTCCCAGGCCTCTGGCGTGCATACCTCTTCAATCCGATGCCCGGACCACAATCCATCCGAGGCGCGAAATGTCGGTAACCCGCTCTCCGCGCTGATGCCCGCTCCGGTCAGCACAAACACACGGTCGGCTGCTTCCACATGGATCTTCATCTGCTGCATGGTCTGGCTTCCTCCCCGTTGAACAGGACTCACAAACCCCTTAAGAGGAACAAGGCGCAGCGCTCGAGAGCGTCGCTTGGGCCCTGTCGCCACAGGATCAGCGCGCGCTCTCCGGCGCTGCCCCCCTCTTCTTCCGGCCTCCGCAGCCTGCTATCCTAAGCCTCGGTGAGCCCGGATCTGATCCCCATCTTCCAGCAGGAATATCGCGCCCTGCGCCCGCGTGCGCCTATGCCGCCCATCACAGTGCGTTTTCGGCGCTTTACCTCGCTGAACACCACCATCCGGCTGCGCGAAGGCCATCTGCATGTCAGCCTCTCTGACCTGCTGGAGGGCGCTCCGGAGCCCGTACTCCGCGCCATTGCGCATATCCTGCTGGCCAAGCTCTACAAAAAGCCTATCGAGCCTGCGCACAACGTCCGCTATAAGCGCTTTGCCTCTTCCGCCGCAGTCACGCGCCAGACTGAGCTGATTCGCAGCGCGCGCGGCAATAAGCGCTACTTCGGGCCGGAAGGCCGCTACTATCACCTCGAAGAGGTCTTCGACACTCTCAACGAGCGCTTCTTCGGCGGTCTGCTGGGCCGGCCCGCCCTCACGTGGAGCGAGCATATGGCCAAGCGCTCCCTCGGCCACTATGACGCTGCCCATAACACCATTGTGGTCAGCCGCGTCTTCGATCGCCCTTCAAGCCCTCGCTACGCCATCGAATACCTGCTCTACCACGAGATGCTGCATCTCAAGCATCCGGTCAGGATGCGCGGTCTGCGCCGCTGCGTCCACTCCCGCGAATTCAAGGCGGAAGAGGCGCAGTTTCCTCAGTTGGCAGAGGCCCTGGCCTTCATCAAACGGCTGTAGCTCAGTTCCCCAAAACAATCCGCAAACGGATTAAGCGTTCTTTTCTTCAGTCTCTACCGGAAGATCCAGCGGCGGCTCAGTCTCCACCGGCTGCGAGCTGGCCCAGGCCACCAGCGCGGCTCCCGCAATCATCGCGCCCACGCTGGCCAGTTGCGCATTGGAGAGGCCCAGCAGAATCTTCGGGTTGCGGCGGATGAACTCCACCAGAAAGCGCGCCAGGCCGGTGAGGATCAGATAATGCCCCAGAATCACGCCCGTGGCATGCGGTTTGCCACCGCGGCGCCACAGCCACCAGCCAATCAACAGCCCGGCGATGAGTTCATACAACGGCGTGGGGTACACGCGGACCCCGGGCAGGGTGGGCTCAATGCCATGAGGAAAGCTCATGCCCCAGGGAAACGGCAGATTCGTAGCAATGCCATAGCAACCATCGCCGGAAAGGAAGCAGCCGACGCGGCCGATCCCGTAACCGATGGCCGCGGCCGGTGCGGCAAGGTCGAGCGTGCGGAGGATGCCGATCTTGGCCCTCCAGCCCTGGTAGACAAGCGCTGCGATGCCAAAAGTCAGGCCGCCATACCAGGCAAATCCGGCGGAGTCCCACAAGACGCGCCAGCCCAGCGCGCGAAAGTCGCTCGGCGTGTCGAGAACGTGCCACAGCTTGGCGCCCAGAATGCCTGCGACCACGGCAAAGGCCACCATGCTCACAGCATCGGCATTGATGCGGGCGCGGTGAAAGGCGCGGTCAACCACGATGGCGCCAGCCACAGCGGCGAGCCAGAGCATGAGTCCGAAGGTCGGCAGGGTGAGGGGGCCAAAATGCAGAAAAGGCAGCATCGTCTTACAAGTATAGACGTGCCGAAGGCGGAGTGAGCGCGCGATCCACCGCACCCCAGGCCATTCTGAAACCCCCATCCCGGCCGATTCCCAGAATTTGCACAGCCCCGCTTGCCGCCCGGCACTGTCTCTGCCGATACTGGATATATGTCAACCACTTCTTATCAGGGCCTCGAGGTCCTTTACACCCGGGAACAGATCGCCCAGCGGGTTGCCGAGATGGGTGCGCAGATCACCCAGGATCTGAAGGGTGAAAAACTGGTCATGGTGGGCGTCCTGAAGGGCGCGGCCTTCTTCCTGGCCGACCTCTCCCGCGCCATCGACGCCGACGCCACCTTCGACTTTGTGGCCACTTCGAGCTACGGCGTGGGCCAGCGCTCCTCCGGCGCGGTCAAGCTGATCAAGGACCTGGATCAGCCCATTGAGGGCAAGAATGTGCTGGTGGTGGAGGACATCCTCGACACCGGCCTCACGCTCACCTACCTGCGCAAGCTGTTTCTGCAGCAGAAGCCCAAATCCCTGCGCATCGCCACCCTGCTGGACAAGCCCTCGCGGCGCATCGAAAAAATTGACGCCGATTATGTCGGCTTCTCCATTCCAAATCTGTTTGTCATTGGCTACGGCATGGACTATGCCGAGCGTTACCGGAATCTGCCGGATATCTGCCTCATGCCGCCCAACCATCCGGAATAACGTGTCAACTCTCTGTCTCCCGCAGCGTCCAATTCTTTTGGCAGCGCGAAGACGGAAGGACTATACTCGACAGCCGGACCGCACTGAGCAGGGCGCCATGCGTAGCGCCTTGCGGCAAGGAGCTAACCCCATGTCTGCAATCACATCCATCGATCAAACGGATCTGGAGTTCGACCACGGCACCTTTGACTCCGCCGGATTTGCCGTCCAGGCTCTGGCTGACTGGCAGACGCTGGCCCAGGTCATCGACCATACCCTGCTGAAGCCCGATGCCACCCGCGAGCAGATCGAGAACCTGTGCGATGAGGCTGTCCGCTACCGATTCGCCTGCGCCATGGTCAACCCCGTCTGGGCCTCGACGGCAGTCAGCATGCTGGCCGGCACGGGCGTTCCCGTCGGTGTGGTCATCGGCTTCCCGCTGGGCGCTTCGCTGGTGTCCACGCTGCGCCAGGAGGCGGCAGCCCTGGTCCGCCTCGGCGCGCGCGAACTGGACATGGTCATCCCCATCGGACAGCTCAAGAGCGGCAACCACCAGGCCGTGCATCACACCATCCACGCGGTGGCCAACGTCGCCCACCACAACGGCGTGCTGCTCAAGGTGATCCTGGAGACAGCCCTGCTCACCGTGCAGGAAAAGCTGCGCGGCGCGGAGATCGCCATCCAGGCCGGCGCGGATTTCATCAAGACCTCCACCGGCTTTGCCAAAGGAGGCGCTACCCCCGAGGACGTAGCCCTGATGCGCGGTGTGGCCGGCGCCCGCTGCGGCGTCAAAGCCTCAGGCGGCATCCGCACCCTGGCCGACGTAAAGACTCTGCTCGAAGCCGGCGCCAACCGCATCGGCGCCTCTGCCTCGGTGGCCATCGTGCGCGAACTGGGCGCGGAATGAAGACGAGAAACAGCGATCGGAGATCGGTGGATCATGAATCGCGGCCGGGCATCTGGAGTTTCTGCCTCCTCGGATCGTGATCCAAGCTGCGCGCGAGTTCGTTTGATCGCAGAGGATGATCAAACGAACTCGGTCTGCACACGTCAATGGGAAGGCGCATTCCCGGGCCAGGCCTCGCACGTTTCCTGATCGAACGCAGCTAAAGCCTTTTTTCCGCTTTCATTCAACGCATCACCCATCATTCACTGCGCCGTGCTCACTGCCCTCCACTCCGCTCCACTGCTCGCTGTCTACTGTCAACTGTTCACTGTCCACTCTTCACTGCGGTATCATTCCCTTCGACACTGATGACATCGACTTCCCCATCTCCAGCAGAGGAACCGGAACGCATGAGCGAGAGCCGGACGGACTCTCCTGCCTCTGCCACCTCGCAAAGCGCAGGCTTCGAGGCCGCTGACCTTGCCTACCTGATGCAGCTCTCCGACGCGCTCAACACCACGCTCGACCTGCAGACGCTGCTGACCCGCACTTCGGAACTGGTGCGCAAAATCATTAACTACCGCATCTTCGCCATCTTCCTCCTCAACGACCGTACGCACGACCTGCGCATGCGCTTCCAGATTGGCCACAAGGCCGAGGCACAAAGGCTCCGCCTGCCCATGGGCAAGGGCGTCGTAGGCCAGGTGGCCATGACGCGCCAGCCGCTGCTGCTCAACGATGTGCGCACCTCGGAGCACTACATCTCCGTCAATCCCGATGTGCGCTCAGAGATGGCCGTACCGCTGATCGCCAAGAACCGGCTGATCGGAGTCATGGACATCGAGAGCGAAGAGGCCAACTACTTCCGCCCCGAGCATCTGCGGGTGCTCAAGCTGACCGCCTCGCGCATCGCCCAGGCCATTGAGAATGCGCGCCTGTATGCCCGCATCTCCCGCCAGGCGCAGACTCTCGAGGTGCTGAACGAGATCTCCATCGAGCTGGCGTCGATTCTCGATCTCGGCCCGCTGCTGGAGCGGGTAGGTCAGTTGCTCCGCCGCCTCATCGACTACCAGATGTTCTCCATCATGCTGCTGGACGACAAGGGCGAGACTCTGGTGACGCGCTATGCCTGGCGCTTCGGCTATGCCCATGCGCCAATGCGTCGCATCTCGGTGAATACCGGGCTGGTGGGCGCGGCCGTGCGCGAGTGGCGGCTGATCAACGTGCCCGACGTGAGCAAGGAAACGCGCTACATCCCCATGAACCAGGAGACGCGCTCCGAACTGATTGCCCCGCTCTTCTACAAGGGCCGCATTATCGGCGTGCTGGACCTCGAGCATACGCGGCCGGGCTTCTTCAATGAAGAGCACGAGCGCATGCTCACCACGCTGGCCGCGCAGGTGGCCATCGCCATTGAGAATGCGCGCCTCTATCAGGCCGTACGCCGCCAGGAGCGGCAACTGGAGCGCGACATCGCCATGGCCCGGCAGGTGCAGATGCGCCTGCTGCCCCAGGAACCGCCCTCGCACCCGCATGCCGAGTTGGCCGTGCGCTTTTTGCCCGCCCGCACCATCGGCGGTGACCTGTATGACTTTCTGGACTACGGACCCAACCGCACCGCCATTGTGCTCGGCGACGTGAGCGGCAAGGCGGCTCCGGCGGCCCTGTTTGCCGCGCTGGTCAGCGGCATCATGCGCTCAGCCGCGCTGCAGGAGCCCTCGCCCGCCGAGATGCTGGCCCTGCTCAATGACACACTGCAGGAGCGCAAGCTCGAGTCGCAGTACGTAGTCATGCTCTACGCCGTGTGGAACGACGAGAACCAGACGCTGCAAGTGGCCAACTCCGGCGCCGTGCAGCCCATCTTCTGCCGCGCCGGCGAGTCGATGGTGGTCAAGGCAGAAGGCTTCCCGCTGGGACTCTTCCCGGATGTCACGTACGAGGAGTTCAACCTCGCCGCTCAGCCCGGCGACGTCATCATCTTCATCTCCGACGGCATTCTCGACGCGGAGAATGACCAGGAAGAGATGTACGGGCAGGAGCGCCTCTCCGGCCTCCTCTGCCAGTTGCGCAACAAGCCTGCCGGGGAGATTGCCGACGCCATCCTCGCCGATGTGGCCCGATTCCAGGGCACACACGACCGCTTCGACGATGAGACCATCATCGTCCTGCGCGTTCGATAACCGCCTGTAAACGATCGCATAGAGCACAGCCGGCTTCCTGCTGGAAGCTGGCCGTGCTCTGCTCTCGCCGCTCAACATCCAGTCGGACGCTCTTCAGCAGCCGGCGAGCGCGTATTCGTGTGCGCGCCCCGGACCTTCTTCCTTCTCCTTCCCCATCACAACCACCTGGGTACGCGGCCAGCGATGGCGGGCGTACTCACTCACCGCCGAAAGGTGATAGTCGCCCAGCGCATCGCTCAGTACGGTGAAGCTTGGTTCCTCGTCCAGTTGCAGCCCAAAAACCTCGTATAGCGTAGCGGCCGTTTGCACCGGACTGCCCGCACGGGCCAGCTTCTCCCGCAGGTCCTCGCACTCCTGCGGATCGGGATCGACCAGCAAAGTGCTTTTCCCGCCGAGCCGCTCCAGCACCAGCTTCCCTCTTGGATCAATCAATCTCTTCAGTTGCATGGCTCACCTCGCTCGCGTGCAGGGTTTGGTCCAGCAGGGCGGGCACTGCGGCGTCAGAGACCAGAAGGACCTCGCGCCCGCACAGAATGCTGGAGATGCGGCTGACCCGCTCGCTGTCCAGGCCGCCCTGCCGGTAGATGGCAATGCGGCTGCTCAATGGAATCCAGGGCAGCGTCTCGCGCAGCCCTTCCACCGTGACGGAGAGGTAACCTGGCGGGCCTTGCGGACGGCCCAGATCGGAGTTCTCATCGACAAGCCGGAAGAGGATCATCTCCGGATCGGCACTGATAAGCCGGACCAGTTCTTCCGCGCTGATCCAGCGCAGCCGGGCCTTAAAGGGCGGACGCGGCACTCCGGTCAACGCCAGGCTGGAACCGCTCAGCCGGGACCGCCGCGGCCCCTCGCCGATAGTGACCGTACGCAGACTCTGAAAAGTCGCAAATGCGGCGCATGCCGTGACAAAAGCAAATGCCAGATGCATGACAAAATCCTCCTGAGGTGGCCCCTGCATGGGGGCATGCAACCTCAGCAATATGCGGCCGGCCTGGCCGGCGCTGAACATGACTTTGCGTAAATACGCTGAAGTGAGGAGGTCAGGCAGCAGGAGGAGGGCGGAAGTAGAGTGCGTGCGGCGTGCGGTCAAAGGTGGAGACGCACGCCCTGCCCAGGAACAGGAGCAAAACTGCCGCGAAACACAGCGGCCCGGCAGGCGCGGGCAAGCGCTCGGGAACCCCCGAGAAGGAATGCAGATTGTCTTTGAATCCGTTATCCAGCCGTCTGCCGAACGGAGCGTCCTGCATCAGCTTGGCGGCCATCAATAGATGGGCGGGCGTGGGACTCTCATAGAGCGAGAGCTTGGCCTGCATGCACCAGCCGAAAGTTGCAGCGCTGAGCAGCAGCACGAAGCCCCGCACCCGGAGTGAGATCAGCGCTCGCATCAGCCTGTTGTGCATCCCTGCAATACCCGCAACGTGAACTGCTTCCTGTGATGAGACGGGGTTCGGGGCGCGACGTGAGCAGCGTCTGTGCTTCCAGCCACAAACACAAAGGCCTCCCGAGCGGGAGGCCTTTGTACATCTGCGCCGCAAATGATCAGCGTGGGCGCGTGGTTTTGATTCCGGCGGGCAGGCGCTCTTCCAGCAGGCGAGCCCGTTCCGCAGCCAGTCCGCCCAGGTAGGAGGAAGCCGGCGTAGCCGTAAACACCAGCACCACGGCAATCACCGAAAAGATCAACCCGGCAATGCCGGCGGAGAAAAGCATGTGGTACATGTCGGAGATATCGAGACCAAATACATTGAAGGCCACATGATCCAGCGGCTTCACGTGCTTCAGCACCGCCAGGGCGAAGAGGAAGAAAAGAACCGCTAACGAGGTCAGTACGGCCAGGGAAACATCCAGACTGCGGTGAAACTTCTGCCGGGAGCGGCAGTGGGCGCAATCTGCAAGATGGCCTTCGTAGTCCTTGCGCATCTCGGGGTGGATTCCGGAGATGTCATAGCGCCAGCTTGCCAGGATGGAGCCTACAACACGATCGGTACATCGGGTACTTGCCATAAACGTAGAGACTCACTTTGCAAAGGATGTGATGGATCGTCCGCAACGTGCGCGACGTACAAGGCAACGCCACCCGCTTCCCTTTAGACGCTCGACCGAGCCAGGCGATTCCGTGATGTTGCCTGCTGAAACGGCCGTGCCGGTTCCTCGGGGCGCCTGCGTTGCCCACCTATAGCCTGCTACAGAGTGATGCCCGCTAATCCATTCTACCGCAATTGCTTAGAAAGCAATAGGAGAAAGTGGCTCATGCTGGGCGGCGAGCAGCAGGCGATTGCCCAGCAGGCTGGCCCGGCCGTTCAGCGCGCGCTCGGCGGCCACGCGGGCCAATTCGGGCAAATTATTGTTTTCAGAAAGATGAGCCAGAATCACGTACGCAGCCTGGCCATCGTAGTCCTGCTCCAGAAACTCCGCAGCCGCGTCGTTGGAGAGGTGACCGACCCGGGAGAGAACCCGCTGCTTCACTGACCACGGATACGGACCGTCGCGCAGCATCTCCGCATCGTAGTTTGACTCCAGCAGCAGTAGGTCTACACCCTTGAGCTGAGCTTTGACGTTGGGAGGCATATACCCCAGATCGGTGGCGAACGCCATGCGGACTCCTTCCGCCCCGAAGACAAAACCTACCGGGTCAGCAGCGTCATGGGGAATCGTGAACGGACTTACGGCGATGTCGCCAATCTGGAAAGGCCGGCCGGCCTCAAAATACTCCACGCCGGGCAGCCAGGTGGGGTCATCCTTCCACGGAGCGCGGTCCAGCTCGGGCTCGGACTCAGCCATAACTGCCCCAGGCTCAACCGCTGGTTCGGCGGCGGCCACCAGCACATCCGGCTCGGGATCGTCGGGCTCGCCCTCGGGCGCAGCGGCATCCGGCTCGGCCTGGCGCTCGGCGGTCTGCTTCCGGCACTGCTCCAGGCACTGCGCGTAGGTCATCTGGCGGCGCGGGGTAAGCCAGCGCATCCATGCGCGGTGAGTCGCCTCCGTAAAGTACACCGGAATGCCCAACTTGCGGGCGGTCACGGCCAGGCCGTTCACGTGATCCTGGTGCTCGTGGGTGATGATGACCGCGTCCAGCGTCTCGGGATCTTCACCTGCCTGGCGCATGCGCTTGAAGAGTTCGCGGCAGCTCAGGCCGGCATCCACCAGGATGCGGGTGCGGCCGCCGGAGACAACCGTGCTGTTCCCCTTCGACCCCGACGCCAGCACCGTGAAACGCACCATCTCTTGAGAATACCGCCAATGCCTGTGCATTTGTGCGCAGGACAGTTGACGCATGTGGCTCCTGTGCCCTGGTTACTCTCGGCTTTGCGTCATGGCGGGAATCTCGATGGCGACGAGCGTGCCGCGGCCCGGGCTGCTGGTCACCTTAAACTGCGCATCGTTGCCGAAGAGCACCTCCAGCCGCTCGCGCACATTTTTCATGCCGATGCCCGCGCCGGTGCGGCGCAGCGCGCTGGCCGGCCGCGGCCCCATGCCCACGCCGTCATCGGCCACCTCGATCAGTACCCGCTGGCCCTCCAGCCGGCTGCGCAGCGTTACGGTGCCGCCGTGGATACGCGGTTCCAGGCCATGCTTGATGCTGTTCTCAATCAGCGGCTGCAACAGGATGCTGGGCACCATCACCTCCAGCGTCTGCGGATCGATCTCCTTTTCCACGCGAAGCTTGTCGGCGCCAAAGCGGACCACCTCGATGTCCAGATAATCGTCGGTAAACTTCAGCTCGTCGCGCAGCGGAACAAAAGTATCGTGGTCGCGCAGCAGCGCGCGCAGGATGTTGGCCAGTTTCACCGTCAGTTCACGGGCCAGTTCCGGCTGGCTGCGCACCAGCGAAGCGATGGAGTTGAGCGTGTTGAACAGGAAGTGCGGATTGATCTGCCGTTGCAGAGCATCGAGGCGCGCCTCCAGCAGCAGCCGCTTCTGATCCTCCAGTGAAAGTTCCAGGCGCAGCGCATTCCACACCTTCAGCGCAATGCCCACCACAATCGGCGCGCTCAGCAGCACCAGCAGTTGCAGCCAGACCTGATCGGAGACGAGAGCAAACAGGCGATGCGGGTAGAGGCTGTGCAGCCAGTCGCGCGCCGCCTCCATGGCCACAATCAGCACCAGCATCAGAATCTGGCGGTCGATGCGCGGCTTCAGCAGGCTGCGCCGCACCCAGCGGTAGAGGCTGAGATCGATGAAGGGCGTGAACGACCAGACCTCTTCCTTCTGCACAAAGAGACCGAGCAGCCCCGCCGTCAGTCCTACCACCAGGTTGAACGGCAGCGCCAGATACTCGGAGTGAAGCACGGCCGGCAGCGCCAGCACTGCGCCGCCCAGCATCGCCCAGCCGGGGCCAATGAGCAGGCCGAGCAGGATCGTGGTCTCAAAGGAGATGTCGGCGGCCAGAAAGTTGGGCACCACGATGCGCACCCACACGCCCAGCGTGAGCGGCACAAGAAAAAAGGCCAGCATGGCCAGCGTCTGTGTGGGGCTGCGCCGCTCCGCAAAAAACAGGCGGCGGAAGCTGGTAGCGCGGGCCAGGATGCTGGCCACCGAGGCCACCACGCCCAGCTTCACCAGCAGCGTTATGAGAATGAGCTTGTTATCGACCACGCAATCACTCTATCGCGCTGCGGGGTTGCCCGGCGACGGTACTTCCAGCGCAGGGTTCAATTCCAGCCGCAGATAGACCGCGCCGGGCGAGGGATCGGGCGAGTAAGGCCCGGTGCGCACAAAGCCCGCGCGGTCATACAGCGCCAGCGCATCGGTCATCGTCGGCATCGTATCGCAAACCAGCTCGCCATAGCCGATGGCGCGCGCCTCCGCGATGATCCACTGCAACAGTGCGCGCCCCAGCCCACGCCCGCGAAAGCCGGGCCGCAGATAAAGCCGCTTCACCTCGCCCTGGCTGGCGCTCAGGGCGCGCAAGGCGATGCAGCCAGCCGGTTGCCCATCCACCAGCGCCAGCGCCAACCGGCCCGAGGGCGTTGCATAGCGCCCCGGCAGGCTGGCCACCTCATCACCAAAACCCTGAAAGCACGGCGTAAACCCAAACGACTCCCAGTACTCCTCAAAAAGGGCGCGCACCTGCGCCAGCGACTCCGCTCCCGCAACGGGGACAATCTGCACAGCAGGCTGCGGCCATGAACTCATCAGGCTTAGATTTAGCCATGCGCGCGGCAGTGTCAAGCCGCCGGATTTGGGATGTGCAAGTACATCAGGCCGTAAAATAGAGCTATGGCATTTGAGAGTGTAGTCAAGGTGGCCGAGGCCGATTTTCCCAGCCGTTGGGGCGATTTCCGCATTCTGGGCTTTGAAGGGCGGCCTGCGCCTGCGACGCCCGGCTGTGCCCCTGTGGGCGAGGTGGAGGGGCTGGTGGCGCTCGTCATGGGCGACATCCACTCCGCGCCGCCGCTGGTCCGCATCCACTCCCAATGCCTCACCGGCGACGTCTTCGGCTCGCTGCGCTGCGACTGCCGCCTGCAACTGGAACTGGCTCTCGGCAAGATCTCCGAGGCCGGCGCGGGCATCCTGCTCTACGAGCAGCAGGAGGGCCGTGGCATCGGCCTGATGGCCAAGCTGCAGGCCTACGAATTGCAGGACCGCGGCCTGGATACGGTCGAGGCCAATGTCGAGCTGGGCTTTGCCGCCGATTGCCGCGCCTACGAGCTGCCCGCAAAGGTGCTCAAGCTGCTGGGCGTCTCCCAGGTCAAGCTGATCACCAACAATCCTGACAAGGTGGCCGCGCTGGAGTCCGCAGGCATCGCCGTGGCCGAACGCGTCTCCGCCGAAGTCGCGCCGCAGGAAACCTTCGAGCGCTACCTGCGCACCAAGCGGGAGAAGATGGGACACATGCTGGAGTCGGCGCAGTAGATCGCTTGTCTCTTCTGGAGCCAGGCTGATCCCAACCTGATCATCGATCCACCGAAATCAAATTCTCCTCTTGCCCTCTACAGGTGTTGCATTTCTCGCATCACCTGAGCCACAATGAGCGCATGGGCAAGCACGCGCGCCTGCAAAAAATCACCGACTATGAAACGTACTTTCGGTGCGCTGGCGGCGTGGGCATACTGCGCGAAGAGGTCTGGCTCAACAGTCACGGTGAAGTTGCTCGCTACAATCTTGCATTTCTGCTGCCTCACCGGTCACGCATGGATCACGGCCGGATTCTCGGTTTCGATAACGCTCACGGCGTGCATGAACGCCACTTTCTGGGCCAGGTTGAGATCGTTGAGTTTCAAGGTTATCTGGAAACAGCCCGGCGGTTCTATCGCGAAGTGGACGCCCTGAGGAGGAGTTATGAAAACCAAGGTATTCGCTGACGGGCTTGTGGGCCATGTGCGCCGCTCACTGGAGCGCGCTGAAAAGCTGGAGCGCGGCGAGAGCATAGCGGCGGAAAAGATCATCACCTTCGCCGATCCTCTCCACATGTTCGAATGCCTTACGGCAGAACGTATCCGGCTCTGCCAGGCCGTGCGAAAAAAACGGCTGAGCGTCTCGGCTCTTGCTGAGGAACTCGGCCGTAACCGAGGCTCCGTAACACGGGACGTAAACAAGCTGCGGCAGTTCGGCCTGATTCGTCTCCGGGATGAGGTGAATCCTGGCCACGGCAAAGTTCGGATCGTCGAGCCTGTGGCGCATACGATTGAAATGCGCACGACGTTATAGAGCCCCGCTTCTCCCCTGTCCCTACGCCCCATCCATCGGTTACGCTTAGAGGTCAGACCATTTAATCGGGAACCGAGGGCCAACCATGGAACGCATCCCCGTAGACCGCAGAAGCCTGCTCAAGTGGACAGCCGCCAGTGCCGCGCTGGCGCCCGTGCTGGCGCAGGCCAGCCTGTTGGAAGCAGCACAGGCAAACCCACCCGCAAACGCCGCGCCGCACCAGCCCGCTGCTCCGGCAGCCCCCAGGGCCACGCTCAACGCGCGCGACTACGGCGCCAAGGGCGATGGCGTCGCCAAAGACACCGCCGCTCTGCAGGAGACCATTCAGCGCTGCTCCATGCTCGGCGGCGGCGTGGTCACCCTGTCCGCAGGGAAATACCTCACCGGCACCCTCGCCCTGCGCAGCGGCGTCACCCTGCATCTGGAAAAGGACGCCGAGTTGCTCGGCTCGCCCGACATGGCCGACTACCCGCTCACCCAGGTGCGCTGGGAGGGCAAGTGGCGCCAGGGCTACAGCGCGCTCATCACGGCAGAGGATGCCCAGAACATCGCCCTCACCGGCCCCGGCAGCATCACCGGCAGCAGCGCCATCCGCGGACGCATCGAGCGCCCCAGCGGGCACCGTCTGCCCGCGCTCATCGAACTCATCAACTGCCGCCACGTGAGCGTGCAGGACCTGACCACGACCCAGTACGGCATGTGGTCCACCCATCCCGTCTACTGCGAAGACGTCGTCTTTCGCAACCTTGTGGTGAACAGCGGCGCCGATGGCATCGACGTCGACTCTTGCCGCCGCGTCCTCATCGACGGCTGCACCTTCACCACCGCCGACGACTGCATCTCGCTCAAGTCCGGCCGGGGCATGGAGGGCAACACCATCGCGCGGCCCACAGAAAACGTCACCATCACCCGCTGCAGCTTTGCCGACTCCTGGTTCGCCTGCATCGGCATCGGCAGCGAAACCTCCGCGGGCATCCGCAACGTGCGCGTCTCCGACTGCAGGTTCCTCGGCGCGCGCAGCTATGCGGTCTACATCAAAACCCGCGTCGGCCGCGGCGCGTTTCTTGAGAACATCCACATGAGCAACCTCGATGTCTCCGGCGCGCGGCAGGGTTTTCTGCGCCTCAACTTCACCAATAGCGGCAAGCACGACGAGGTTCCCGTGCCCGGCGAGGCGGGCATTCCCACCGTGCGCAACCTGAGCTTCAGCAACGTGCATGTCCACGATGTGCCGGTGCTGGTAGAGGCGAAGGAGATCGACCCGCTAAAGCCGCTGGATGGCTTTACGCTGAGTAACATCACAGGAACCTGCACCAGGGGCATCTTTCTGGCCTATGCGCGGCGCGTGGCTCTCAGCGGCATCAAGGTCACAGGCTTTGAAGGCAGGCTGCTCAACACGCTCCATGTCAGCGGCGTCGGACTGGCCGGCGCCGTGCCCATCCCCGCGGACCAGATGCCCGCTGTGCCCGAGCCGTCACCCGCACCGGCAACACCCTACCGGCTCAGCTAACAGCCCTTCACCGAGCGCTGCGCGAGGTCTACTCTTCGCGCAGCACCTCCAGCGGACGCAGGCCGAGAATGCGGTAGCTGGCAATCCAACCGGTAGCTGTAGCCAGCACAGCGGTGCCCAGCAGCGCAGCCAGCGCCGCTCCCCAGGCAAAGTGGAAAGTCACGTCGAGCCGGTGCAGCAGCACGCGCGTCAGCAGATTGGCAAACACCACGCCCACCGCCGCGGCCAGCAGGCCCAGCACGCTGAACTCCACGCTAAAGGTCCGCACAATGTGCATGCGCGTGGCGCCAAGTGTTTTCAGCACCACCGCCTCGCGCATGCGGCGGAAGCGGGTACTGGCAATGCTGGAGGCGAGAATCATCAGTCCCGCCAGGATGGAAAAGCCCGCCAGCAGCCGCACAACAAAGGTGATCTGATCCACCACCGCCTCAATGCGATCCAGCACATCGGCCACGTTGATCACGGTCACCGTGGGATACGCCGCAAAGAGCGCGCGCTCCATCGGAGCCACCTGCTGCGGAGCAAAGTGCGCGCCTCCGTACCACGCCACCGGCAGCCCCTTCAGCAGGCCGGAGGGCAGCTCAAAGCGCATGCGCGTGCTCAGGTGTTTGCCGTCTGTCCGATACAGTGCAGCCACGGTGAGCGTGTGCGGCAGCCCCCCCGCTTCCACCTGCACCTGCGAGCCCACCGTCAGATCGAGCCGTTTGGCCACGCCCTCCTCCACCGCGATCTGCGCGGCGTTGGCGTCATGCCACCAGTTGCCCGCAATCAGCTTGTCCCCCTCGGGCACGGCATCCCCCCAGCTCAACTCGGCATTCTCCAGCATGCGGCGCGGAAAGTGCTTGCCCTTCAGTTCTTCCACTGGCGTGCCGTTGATGGAGAGAAAGCGCCCCGTGACCACCGGGATCAGTTCCAGCTTTTGCAACGCGCCTGGCTGCTTATCCACCAGCGCCTTCACTCCGTCCAGCTCATCCGTGCGCACATCGATGAGGAAGACGTTCGGCACGCGGATCGAGGCCGTGTCATGCAGATCGCGCAGCAGGTCGGCCTGCATCAGGTAGACGGCGAGAATGAGCATCACCCCGGTGCCCAGCGCCGCCAGCACCGCCGCGGACTGGTTGCCGGGCCGGTAAAGATTGGCCAGCCCCTGCCGCAGTGAAGAGGGCAGATGCAGACGCACCCGATCCAGCAAAAAGCGCACCGCACGCAGCGCCACGGCAGCCAGCAGCATCAGCACCACCAGCGCCACCGTAAAGAAGAACGCAAACCACGCGCCTGTCTTTGCGGAATTGGACAATCCCCAGGCGATTCCCCCCAGCAGCACCACCACCAGAACGGCAATCCCCAGTTGTAGTCGCCGCGCCCACCAGCGCTGCAGCCATCCGGCAAAGCCCTCCGGCCCCGGCTCCACCAGGCGGCGCAACACCAGCACCGGGCGCACGTTGCGCACATCCAGCAGCGGCGGCAGGCAAAAGAGCAATGTGGTCAGCAATCCTGTAGCCAGCCCGGCCAGCGCAGATTGCCAGGGAAAATGCAGCGTAGTGTGAATTGCCAGCAGTTTGCCAAAGGCCGCCGGCAATGCCATCATCACGCCCACGCCTGCGGCCACGCCCAGCAGGCCGCCGGCTAGGCCCAGCCCCAGCGTTTGCAACAGAAAGATGCGCAGCACGTCAGTCGAGTCTGCGCCCATGGCCTTCAGAATGGCGAGCATGTCCATCCTCTGCTCCAGGTGCGCATGCATGGCCATGGCCACGCCGATCGCGCCCAGCACCATCGCCACCAGGCAGATCAGGCTCAGGATGGAGGTGGCGTTGTCCAGACCGCGCGTGAGCGCAGGATTTCCTTCGCGGTAGTCCATCACCTGTGCATCGGGCAGAGCGGACTCCACCGCGCTGCGCACCGCAGCCGCCTCCGCCGTGGCGCTCAGGCCATGCGGGGCCACCTCCGGCAGTTTGACCAGCAGGCGCTGACTGGCGCGGCTACCCGGCGCCAGCAGGCCGGTGCTCTGCAGCGCGTCCCGGGAGATGAAGACGCGCGGGCCAATGCCGCCGCCTGCCGAGATGCGGTCCGGTTCCTGCGTCAGCACGGCGGTAATGCGAAAGTCGCGTCCGCCCAGGCGCAGCGTCTCTCCCACCCGCGCCTTCATGCGGATCAGGAACTCTTCGGCCACCACGGCCGAGTCGCCGGCGAGCGCCTGCCGCAGGCTCATCTGCGGGTCCAGCCCAACCGTGCCATAGTAGGGATACTCGCTGGGATCTACCGCCTTGAGCGACACCAGCAGCGGCACGGGATCGGGCGGTACGGAAACCATGGAGAGCGTCTCCGTGGTCCATGTCATGCGCAGGCCGGGGTTGGCGTCCTCAAGGGCACGCAGCCTGGCGCTCTGCTCCGCCGTGGGCATCTGAAAGATACGCGCGCTCAGATCGCCAGCCATCAGCGAACGCGCCTGCACGCCCAGCGTCTGGCGAAAGCTGTCGCTCAGGCCGCGCACACCCACCAGCGCAGCCACGCCCACCGCCACGCTCAGAATCACAAACGCAAACTTGCCCGGAGCGGAGCGCAGGTCGCGCCAGCCGATAGCCGCGGCGCGCCGCCAGCTCAGTGCGCGCTTAGCCATGCTGCGCCTCGCTCTGCATCGGGGCCGCGGCAGACACAAACGGCAGCGTGTCCTCCACGATGCGGCCATCCTTGATGGTGATGCGGCGGTCGGCGTGGCCGGCCACCTCCGGATCGTGCGTCACCAGCACCAGCGTTGTGCCGGCGCGCTTGTTGCGCTCCAGCAGCAGGTCCAGCACCACGCGGCCATTGCTGGAGTCGAGGTTGCCCGTAGGCTCGTCGGCCATCAGGATGGGCGGCTCCGCCACAAAGGCCCGGGCCAGCGCCACCCTCTGCTGCTCCCCGCCGGAGAGCTGAATCGGATAGTGGTCCATGCGCTCGCGCAGGCCAACCTCCTCCAGCAACCGGCGTGCGCTGGCCAGCCCGCTGCCCTCGCGGTTCAGTTCGTACGGCAGCAGGACATTTTCCAGTGCGGTGAGCGTCTGGATCAGTTGGTAAGACTGGAAGACGAAGCCGATCTTGCGGCCCCGCACGGCGGCCAGTTCAGTTTCGCGCAGGTTGTGGATGGGTACGCCGTCCAGCCAGATCTCGCCCTCCGTGGGGGTATCCAGCCCCGCCAGCAGGCCAAGCAGCGTGCTCTTGCCGCTGCCGCTGGCGCCCACAATGGCCACAAACTGTCCCGCGGGTATGCTCAGCGAAATGTCCTTGAGAATCTCCACCCGCCGCGAGCCATTCTGAATCCACTTGCCTGCATTGCGCACCTCGATCACTCGGCACCTCTCCCCTCGCATTCGCGGACACGCTTCCACGTGTTCCCTGCCTCTACACTAATTGTGTGGACGTTCGACGCGCTTTTCTCGTTTCAATGCTGCTGCTTGTGCTGGCCGCTCCGTTGCGTGCGGTGGAACGGCCGCTGCTGGTGTGCTACGGCGACAGCATCACCGCCGGCTACAACCTGCCCGCAGGACAGGCCTACTCCGGCTTCCTGCAAAAGGACCTGAACGCACTCGGCTACCACTACAGGGTGGTCAACAGCGGCGTCAGCGGCGCCACCACCAAGGACGCCGTCGAGGGTCTCCCCTCCGTGCTCCGCCTCCATCCAGCCGTGGTCATCGTGGAGTTCGGCGGCAACGACGGGCTGCGCGGACTGCCGCTCGCAGCCACCCGCGCCAATCTGGACCAGGTGCTGCGCACGCTCCAGGCCGCGCACATCCGCGTCCTGCTCGCCGGCATTACCCTGCCCCCCAACTACGGGCCGGACTACATCCGCAGCTTTGGCCAGGTGTACCGCGAGCTGGCCGCAAGGCGCCGCGTAGCCTTTGTGCCCATGATCTACTCCGGCCTGATTCACGTCCCCGGGACCATTCAGCCCGATGGCATTCATCCCACGGCAAAGGGCTCCCAGATCATTGCCAAAACCCTGCTGCCCGCGCTCCGGCCGCTACTCTGAACAGTCCCTGGCATCAGCCTTCACCCCATCACCACAACCGGCTGAAACAGCGTCCCCGCCACGCGCCTGGCAATCCCCACCAGCTCCCGCTGGCTGGCAAAGACCTTGACCAGTGGCGCCTGCGAAAACTCCGGCAGGTTCGCCTGTGCGCCATTGCGCAGACGGCCCAGAACCATCGCATCGCCCGTCACCGAGGGCATCTCTGGCAGCTGCGCGCGCGGATGCACACAGAGATGCTCCAGCGCATCCACGTTGCCGGCCACGGAAGCCAGTTCGTCCAGCGTGCGTGCCTGCCCCAGCGTGAAGACGCCGGCCCGGGTGCGCCGCAACTGCGTCAGGTGTGCCCCGCAACCCAGTTCCTGGCCCAGTTCATGGGCCACGGAGCGCACATAGCCTCCGGCGCTCACCCTCATGGTGAAGAAGGCCTCCGCGCCCTGCATGCGGGTAATCTCAAACGAAAAGATGTGGATGCGCGCGGGCTTCAGCTCCACCGGCTTGCCCTCGCGGGCCAGCTTGTAGGCCGGCGTCCCGCCAATCTTCTTCGCGCTGAACGCGGGCGGCATCTGCTCCATCGCGCCATGAAACCGGGCAGCCGCTCCGCGAACTCTGTCCAGGCTGAGGGCTGAGCCCAGTTCCACCCAGCGGTCGGGGCCGTTGGCCTGTCCCGCGGCATCGTAAGTATCCGTAGCGAATCCGAAGCGGATCGCTCCGGTGTAACTCTTTTCCGCGGCAGAGAAGTATTGCGCCAGCCGGGTGTACTTGCCCAGCAGCAGCGGCAGCACGCCGGTCGCCATCGGGTCCAGCGTGCCCAGGTGCCCAATCGAGCGCTCGCCGCTTATCTTGCGCAGCCGGCCCACCACATCGTGGCTGGTCATGCCGCCCGGCTTGTCGATCACTAAAAGTCCGTTCACTTCACTACTCTACAAAATTACCGGGTGCATCAATGCGCGTCCGATCCGGACATCTCAATCAGTTGCTCAACACAGCATCGCCGTGGTCAGGATGAAGCACACCCCCAAATGCAGGAGCAACGCGGCTAACCCAGAGCGCTAAATGCGTAAAGCCTGTCTCGAAGCATCCCGACGCGAGCCTGACTGCTTGCATCCGGCAAAAGATATCCCGGCAATGCATCCAGAAAGCGAGGGTTGCTTAACAGTTCGCGAACGGCCTGCGCGACATACGCGCGCAGAGCGGCTGGAGCTGCTTCAATCTCGCTTGCAAGCGAAGCTCTACCATCCACAACTGCTATCAGGTCCTCAAGGTCACGGCTGGCAAAATAGTCCGCCCTTCCGCAACCGCGAAATGCTTCCAGCTTGGTACCGAGAAAGTACGGGGCTGTGATCAGCCGGATCACCAGATGCTTCGTAAGTGCAATCTCCCTGGATGTGCGCAATGCATCCGCATACCAGCGATTCGAAAATCCCAGAATTCTTTCATCCAGCGGCATCAGATCCAGCACCAGCCCCGCGCATCGCCAGCGGTATACAGGGGCGCCTTCGCTGGTATCTTCGTCAAATCCACACGCACGAAGCCGATCAGAAAAGACTACGTAGTCCGCATAGGACGCGATCTCTGCGATCACATCGACATCGTTGGTGCCGCGCACCGGCGCTGCGGCCTGATCCGTAATTAAAAGACCAGTCGCGCATCCTCCAACAAACACAACCTCGCTCAATAGAGGGCGCAGGCGCTCCGCAGCCGCCTGAATCAAATCAAGATTGGGATTCTTCATCCACCCCAGCCTCCAAACGCTTCCTCAGTTCGCTTGCAGCCAACTGGCGTTCCCGTGCACGGCCGCCGCGCAACGCATCCACCAAGGCCAGCAGTTCGTAGAGCCGTGCGTCGTGGAGCGCTGCTCGTGGCACGTTCTTGTGCAGCGGTGCATAGCTGTACCCGCGCACCGATCCCTCGGCATAGGGCCAGACCGGAGGCAGATCATCGCCGGCTATGCTCCCGTTCAACGGCGGTGCCGCATAGGAGGTGGGCACACCCCGTACCGGACCTCCTTGCTCCACCGGAAAAGCGTACTGAATCCCGTGCAGCAAAAACTCGACCAAGCCCGAACGGTTCAGCCGGTGATTGCGCCCAATCTTCTGCAACAAACGCGAAGCCTGGGCGCGCTTCACCGATGCATAAACCTCGGAGGGATAGAGACAGAGATCGGCCGCCAGACGCTGATACGAGGGCCTCCCCTGGCTCTCCAGCGAGAGGCGCAAAAGAACGACAATGTCGAGCGGCCGCAGCATCTGCAACAAGTATAAGAGCATTTTATTTATTATTCAAATAAAAAGAATATTGAATAAAATGATCGAAAAATCAGACGTGCCACTTCTCCCACCACAACCGGTGAGTCGATGGCACGCCTCTTGAACGCACTCTAAACAATTGATTTCTTACGTACTTGCAGAAGCAATTCCCCGCCTAAACCCCAGAGCTGCCCGGCTGCCGCACCAGCGACAGAAACTCCGTGCGCGTCTCCTTCTGCCGGAAACAGCCCACCATCGCGCTGGTCACCGTGGACGAATGCTGCTTCTCGATCCCGCGCATCATCATGC
>DAIDGZ010000103.1 GCA_027452125.1 Acidobacteriaceae bacterium | reverse complement strand
CCGCTTCTCTTGCTGGTGGCTACGGTGAGCAGCTTTCATCTGGCACTGCAGCAAAAGGAAGGATGTGCATGAAGCGCAACGGCTATGGCGCACTGTGCGGATTCTGCCTGGCGCTTGCGACATGCAGCGGATGGGCGAGTGAATTGCGCTTCTGCCTGCGCGCGGATCCAAGGACGTTCGATCCGTTGCAGGTGGATGATGGCGCTTCTGACACGGTGCGCTACCTGACGGGCGGCGTGTTGATGCGTCTGAACCGGCGCACACAGCAGTTGCAGCCGGAGCTGGCCACGGCGTGGACAGTGAATGCGGCGGGTAACAGCATCACGTTTACGCTGCGGCCGAATGTGCGCTTCAGCGACGGCACACCATTTGCGGCGGAGGATGTGGCGTATACCGTGCGTCGGCTGATGGACCCGGCGCTGCACTCGCCTACGGGCGACGCGTTTCGCTCGGGCGAGGGGGCGGTGGTGGAGCGGGTGCTGGGCAGAGACCGCATCACGATTGTCTTTCCGCATCCGGTTGTGGGACTGGATAAGCTGTTTGATCAGGTGGCGATGGAGTCAGCGCGCTCGCCGCTGAAGGAGCGCGCGGTGCTGGGGCCTTATTTCATTGCGGAGTACAAGCCGGGCCAGTATCTGCTGCTGAAGAAAAACTCCCACTACTGGAAGCACGATGCGCAGGGCAATGCACTGCCTTACATCGACACGATCCGGCTCGAGATTGAGCCGAATCCAGATATGGAGATGCTGCGGCTGTTGCGCGGACAGATTGACCTGATCGATGCGGTGGATGCGGCACACTACGATCAACTGGCTGCGCGGGCGCCGAAGATGGCGATGGATGCGGGCGTTTCACTGGACTCAGAGCAGGTGTGGTTTAACCAGACTCCGAGCTCGCTGCTGCCGGCCTACAAAAAAGCCTGGTTTACGTCAGCCAACTTCAGGCGCGCCATCTCCGAGTCGATTGATCGCGGGGCGATGGCGCGGGTGGTGTATCGCGGACATGCGCGGGCGGCGGTGAGCTGGGTCTCGCCCGCCAACAGATATTGGTTTGACTCGAAGCTGCCGCCTTATCCGCTGGACCGCAGAGCAGCGCTGCGGCTGCTGGCGCGGGAAGGATTCTCGCAGCGCAACGGCACCCTCTATGACAAAGAAGGGCATGCTGTGGAGTTTTCGGTGATCACCAATGCTGGCAACACCGCGCGGGAGCGCATGGCCACGATGATGCAGCAGGATTTGGCGGCGATCGGCATTCGGCTGAATGTGGTGACGCTGGATTTTCCTTCGCTGATTGAACGCATCACGCGCAGCTTCAACTACGAGGCCTGCCTGCTGGGACTGGTGAACAACGACCTGGATCCGAACTCGCAGATGAATGTGTGGCTGAGCTCAGCGGAGACCCACCAGTGGAATCCGGCGGAGAAGAAGCCGGCAACCGCATGGGAAGCGGAGATTGATGGACTGATGCGAATGCAGGCTTCCACGATGGATCTGAAAAAGCGCAAGCAGGCGATTGACCGCGTACAGGAGATTGTGCGGCAGCAGGAGCCGTTTCTCTACCTTGTGAACAGCGATGCGCTGGTGGCCGTGTCTCCGCGGCTGCACAACGTGGAACCGGTCGTGCTGCGGCCGCAGGTGTTCTGGAACATCGAGTGGTTGTGGCTAAGCGGAGGGGGAGGGCGATGATGGACCACGAGCCACTGCTCAAGCTGCATCTCTCGGCTGGATATCCGGAGCGTCCGCAGGCGCTGCGCGATGTGCAACTGGAGGTGCGCCGTGGAGAAGTGCTGGGGCTGGTGGGCCAGAGTGGCTGCGGCAAGAGTACGCTGGCTTTGGCGATTCTGAAACTGCTGCATCTGAAGCGAGGCTGGGCGAAGGGCACGATTCTATGGCGCGGGCAGGACCTGATGCCGCTGCGTGAGCGCGCCATGCGGCGGCTACGCGGGCGGGAGATGGCGCTGGTTCTGCAAAGTCCCATGTCTGCGCTGAATCCGGCACTGCGCATTGGCACGCAACTGGAAGAGGCATGGAAGCTGCACCAGCATGGAAGCCGAGCAGCATGCGAAGAGGCGCTGATGGAGACGCTGGAGCAGGTGAGCCTGCCGGCGGAGCGGCCGTTTCTGCGCCGCTATCCCGCGCAGCTGAGCGTGGGGCAGGCGCAGCGCGTGCTGATTGGCATGGCTGTGCTGCATCGGCCGCCGTTGCTCATTGCCGATGAGCCAACCAGCGCGCTGGACATTGTGACCCAGGCAGAGGTGCTGCAATTGTTCTCCATGTTAAGCCGGAGACTGGGCATGGGCATCCTGTATATCTCGCATGACCTGCTCTCGGTGGCAGCCATCAGCCAGCGTGTTGCCGTCATCGATCAGGGAAGAATTGTGGAGTGCCGCGCGACCGAGGAGCTATTTACGCATCCCGCGCAGGAGTACACGCGCAAGCTGATTGCGGCTCTGCCGGTGGCGCCGCGCTTCGAGGTACGCGCGCGCCAGGTTGCCTGAGCCTCGATCACAAAAAAACGCTGGACAGCGGTCTTGCGGATCGCTGTCCAGCGCATGGTTTGCATGGCCACGACGTGGAGGTGGTTGCATTCTCCGCGCCGTGGCGGTGCATGTGGCGTCCCTGGATGCCACAGTTGCGGTTACGGCCGGTCGCTCACCATGGAGCCGGTGCCCCAGAGTACGCTGGAGGCGTTGGTGGTGCCGGTGCCCCAGAGGACACTGGAGCCATCGGTGGTGCCAGTGCCCCACAAAACGCTGGTCCCCCAAAGGACACTGTCCGTGTTGACGGTTCCGGTGCCCCACAGCACGCTCTGGCTGGCCATGGAGTTGGTGCCCCACAGGACCGACTCGCCGTTGGTGCTGGTTCCCCAGAGCACGCTGGTTCCCCAGAGCACGCTTTCATCCTGCGCGGCGTTGGTGCCCCACAGTACGCTGGTTCCCCACAAGACGCTGGTTCCCCAGAGCACGCTGCCACCCCAGAGCACGGGCTGGCCGGTAACCGGCGTGCCGTTCACCATGACGACGTTTCCGTTGCTATCCAACTGTGCGAACGGAGACATGGCGCTGGCACCGGCCGGCGGAGGCGTTGCGGTTGCGGCCACTGCGGCCTGTGCATCCAGATAGCCGGCGCCAACAGTGAAGATGTCCGCCTGCTCGTTGAAGGTCGCTCCAGTTGTTGGGTCTGTAATCACGGAGCTTTGGATGAGATTTTTGTCGGCCGTGATCATCAGCAGAGCCTTCACCTGATCCGGCGTAAGGTTGGGATTGGCCTGGAGCATGAGCGCGGCGGTGCCGCTGACCATAGGCGCAGCCATGCTGGTGCCGCTCAGGGCGAAGTAGCTGGTTGAGGGCAGGTTGGCGCCATTCGCCTGGTAGAGCGAGAGGGGCACCACGTTGCCGGGAACTTCCTGAAGCAGTGTTTCGCCGGGGGTGTAGAGCGAGATGATGAGATTGCCCGGCGCCACGATGTCCGGCTTGATGACCTGATCCCACAGCGACGGGCCTTTGGAGCTGTAGCTGGCAGGAATATCGTCGGTGCGGTCGGCTGTGCCCTTGGTGTTCATGGCGCCGACGGTGATGACATAGGGGTCATTGCCGGGAGCGGTGATGGTGCCATAGCCGTTGGTGCCGGCGTCGTTGTCGCGGCCCATGTTGCCGGCGGAGACGACTACGACGATGCCGGCCTGCCATGCCTGCTCGACGGCCTGGCAGAGCGGATCCTGCGTGTAGCTTTCAAAGACGCCGCGTCCCAGAGACAGATTGAGAACACGGATGTTGTAGGCATCCTTCAGTTCGATGGCGCGCTGAATGGCAGCGATCACCTGGCTGTCAGAGCCGGAGCCGTTGGCATCGAGCGCGCGCAGCTCAATCAGCTTCACGTTGGGCGCGATGCCGTCGAATGTGTAGGAATAGCCGGGCCCTGTGGAATTGTGTCCGTTGCCGGCAATGATGCCGCTGACGTGCGTGCCATGGCCATAGAGGTCGTTGGCGCTGCCGCCGTTGTCGCCCACGAAGTCTTCGCTGTAGACAACATTGCTGGCGGTGAGGTCGGATACGTTGGAGATGCCGCTATCAATCACGGCCACGCCGATGCCGCTTCCATCGAGACCCTGATTCCATACAGCTGGCGCATTGATCGTGTCGGTATGGTAATCGAGGACAATGGGCACTGCTGTGCCGGTGCTATGGACGGGACGGTCTGGCGCGACGTAGGCCACGTCGCCACTTTTAGCGATGGTGGCAAGGTCGGAGACAGAAACGGTGTAAGCGCCACTACGCAGCATGCGCATACTGCGGCGCAGGCGGCCGTGTCCTGGCAGTACCGTTTTCAAGCGATTGGCAGTGGGTATCCTCTTGAACTGCACGATCACATTGACCTGATCGGAAGACTTCATATGATCGAAGTCTTTGGCCATTTTGCGCGGGCCGGCGAAAGCCGCGCTCGCAGTAAGGAGCAGCGCGCCGAGGGTGAGGGCCGACTTGCCCCACATGGCGCTTTTGCCTTGCTTGTTCTTCATACTTGCTTCTCCCTTCGTTTCACCCAGTTCTCCTCGACGAGGAGCGCCAGCCCGGATGAGCGAACGCGATAAGTCCGGGGTAGTGGATCTGGAGCGGGTGCAGACACGCCAGGTCGGTTATGGAGGACAACGCAGACGGTTCCTTGCATCGAACCGAGGATGCGCGAGCGAGCAGTTCCGGATGAGAGACTTCTCACCTGCACAGCCAACTCATCGGTCGCGGATTAGAGAATGCTTAAACTCCGAAGTAATGCCCACATGGGGTGTCGCATTTCCAGACATTCGTGGCCGAGTGCGATGGGGCGGAACATCTTCATGGCATGCGGATTATTAGCAGGGAAGCACATGGTTGATCTTTGCTAAGTGGTGACTCAAGTCATGGGTTTCCAGGCCGATGATCTCGGGGTGGTTTGTGGAAGGCCGATCTGCTGGGTGGCATCCAGGGGCTGAATGTCTGGCATGCATCGCAAGCCACAGGTCGCCTTTGGGACTTTGCGCATGGGCGGATGGCCGCGCCGCGCGACGGCATGCAGGCATTTTTGAAAATGCAGGAAGAATGACAGCGATGGCGGGCTCCCTCCCAATCCGGGTGCGACTGTTTGTCGGCGTGACTGCGTCAGCCGGCGCACTGGTGCTGGTCGTCGCCTTTGCAGGCTGGCATCCGGATAATCTGATCAAGTTTCTCTGCTATCTGGTCCTTGCTGTACTGGCGTCTACCATGAAGGTGCGGCTGCCGGGCATGGAGAGCACGATGTCGGTGCATTTTCTCTTTGTCCTGCTGGGCATTCTGGAATTGTCCTTGCCGGAGACGCTGGCTATTGGCTGTGCCGCTGCACTGATCCAAAGCTTGTGGCGCACCAAGCAGAAGCCGGAGATGATCAAGGTCATCTTCAATCTGCTGAGCATGACTCCGCCTGCCATCTGGATGACGTACTCGGCCTATCACCATTCAGAGGGCTATCTGCGCAACAGCACTCCGCTGCTGCTGATGATTGCTGCATTTACCTACTTCCTGACGAATACTGTTCCAGTGTCGGCTGTGATTGCACTGAGTGGCGGCGCATCGCTGCGCAAGACCTGGTCGGAGACCTACTTCTGGTCGTTGCCCTACTACCTGGTGGGCGCTGCGATTGCAGGACTGGTGAGCTATTCGAATCGCTTTATCGGCTGGGAGAATGCGCTGCTGATTGTGCCGGTCATGTACTGGATCTATCGCTCGTATCAGCTTTATCTGGGGCGTCTGGAGGACGAAAAGCGGCGGGTGGAGATTGAAGCCCGGCAGGTGGAAGTGGAGAAGCGGCATGTGGAGGAGGTATGCGCGCTGCATCTGCGCACGATCGAGGGACTGGCGCTGGCGATTGATGCCAAGGATCATACAACCCATGAGCATCTGCACCGGGTGCGCACCTACGCCGTGGAGATTGCCAAGGACCTGGGATTGAGCGGCGAAGATCTGGATGCGTTGCGCGCGGCAGCGCTGCTGCATGATATCGGCAAGCTGGCTGTGCCGGACCACATCATCAACAAGCCGGGACGACTGACGCCGGAAGAGTTCGAGAAGATGAAGATCCACCCGGTGGTGGGTGCGGAGATTCTGGAGAAGGTGGCGTTCCCCTATCCAGTGGCGCCGATTGTGCGCGCCCATCATGAAAAGTGGAATGGAAAAGGCTATCCGGATGGGCTGATGGGCGAAGAAATTCCGATTGGCGCGCGCATACTGGCCGCGGTGGACTGCCTGGATGCACTAGCCTCAGACCGGCAATACCGCAAAGCTCTTCCGCTGGATGAGGCGATGAAAAAGATCAGCGAGGATGCAGGCATTGCCTTTGATCCGAGCGTAGTCAGGATTCTGGAGCGGCGCTACCTGGAGCTTGAGGAACTGGCTGTGCGGACACGCGATGCGGCTCGCGGCGACTCGGCAATACTGCAGCGTTGCGTGGAGCGCGGAGAGAATCCCGCCGCGGGATTTGAGTCGGATCCATTGCACCGCCGCGGCAGCCAGGCAGACTTTCTCTCTTCGATTGCCTCGGCGCGGCAGGAGGCACACACACTGTTTGAGCTGAGCCAGGATCTGGGCAGTTCGCTGAGCCTGGACGAGAATCTGTCTCTGGTGGCGATGCGGCTGCGCAAGCTGGTTCCCTACGATTCGATTGTGGCGTACATCAAGAAGAGCGATCAGCTTCTGCCCGAGTTTGTGAGCGGCGACAATTTTCGTCAGCTATCGTCGCTGGTGATTCCCATTGGAACTGGACTGTGCGGTTGGGTGGCGCAGAATGTCCGGCCCATCCTGAATGGAAATCCCACGGTAGAGAATGGCTTTGTGCATGATCCAAAGAACCCAACGGAGCCGCGTTCAGCTTTGGCTGTTCCGCTGGAGGGCGTGAATGGGCTGGTGGGCGTGCTGGCGCTGTATCAGGCGGAGCCGGATGCCTTTACCAGCGACCATCTTCGCGTGCTGCAGGTGATTACCGCGCGCGTGGCATTCTTTGTGGAGAATGCGCTGAAGTATCGCGAAGCGGAGAGTTCGGCCACCAACGACTATCTGACCGGCATGGCGAATGCCCGGGCGCTCTCACTGCATCTGGAACAGGAACTGGCGCGCTGCAAGCGGGAGGAGAGTTCGATTGCGGTGATGGTGTGCGATCTGAACGGGTTCAAGGAGATCAATGACCGATATGGTCATCTTGCCGGCGACAAGGTGTTGAAGATCTTTGCCAACCTGTTGCGCGAGGCCTGTCGCCATGACGATTACACAGCGCGTATGGGCGGCGATGAGTTTGTGATTGTTGCGCCCGGCATGCCGCCGAGTTCTGTAAGCGAACGCGCCGTACGACTGAGCGCTCTGGCACAGCAGGCAGGACGCGAGGTGTGCGGCAGGGACTTTCTCTCGCTGAGCCTGGGTGCGGCATTTTATCCGCAGGATGGGACAGAGGCAGAGCAACTGCTGGCTGAGGCAGACCGCAAGATGTATGCCGCCAAGCAACTGTTTTATGAGAAGGGCGCAGCCGTACCAAGGAACACGCCGCGGCCGAGCACGCCCGTGGTGCGAGTGAACTAAGCTTGCAGTGCATTTCGCACAATCAGGTATCTCAGGCGCGGCGCGATGTGCTGATGATGGAAGAATGTGTGGACTACGATGCTACTTCTTGCCAGCTTTCGCCGACGCGGCCTTCCTTTTGAGCGCGGGCAGCGTTCCGCGCGGGAAGGTAGTGGACCGGCGCACCACAAGGTGGGTGGCAATGGGCCATTCGCTCTGGGGGGCGCGCGCATTTTCCGGTTCGATGCCGGCGCGCAGGGCCTGTACGGCAGCGGCGGCCAAGCTGTTGCAGGACATCTGGACTGTCGTGAGCGGCGGCAGAACGAACTGCGCCAGATGGATATCGTCGAAGCCCACGACCGAGATATCCTCGGGCACCTTATAGGTGGTGCGGAAGAGCCCGTGGAGGACGCCGATGGCAGTCATGTCGTTGGAGCAGACGACGGCGGTGGGTAGTTCCGGCAGCGCTGCGAGCTTCTCGATTGCAGCCATGCCGCCTTCCAGCGTGTGATCGCCCTCGACGAGGTGACGCGCGGGCACGGCCAGGCCCAGGTCAGCCATGGACTTGCGGAAGGCATCGCGGCGGGCCGCGGCAGAGCGCAGGCGCAGCGGGCCAGAGATGAAGGCAATCTCACGATGGCCCAGCGCGGCCAGATGCTGTACCGCCTCACGAATTCCCTCGTCATAGTTGACTTTGAGCAGCCGAATGTTGGGTAGATCGGGTCCGGCATCGACGAAGACCAGGGGGAAATCAGGTTCGACCAGCCGCTTGATGATGTCTTCTTCAATGCCGAAGGTCATCACGGCGACGCCATCGACACTGCGCTGCAGCATGCGGCGAATCAACTGCTCGGTGCGCTCGGCATCGTAGTTGGTGGATCCAATCATCACCTCATAGCCCTGCGCGACGGCCAGATTCTCAAACTCCTGCACGAGCTCCGGGAAGAAGGGGTTGGTGATCTCGGAGACGATGAGGCCGAGGATGTGGCTGCGTCCGGAGACCAGAGCCCGGGCTTGCGTGTTGGGCACGTAGCCCACTTCCGCGACAGCTTTCCAAACCCGCTTGGCCAGATCGGGGTCGACGGTGGGCACACGGTTGACGGCGCGCGAGACGGTGGCAATGGAGACGCGGGCGCGACGGGCGACGTCACGAATGCTGACAGTGGCGCGGCGATTGGAGGAGCTTTTTCTAGGGGCAGCCATAAGAAACCATGATTGTAAGCTTTTCCTGCTGTTTCTCACCAGAGGGATAACACGGAATCGCGTAGAAACGGGAGATACTTCATTCGATGCAATCATGCGGGGGATGGCGGAATTGCGCAATCGACGCCGAGCGTCTGTTTTAGAAAGCGTTTTCCGCAATGCGGAATCCGAGGGGCTTGCGGCAGGCAGCCTGAACGGATCAGGGATGACCTTGTCCGCCGGCGGCAACTTCGATGCCGTGGCGCAGGAGCTTGAGGATCGATTCGAGGCTTTCGCGCGCGCCGCGTTCGCTGCCCGGCAGGTTGACGATGAGTGTGGAGCCGGCCAGACCGGCGATGCCGCGCGAGAGCCATGCGTAGGGATTGCGCTGCGCACCGACGGCGCGCATGGCTTCAGCCAGGCCCGGGGCTTCGCGGTCGATGATACGGCGAGTGGCCTCAGGGGTGCGGTCGCGCGGACTGAGTCCGGTGCCGCCCACAGTGAGCACAAGCGCAGCTCCGGACTCAGCCAATTCCCGCAGATGCGCGGCAATGGCATCTTCGTCATCGGGCAGTAAGGCGGTGCGAATCTCGGCCTGCGGCCAGGCCTCGCGCAGAAGGCAGGCAACGGCAGGGCCCGCGGTGTCTTGCATCAGGCCCTGCGCGCAACGGTCGGAGATGGTGAGGACGGCGAGCAGCATGAGGTGATTGTAGCTACTTTGCCGGCAACACCTTGATGGTACGCATCCAGGCTTCGACCAGTTTTGGCCAGCGGGTGATGGGCATGTCCGTAGGGCGCAGGCCGTAGCCGTGGCCGCCTTGTGCGTAGACGTGCAACTCCGCGGGCACGTGCACCTTCTTCAGTTCCATGAAGTAGGTGACGGCATTCTCCACGTGGACCGGGTCATCCTCTGCCTGCAGCAGGAAGGTGGGCGGCGTGTCCGCGGTGGGATGGATGCTTGGGTTGGGGGCAAAGTTCTGCTCAGCGAGCGCCATGTAGCCGGGGTAGAGGACCACGGCAAAGTCCGGACGGCAACTGAGGCTGTCGGCATCATCCACGGGTGTGTAGAGACGCTTGTCGTAGTAGTTGCTGATGGCAGCGGAGAGATGGCCGCCGGCGGAGAAGCCCAGCACACCGATGCGACGCGGATCGATGCCCCACTCCGAGGCGTGCTCGCGGATAAGGCCCATGGCGCGCTGTGCATCCTGCAGAGCCGCAGCAGAGGTGGGGTAGGGGCCGGTATTGGGCACGCGGTACTTGAGCAGCACGCAGTTGACGCCGATGGAGTTGAGCCAGGAGCAGACCTCGGTGCCTTCCAGATCCATGGAGAGGATCTGGTAGCCGCCGCCGGGGAAGACCAGCACGCCCACGCCGGTATTGATGCCATGCGCCTTGAAGACGGTGATGGTGGGTGTGGAGACGTTGCCCAGGCGCACGTAAGGACGGCCCGCGACGAGATGATTCTTCGCGGTGAACTCATTCACCTCTGGCGGCATATTCGCCGCCTCGCCGGGAGACGTGCCTGGCCAGATATTCATGGTCAGGTGGCCAGCGGGCGGCGTCCATGCCGCGGGCTGGGCGTGGAGAGCCACGGAGAGAACCGCGCAGGCAGCGACAAAGAGTGCAGATTTTTTCATGATCAATCCTCTCGGTTGAAAGTGCGCATCCATCAGGCGGTCACCGCATTGTTGCGCAGGGTATTGTTGCGCAGCACCACGTTGCGGTTGGGGTCCATCCAGGTTTCCTGAGCAATGCCTTCGGCGCTGTTCCCTTCCGCGAGGCAGGCTTCAACGGCGACATCGCGACACTCGGCGAGGAGCAGTCCGGCTAGTTGATTGCGCGACAACTCGCAGTCGCGAATCGCCACGCCGGTTGCGAAGAGGACTGCAAGGCCATGGCCGCCCATGGAGTCTGTGAGGCGCGTGCCTGTGATGGTGAGATGCGCGATGTGGTTGAACTTGAGGTTGTGATTCTTGCCCACGCCGGGAGGGACGATGCCGCCGCTGGCATAGAAGTTGCAGTTGACGATGGAGACCTGGTCGGCGCCGAAGATCTCCACTGCATTGTAGGTGCAGTTGCGCACGGTGAGGTTCTGGAAGTGGAGATTGCGGAAGGTGGTTTTGCCGTCCGATTGCAGCACCACGCCGCCGCGGGTGGGGCTGTACATGATGCGCCTGTGCTGTACCCCGGAGTTGGGATCGCGCGGAGTATCCGTTGTCTCAGCGCCTTCAATGACGAAGTCGCGCAGTGTGACGTCGTGCAGGTCAGGGGCTCCGGCGACGATGGCAGCCTCGGAGCCTTTTTGAGCAGGATCGAGAAAGACGATGCAGTCGATGCCGGTGCCGGCCAGGGTGACGCTGCTAGGCAGTTGCAGTGCGGCAGGCAGCGTGTGCACGCCAGGGGCCAGGCTGACCGTGCCGCCGCCTGCGGCTGCGGCGTGGTTCAGCGCATCCTGGATGGAATCGCCGGGCGCCACCTGGAGGGCATTGGCGGGCGCTGGCGCCGATGGTTTGGCCTGCGCACCTGCGGTAGCGGCCACACTGGAGGGTTTGGGCGCGAGAAACAGACCGGCGGACGCTTTGCCCTGATCGCCGCGATACATGGTGACCACGCTCCGCGAGGTGGCGCGGATGTGCATGGCGGCGCGCTCAGTGTAAGGCATCTCCATATGCTTGACGTAACGATAGTGCTGCAGCACCATCTCGTAGATATCGCCAAGGTGGCCGCGCGAGACGGGCGAGATGGTGCCATAGACGGGAACATCCTCACCGAGCATGTAGCGTGCGGTGTATTCAAAGCCGAGGGCGAGGCGGTTGTCGGCTTCGCCAAACAGATCGACGCCCTGGTTCCAGGCGGTGAGCGCGGTGCGCGCCATGTAGCCCAGGCCGAGCTGCACGTGGCCCTGGTCGCGAGTCGTCTCTTCGCACTGTCCGCTGGGATAAACGTAGCGAGTGATGCCGCTGTTGATGGGGCCGGTGCGGTAGTGTTCGTAGACGCGCTCCATCAGGTCGCGATCATCGCAGAAGATGCCGATGGAGAGCAGGGTGAACATAATAGCTGCATCCCAGTTGCCGTTGGCGCCGGGATAGAACATGCGCAGCAGGGGCACATAAACGGTGCGCAGCATGCGCTTGAACTGCGTCTGCGACTCCGCGCTCCATTTGGGATAGGTGGCGCGCAGGATCTCCGCCGCGTTGCAGAACTCGCCGCCGGTCCAGCCGGCAAGCAGCATGGCGTCGTTTTCAAAGAAGTCGGCCAGCGTGCCCGACCATGCGTCTAAGATCTCGATGGCTTTCTGTGCGTGCGCCTCATTGCCGGTGATGTACCACTGCATGACGTGGCTGGTGGCGGCGTTGGCGCTCTGCTGCAGCTCTTGCGCGCCATGCTGATTTGCACCATAAGCTCCGCGGACGACGTGCGCGGCAGGCTGTGGCTGAAAGTCCAGCGAGGCAACCGGCTCGGTGAGCCACAAGGCCCAGTTGGATTTCCAGGGATCTTCGCCTGCGTTGATCTTAGCCTTCATGAACTCCAGATCTGCACGCGTTTGCAGAATGCCGGGATGCACGATGCCGCGATGCGCCTCAGCCGAGCGGCGGCCAGCGGCCGCGCCGGCGTGATGCGCGTTCTGTTGTGCGGCTGCCTGTTGTATGGCGCCGGGCAGTGCGGCGGTGGCCAGGCCCGCGCTTGACCCTAAAAGAAAGGCACGTCTTTTCATGCTGCTATCCCCTCGATGTGTTGTGCAGGCCCATGCGGCGGCGCAGAGCGCTGGATGCGTCTATCGATCTAAGACTTTTTACGAACGCAGAGGACGCATCGCTGCGTCCTCCACAGTCTATTCCTTGAGTTTGATCAGGCGGGCAGGAAGCGATACTTCCAGTTGCCCTTGCTGACGGTACCCCTGGTGTTGAGCAGGATGCGATAGACCTGGTTGCCCCAGCTATCACGCAGGCCGGCGTCAGTGAGTTTGATGGTTTCGACCTTCGGCTCGATTTCCGCGGCGTTGAAGCGGAGCTGGCAGGCGCGCGCTTCCCCCTCGGCGAGCTTGAGCGTAAGGGTTCCCGCTGGATCGACGGCGACGGTGCGTGGGGTCATGATCGAGAGGCTGACGGGAACGGCGCGCTCCAACTCAAAGTCCTCTTCGACCATGAGGACATCGTGGACGCGATCAAGGGTGAGGGTGCGTACCCAGCGCTTGACGCCGGCAGCCTGCGGATAGGCCTGGGCGATGTCAAACGAGAAGATGGCACGCTCGTCGTTGGTTTCATGATGCAGCTGAGTGGCGCGGAACTCGTGCCCGTCGTGCTGCATAACGCCGCCGATGGTGGGCAGGTTGTGGTAGGCCGACTGCATGGTCCACAGGGAGTAGCGATCAGCGCTGAAGGTCTTGCGGCTATAGGCTTCCACGCCTACGTCAATGACGACGGGTTTGCCATCGAGGTAGATGATGTAGCTGCCGGTGTCGTTGTGGCTATGGCTGCGGCCATTGTTGGAGGCCAGGTCGGCAAAGTACATGCCCTCGGCTGAGCCGGCCTTGACGCGGGCGGTGGCCAGGCCCAGGTCAGGATAGTAAGAGTCGCGCAGCAGAACATCCGCGCCCTTGGCTTTGCGAATCTCATTGGCCTCCAGCACGGCGGGCAGGGCGCGCGACATGCTGACCAGGCGCTCATCGAGGATGTGACTGAGGCCTTCGCCCGTCGATGTCCAGCCCTCCTTGCGCGCGCACCAGGCGCCGAACTCCTGCAACTGCGCATCGTGGACAGTCTTGCCGAAGCGGTAGAGCAGATCGCCATCGGGTGCGGCGTGGACGTGGGCATCGCCGTAGTCGATGTAATCGTCACCGGCCACGTGGGCCGCGAGAATGTAGCGCGCCATGTTGTCAATGAACGGATTGGCGAAGATGCCGGTCTTGTTGCCAGTGGCAGACTGCAGCATGCTGACGCACTCGAAGTAGCACATGGGCGAGACGCTGAAGTAGCCGGGACCTTCTTCCTCGCCAGCATCGGGCCAGTACTGGTTGAGATAGGCATCGAGGCTGCGGGTGACGCGCGCTGCCTCATACACGCGCTTCTGCTGATCCTCTTCCAGAATCAGGTTGGCGACGAGGATGTTGGAATTGATCCAGGGAGTCCAGTTGTTTAGGCGATGATGGCTGCCATTGAGGCCCATCCAGCCGAAGTCGTTGCGGTCGCGTGCGGGCTCGAGGATACGGCGCTCGGTTTCAAGCACGATACGCTTGCCAATGAGCGGGGAGACGGTGTCGAGCTGCTCGCCGACCAGGTACTTGGTCCAGGCCATTAGTTGTGCGGTGGCTGCGCCAAAGAGCTCGATGATGGGCTCGGTGACATCGGGCAGGCCCACACCAGCGCGCTGCGCGCCCAGATGCGCGGGGACGCCCCAGAAGCTCTCTTCGCAGATGAGCCAGACGCCGTTGGTGATGTCGTCGAGGAATCGGCCCTTGCCCTCCATGCACTCGGCCAGGACCAGGTGGAGCAGCTTGGCGCGGCGGCCAAAGGTGTAAGCCTCGTAGTGCGTGCGGTTGCCGTTGCGCTTGAACTCAAGAAAGGTGGTGGCGAGAAAGGCCTTCCAGCCATCCTTGCGATCAGCCTCGGCCTTGGCGATGAAGGCGCTGCGGATGTCTTCAGGGATCGCCTTCCAGGGGCCGCGCTCACTCCATTTGGGATACGGGTGCCAGGCGCCGGGCGCAACCAGGTTGGCAGACAGGAAGGATTCAGGGAAGGTGGTGCTGAGCAGGTTCTGGGGCGATGTAGCTAGCGGTGCGCCCGCGCTCTGCGCCGCCAGCGGAAAGGCACGAAGATTGCGGAGAAGCTGTTGCTGCCCAGCCAGGGCTACGGTGCCTGCTAGAAAGTTCCGGCGATTCATGGTGTGTCCTCATAAACATTGGAGTTGACGCCGCGCAGCGCAGTTGGCGGTTCCGGGGTATGGCAGACGCGGCGGAGTGACGTGGGCCGGTAGGCGATCGCCAGAGAGCGGTATCGATACCGGAATCTTTGCCGCGAGCCAGTATACCGCTCCACGGGGAGGTATTTCAGGAGGATTGCAGGCGGTTGTGGGACGGTGTGGTGAAAATGCCTATGCTGGGTGCAAAGAGCAAGGCCGCCCGAGAGAGGGCGGCCTGCGGAAGTAAACGAAAGAGCGATACCTATGCGGTGGGTGCCACGGGAACTGCCGGCGCCGGTGGCGGCGTAGCCGGTTTGGGCTTGGCTGCTTCCTGCTTCTTTGACGGGGCCAGGATTGCGTGCAGAATGGTGCCTTCCATGCGGGGCATGAACTCGACCACTCCGGCTTCGCCGATGTCCTGAATGAGCCGGTTGATGATGTTGTAGCCCAACTCGCGGTGTGCCATCTGGCGGCCGCGGAAGCGCAGGCTGGCCTTGACCTTGTCACCCTCGTTGAGGAAGCGCACGGCCTGATTTTTCTTGGTCTGGTAGTCGTGTTCGTCTACGGTGACGCTGAACTTGACTTCCTTGACTACGATGACTTTCTGCTTCTTGCGGGCGGCGCGCTCACTCTTTTCCTTCTCGTAGAGGTAGCGGCCATAGTCCTGAATACGGCAGACAGGCGGAATGGCGTTGGGAGAGACCTCGACCAGATCCAGACCGCGCTCACGGGCAACTTTCAGGGCTTCGAACGGAGGCAGAATACCGAGCTGTTCGCCGTTTTCGTCGATGACGCGAACTTCGCGGGCGCGAATACGCTCGTTGATACGAATAAATGACTTAGCGGAACGTTTGTCGAGTGCGATGGGTGCTTCCTCCGAATAAGCTGGCGATGGTCTGCGGGGATTCCCCCGGCTCTGACAGGTCCACGCCGACGCACCTAAAGTATAGCATCGGCTTGGCTGCGGAGAGCAAAGGGAGTCAGGCGGAAATGCCGGGCAACTGTCAGGTGGAAGAGCAGGACGATTCTTTCCGTGGTATATATAGGTAGAAAAATAGGGGGATAGGTACTATGCCGCTAAGCATCAAGTCTCCTGAGGCAGATGAGCTGGCGCGCAGGTTGGCGGCGCTCACCGGAGAGTCCATCACAGAGGCCGTGACCGTGGCCATGCGCGAGCGCCTTGTGCGGGAGGAGCGCAAGCACGGTAGCAAGGAAGCTCTTCTGGCAGACATTCGAGCCATTGCCAAGCACTGCGCAGTTCTGCCGGTATTGGACACGCGCTCCGAGGATGAGATTCTCGGTTATGACGGAAATGGGATTCCGGCATGATTGTGGACGCGTCGGTGTTGATTGCCATTCTTCTGCTGGAACCGGAGAGCCGACGTCTGGATGTCGCTCTTGCGGAGAGCGGTGAATGCCTCATGTCGGCTGCGACGCTGCTGGAAGCGTCTATGATCATGCTGGCCCGGAAGGGGCCGGAAGGCGCGCGCGCTCTTGATCTTGTCGTGGCACTTTTCAAGATCAAAATTGTGCCCTTTACCGAGTCTCAGGCCCGGCTGGCACGGATGGCATTTGAACGCTACGGAAAAGGTCGCCATCCCGCTCAACTGAATTTTGGCGACTGTATGGCCTATGCACTAGCCAAAGAAACCGGAGAGCCGCTGCTCTTCAAGGGAACCGACTTCGGCCTAACAGACATCACGCCAGCGCCGTATTGAGCGCGGCGGCACAGCCGGCCAGTGTTCCCACGGCGTTCAATCCGGTCACGTGGACACGGAGGAGCTGATTGGCGGCGTGTCGGCCTGGCAACTCGACCGGCAGGAAGTTCTCGGTGAGGGCGGAGGTACAGCCCTGTGCGGCCAGCGCCTCGGGGGTGTGCAGGGTAATCGCCTCCAGTTCCTGGCCAATAAACTGTGCGCGGTAAGCCTGGGTCTTTTCCGCTGCGAGGGCGCGTAGGGCGGCCATGCGCTCGTCCGCAAGCGCTGCGGGGACGGGGCTTGCGGCGTGTAACTCCCAGCCGCGCGTACCGGGCCTGGGTGAGAAGGGGAACAGGTGCAGATAGCCCAGGGGCAGGGTGCGGAGAAAGGCCAGCGTCTCGGCAAACTCGGCATCGGATTCACCGGGGAAGCCGGCCATGACGTCAGCGCCGAGTGTGAGATGCGGACCGGCGGCGCGCAGCAAGGCGTTGACCTTGTCGGTGTAGTGCCAGGGGCGGTAGCGGCGGTGCATGCGGCGCAGCACGGTGTCTGAGCCGGATTGCAGGGGCAGGTGAGCGTGGCGGGCCAGGCGGCTGCCGCCAAACTCCGCCATCAGGGCGATGAGCTCGCCGGTCCAGTCCATGGGCTCGATGGAGCTGAGGCGCAGGCGGGGCAGGGAAGTCTGTTCAAGGATCTGGCGCACCAGCCCGGCGAGCGTCTGGCGCGGAGCGAGGTCAGCACCCCAGCGGCCGAGGTTGATGCCGGAGAGTACCAGCTCCTTGCCACCGGCAGCGACGAAGCCGTCTATCTGCCGGAGGATGCTGGCTTGTGGCAGGCTGCGCGAGGAGCCGCGGGTTGTGGGAATCACGCAGAAGGTGCAGCGGTTGCCGCAGCCCTCCTGAATCTTCAGGTTGGGCCGGGTCTGCTCGCCGGGCAGCAACTGCGCATCCTCGAGAAAGGAGTGGGCGAAGCGGTCATCGGCCCAGATGGGAGCGGCACCGTCTGCGTGATTCGTCAGCAGTGTGGAGACGGTGACCAGGCTGGAGTCTGGCGGGGTGTCTCCCCTTGCCAGGCCCAGCGCGATGGCGGGCGCCAGGGCCTTGTGGCTGTTGCCGACTACGGCCGCGACGCCGGGGATGCCGGCCAGTTCCTGCGGGGCGCGCTGGGCATAGCAGCCGGTGACCAGAATGCGCGCCTCGGGGTTGAGGCGGTGGGCGCGGCGGATAAAGGCGCGGGCGGCGCGGTCGGCCTCGGCAGTGACGCTGCAGGTGTTCACCACGACGACCTCGGCCTGAGCCGGCTCGCTTTCACACAGGCCGGCGGCGCGCAGGCGGCTGCTCACCGCCTCGCCGTCGGCGCGCGCCGCGCGGCAGCCAAAATGCTCCATGTGAAAGCCGGCCATGCATTCAGTTTATTCGCGGCGACATTTTTCTTCTCCTGCCTGCTGAAATCGATTGACAGGAGTTGTCTGTGGTTTCGTTATACTGGTCTTACCACGTTTTCATACGAACGACTATACCGATTTATGTCAGACTCGATCGCCATCAGTGAGCCCTCCTCTGTTGCAACCTCTGATCGGGGTTCGACGCGGCATATACTTGGCTTCGTTTACTTTACATTCGTTTGTTATCTCTCCATCGGGCTTCCGCTGGCGGTTGTGCCGCCCTATGTGCACCTGCGCATGGGCTACAGCGACATGCTGGCCGGGCTGGTGATCAGCATCCAGTACATTGCCACGCTGGCCAGCCGACCCTGGGCGGGGCGCATCTCCGATCGCGTGGGGGCGAAGGTTTCCGTGCTGTGGGGTATGGGCGCCTGTGCGGCCAGCGGCGGGCTGCTGATGGTGGCCGCGATGGTGCATGGGATGCACCTGCTCAGCCTGAGCATCCTGATCCTGAGCCGCCTGGCCATCGGCATCGGCGAGAGCCTGGGATCTACGGGCTCCACGCTGTGGGGCATTACCAGCGCGGGCGCGGAGAGCACGGCCAAGGTGATCTCTTACAACGGCATCAGCACCTACGGGGCGATGGCTCTGGGCGCGCCGCTGGGCGTGATTCTCGACCAGCAGTGGGGACTGGGCGCGCTGGGCCTGTTCACCATCTTCATCTGCCTGGTGAGCCTGGGGCTGGCGATGCGCAAGAGTCCGGTGGCGGTGATGCCGGGTGAGCACATGCCCTTTGCCCACGTGCTGAACCGTGTGGCTCCGCATGGCATGGGCCTGGCGCTGGGCGGCGTGTGCTACAGCGTGCTGGCCACGTTCATCACGCTCTTCTACGCCAGCCGCAGCTGGCAGGGCGCGGCGCTGTGCCTCACCTCGTTTGGTGTGGCGTTCATCGTGGCGCGGCTCCTGTTTATCCAGACCATCAACCGCTTTGGGGGATTCCCGGTGGCCATGGTCTGCCTGGCGGTGGAGTCAGTGGGACTGCTGCTGCTGTGGCAGGCCTTCTCGCCGTGGATGGCGCTGGTGGGAGCGTTCCTGGGCGGCTTCGGGTTCTCGCTGGTCTTTCCGGCCATCGGCGTGGAGGCGGTGGAGCGGGTGACAGAGCCCAATCGCGGCACGGCGCTGGGCGTGTATACGGCCTTCTCCGACGTGTCCTTCTTCCTGGTGGGACCGATTGCCGGGGCGATCATCGGCGTGTGGGGCTATCCCAGCGTCTTCCTCTTTGCCCTGATCAGCGTGCTGACGGCGCTGGGCATCGTGGTGGTGCTGCGCCAGATGCAGAAGCGCTAGATCGATTCTCCAAGGCCGGCAGGTTTGCGGGCCGATTCTCCGGCTTAATTTCCCCATCTTTTATCGGCTGCGGCGCGGATATTTCCGCGCTTTTTGCTGCATGCTTCTCTGCCGGCAGGGGCGCCGGTCCTTGAGGGGGAGGGGGGTGTCCCTGATTTTGCCGGTTTGCCGGCCGTCGCGGGCTGAGGCAACCTGCTGTGCGGCAGGGAGTTATGAGATGGTGCAGGTAGGAAAAGCGGGCGGCGGAAACGATGTATTTATGCAGAAAAGCGCACATTTTATCGAGACAAAGCGGCACTTTTTAGTGGCTGGAGGCCGAGGCACTGTCTGGGCATCGGGCGGCGGCGGGCGAGGCGGTGCGCAGTATGGTTTGAGGATAGGCGAAACCGGAAATTGATCTGCAAAAGGGCGGATGCGGGAAGTTGTTGCATGGGCTGGGGATGCGGTGGGTGGAGCGGCGGTGGGGCTTGACGGCGGCGGGGGACGGTGAACAGTGGACAGTGGACAGTGAACGGTGGACAGTGGACAGTGAACAGTGGACAGTGGGCGGGGCTGGATGCGGGGACAGAGGCGGATTGATGTCGCGGGAGGTCGGTTTTTTTGCGCTCCCAGGTCTCAAAATCGAGACCTGGGGAACCCGGTAGGGCCGTGCTCACTTTTGAGTGCGGGCCAGCGCCGCATCCTAAAGAGCGCTTGACTTCGTGTACTTGCCCGTTCAGGCAGCTTGTTCCCCGCAGAGCGCAAGAATTGCTTTGCACTCTGCATTAAGCGCCTGTTTGTCTGGAAAGCCAGACTTCGGGCCTATTGTTCGCGAACCGCTGGTCGTCTGCAGACACTCAACGCACCAAGAATTGATGGGGAATCCCCTCGATTTTGCTGACTCATACAGGACATGAAGAACAGTTGCGCTAACGCCTCCGGCAAAGTCTTTCTTGCTCAAGTTGAGCTTAATTAGTACGAGTTGACCATCATCTGATTCAGCCACAATGTCAGGCTGTGCACTAATCACCAAGCGGTCGAATACGTAATACAACTGCTTGCCATTCCTGATCTTCAGATTCCGGTTTCCAAAGTGCTTCAGGTAATCCGTGGCAGCGCGATAATTACTGAGCAATTTGGTCCTAGACCGCGAAACAGGATCCGCGCTTGCATCGTCCAGTAGTTTCGAAAGGTCCGATGCGATTGACTCACCTTTGTGGTGGCGTTTGATCAAGGAGAGAGCCTTAATGTAGTAGTTCGAACGTCCAACGCTCTCGCCTGACTTCGGTGAGCGAAAACGTTTGAGTGTGCTTAGTTTCCTATTTGGCGCGGCGGACGAGACTTCCGCAAAACCGCGCATTGACAGCTTCACCGGTTCCATAAATCACCTCATGTCCTTCAGAACAAGAAGCACTCTGGCAGCTTTGGTGCTGCCAGAGTGCTTCTTGCCTGGGGTTTACGTGTTATGTGCTGCCGGGGTGCTGATGCTAGTATGGTCCCTGCGCCAGTACCCGCTGGCCAAATCGAAGCCGAGCGGATCGCACATGCCCTAGGAAGCTACGCGATCCGTTCTGCCCCACCTGAATTCCCCGCCCAAATCTAATGAGTCGAGGTCAGTGCTCGGCGATGTTTTGCACAAGAACTGTTGCTTTTAGCTTAGCCTTTTTCATAAAGTGAAATAGTCGTGTTTACTGTGGAAAACGTGGGTGAAGTGTGGAACACCGGTTGCCTAGCGCATACAAAGCGAAAATTGCGAGATAGGTCACGATGCACTCGTTCAATCTCTGCACCTTGCACCTTGAAGATTCGAAGTTGCCTGTGTTCTTTGGTGATCTGAATCTAAAGAACTTGGTCGAATCTTTAGGGTAGGTCCTTTGGCTTCGCTTCGCCGCGCTCAAGATGATTGGGCGTTGCTCGTAGGAGAGGCTGTGTATTCAGCGTGAATCCCGATAATAGCGCTTCGCACCTATTCGCTTTTCAGAAGGCTATTTGCGGCGGGTTCGCTGGTTGGTTGGGTAATAGGGCTCTCGGAGAGGCGGTTTACCTGCCGGGGACCGTGGGTACACGCATGTGTGAACAGTGGGCTGGGACGGGGAGCACGGGGCCGCTTGCCGAAGATAGCTGTTGACATTTGGCTGGAATTCACTACCATTTGGTTGTGGATGGATTGAGCACAACCTTTGCGGCGCTGTCCGATCCGACCCGGCGGGCGATGATCGAGCGGCTCGCGCGGGGGCCGGCCTCAGTGCATGGGCTGACGAAGCCGTTTGCGCTTTCGCAGCAGATGATCTCCAAGCATATTGCCTACCTGGTGCGGGCGCGGATTGTGGTGAAGACGAAGCGTGGGCGGGAGAGCATTTGCACGCTGCGGCCGGAGGCGATCAAGACGGTGAACGACTGGGCGATCAGCTATCGCCAGTTCTGGGAAGAGAGTTTCGACAAGCTGGAAGCGGTAGTGAAGCGAATGAAAACAGAGGAGGCGAGCGATGACAAAGGACACGGCGCATGAGGCGGAGCGGATGGTGGTGAGCAGGGTGTTCGATGCTCCCCGTGAACTGGTTTGGAAGGCGTGGACGGACCCGAAGTATGTGATGCAGTGGTGGGGGCCGAAGGGGTTTACCTCGCCGGTGTGCAAGATGGATTTTCGCGTGGGAGGGAAGTTTCACTACTGCATGCGGACGCCGGACGGGCAGGAGTTCTGGAATGCCGGCGAATACCACGAGATTGTTCCATACGAGAAGATCGTCTC
>DAIDGZ010000102.1 GCA_027452125.1 Acidobacteriaceae bacterium | reverse complement strand
GCGTACTTCTCGCCTGCGGCCTTCTTTTCGTTGTAGGCCTTCACCCAGTCTTCCCAGTGCTTTCCTGCCGCGCGATCCTTGCCCGTGAACTCCAGCCGGGCAATCTGGTTGTAGCCCACCTTCTGCTTGCTGTCCACATTCGGCGCGAAGTACTGCACCCATGAGTCCGCCAGGGACTGCCCGGTGTGTCGATTGAAGATGTAAGCCTCAATGCGCTCGCCAGACCGGAGGGTGATCGTCACATCGCCGCGATAGTCGAATGCCTTCTCAAGGGCGTTCTTGAGGTCGTTGTCGCTGGCCAGCTCCGGCACCCAGCCTTCCAGTTGTTCGCGCTCTGCGCCGGGCGCAAGCTCGAGCGCTTCCACCTGTTCGCGGGTGTACTTCAAGACTTCAGCCGTCATGCGCGAGTCTCCTCCAGTTCGCCCTCGGTCCGCTCAATCTGCACCAGCTGGTCATGGCCTCCGGACACCGGCTCGCTGAGCAGCTTGAGAGCATGCGCGTCAGGATACTTGCTGAAGGTGCCGCGGATCATGCCCCAGAAGCCCTTCAGCGAACCAAAGCCGTCCATCACGGCCGTCGGCTCGTAGCCGCAGCTCACCATGCAATTGGCGCACTTGGGATTTCCGCTTGCCACGCCGTACTCTTCCCACTGCGTGGTCTCCATCAGTTCCTTGAAGCTCTCGGTGTAGCCATCCTGCAGCAGATAGCACGGTTTCTGCCAGCCGAAGATGTTGTAGGCAGGCGATCCCCACGGCGTGCAGTCGTAGTTGCGGTCGCCCATCAGAAACTCCAGAAACAGAGGCGACATGTTGAACTTCCACGTAGGCTTGCGGTTCGACAGGATGGCGCGGAAGAGGCGGCGCACCCGCGCACGGCCCAGAAAGCGGTTCTGGTCCGGAGCCTTCTCGTAGCTGTAGCCCGGCGAAAGCACCACGCCCTCCACGCCCATGGCCATCACCTCGTCAAAGAAGGCGCGCACCGAGTTCGGATCGGTGCCATCGAAGAAGGTCGCGTTGGTCGTCACGCGGAATCCGCGCTTCACCGCCTCCTTGATGCCTTCCACGGCCAGATCCCATCCGCCCTCGCGGCAAACGGAGAAGTCGTGATGCTCTCGCTGGCCGTCCAGGTGCACCGAAAAGGTCAGATACTTGGAGGGCGTAAACTCCGGCAGGCGGCGCTTCAGCTCCAGCGCGTTCGTGCACAGATAGATGTACTTCTTCCGCGCAATGAGACCATTCACGATCTCCACAATGCGCGGATGCAGCAGGGGCTCGCCGCCGGGAATCGACACCATCGGCGCGCCGCACTCTTCCACCGCGGCAAAGCACTCCTCGGGCGTAAGCATGCGCTTCAAAACGTGCGGCGGATACTGCACCTTGCCGCAGCCGGCGCAGGCCAGGTTGCAGCGGAACAGCGGCTCCAGCATGAGCACCAGCGGATACCGCTTGTTGCCCTTGAACCGCTGCTTCAGGACGTAGGAGGCTACCGTCCACATTTGCGAAATAGGTACAGCCATCTGTGTTTACCTCAGGGGCGGAGGCCCCGCGTGCTCAACTTCCGGGGCTCAGGCCCCTCTTCCCTATTTTGCTGCAACAGGGCACAGCCCAAGCCGTGCCCTGCCGCCAAAACTCGGTTGCCGCTGCAACCATTTGCATCGGACGCAATCGTTTGCGTCTCTCGTTGGATGCCCGGCATCCCGGCAATTCTTCAAAAAGCGCCCCAGCTTATTGCCCGCCGTTGCCCCGCTCCATCGCCCGACGGTAAGTCGTAAGCGCCAGCAGCGGAAAGTAGTTGCGGTACATGTCATAGGACAGGTAGAAAACCCGGGGAAAGCCTGTTCCTGTAATGATATTCTGGCGCGTCGGCCCGTGCCCCATCGATTCGTCCCAACTCCCGTCAGGTCTCTGGCGAGTCAACAGCCAGCGCACACCCTTGGCGATGGAGTCGGAGCGGTCGTCGCCCGCGGCCAGCAGCCCCAGAAGCGCCCAGGCCGTCTGCGAAGGCGTGCTGACGCCCGTGCCCCGCAGGTTGGGATCGTCGTAGCTGCCGCACGTCTCTCCCCATCCGCCGTCTGGATTCTGCACCATGCGGATCCATTCGGCGGCCTGTTGCATCTGCGGCTCGTTGCGATCGACGCCGATGGCCTCAAGTCCGCGCAGCACCAGAAAAGTGCCGTAGATGTAATTCACGCCCCAGCGGCCAAACCAGCTTCCGTCCGGCTCCTGCTCCTTGAAGATGAAGTCAATCGCCTTGCGCACACGCTTGTCGTCGCGCGTGTAGCCATAGCTGGCCAGCATCTCCAGGATTCTTCCCGTAATGTCCACCGTCGGCGGATCGAGCATGGCATTGTGATCCGCGAACGGGATGTACTGGAAGATCATCTTGGTGTTGTCTTTGTCAAAGCTGCCCCAGCCGCCGTTTTTGCACTGCATCGCCATCTCCCACTGGATGGCGCGCTCGGCCACCTGCAGCTGATAGCGCTCGCGGGGATTCTCCACCTTGCTCAGGGCCAGCAGCACCTGCGCGGTGTCATCGGTGTCCGGATAAAACTCGTTGGCAAACTCAAAGTACCAGCCGCCCGGCTCTACCCCTGGAACCTTCACCGCCCAGTCGCCCTTGTGACGCACCTCTTTGGCCAGCATCCAGTCGGCGGCCTTGATCATGCGGGGATCGTTGCGTGGCACGCCGGCCTCGCCCAGCGCATAGACGGCCTGCGCCGTGTCCCACACCGGAGAAACGCACGGCTGCATGCGGAAGGTTGGCTCCGGCATCTCCGCCGTGGCTTCCTGTTCGATGCCCAGCTTCTCAAACTCGTCACGCGCGCGGATCACCTGGGGATCGTCCTCGGAGTAACCCAGGCAGCGCATCGCGAGAATGGCATTCATCATCGCCGGATAGATGGCGCCCAGGCCGTCGGTCATCTCCAGCCGGTCCAGCATCCACTTCTCCGCCCGCTTCAGCGCCAGTTTGCGCAGGGGGCGGATGTGCACCGCCTCAAACAGGTGGGTGATGCGGTCCAGCAGCAGGAAGAAGTTACGCCAGGAGATGGTCTTCTTGCGATCCCAGTGCAGGCGTAGGTTAGAGTTGGCCCGGCCGCCCACAAACAGCTCGTCGATTCCCTGCTCCGGCGGAATCTTCTTGAAGGGCTTCTTGGCGTAGATAATCGCCAGCGGTACCAGGATGCTGCGCGACCACGAGGAGATCTCGTAGATGTTGAAGTAGAACCAGTTCGGAAAGAGGACGATCTCCGGCGGAATGGCCGGAACCGCGTCGTAGTCATACTGGCCCAGCGCACACAGATACATCTTGGTGAAGGTATTGCACTCCACCACGCCGCCGTGCGCCAGAATCCACTCCCGGCACTTCACCAGCCGCGGCTCATCGGCAGTCACGCCCATGAGCTTGGCTGAGAAGTAGCACTTCACTGAGAGCGAAATGTTGCCCGGTCCGCCGGGATAGATGCTCCAGCTTCCATCCTCATTCTGGTAGCGCATCATTTCGGTGAAGGCGCGCTTCAGCCGTCCGGGATCGCCGGACTCCAGAAGAGTATGCAGGAAGATGTAATCGGCTTCGAGCATCGAGTCCGCCTCGAGCTCGCCGCACCAGTAACCGTCCGGGTGCTGCAGAGAGAGAACATGCTCGCGCGACCGAACAATAGCCGCCTCTACATCCGTCAGGTCCGCATCCAGACGCCCAAATCGGGGCGCCACGGTCTGCGTCTTTCTCTCCTCACTCATGCGTGATCGAAAGCCTCAGTTCCTCTCCGGAAAAAACCAAAACAGACCATCGACCGGCAGGGGCACGCGCCCGGATGCCACGCGCCTCACCTCCGGCTCGGTCATCTGCAAAGAAACTCAGTGCACGGGTAGGGATTCTGCCCCGTCCGCGCTGCCGATAGCTTGCACAATCTCCGGAGGCAGACCAAAACGAACATTTTCCGGCATCACTTCAACCTCTTCGACGCTGTCGAAGCCATTGAGCCGCAGATAATTGACGACATCCTCGACCAGCACCTCGGGAGCCGAAGCGCCAGCGGTGACGGCGACGTTGTTAACGCCCTTGAGCCACTCGGGATTGATCGCCTGTGAGTTGTCGATGAGGTAGCCGATGGTGCCCAGGTTGCGGGAGACCTCAACCAGACGATTGGAGTTGGAGCTATTGGTGGAGCCGACCACCAGAACCAGGTCGGCATTGTGCGCCACATTGCGGACGGCCACCTGGCGATTCTCCGTTGCGTAGCAGATGTCCTGCGAGTGGGGACCGACGATATTCGGAAACTTGGCCTTGAGCGCGTGAATGATGTCGCGCGCCTCGTCCAGCGAGAGCGTGGTCTGGGTCAGGTACGCCACCCGATTGGGATCGGGAACCTCAAGAGTCTCCACCTCGGCGGCGCTGGAGACAACCTGCGTCACATCGGGAGCCTCGCCCAGGGTACCTTCAATCTCGTCGTGATCGCGGTGGCCGATAAGAACCAGCGAGTAGCCCTGCTGGGCAAACTTCACCGCCTCGATGTGAACCTTGGTAACCAGCGGACACGTGGCGTCGATCACCTTGAGGCCCCGTCCCTTGCTCATCTCGCGGACCGCCGGCGACACACCGTGTGCGGAGTAGATTACGCGCTGGCCATCCGGCACATCGTCGATCTCGTGCACAAAGATCGCGCCCTTCTCCGCCAGCTCGTTCACCACGTAGCGGTTATGGACAATCTCGCGGCGCACGTAGATGGGAGCGCCGAAGGTCTCAAGGGCGATCTTCACGATGTCGATAGCGCGCACCACGCCGGCGCAGAAACCGCGCGGTTTGAGCAGCAACACCCGTTTCTGGCTGGGGGAAGTCCCGGCAGAGCCGCCGTTTGCGATGGAGTCGAGGACAGTTGTGGTCACAGCATCCAGTATACCAATGGGCGGGGTCAAACGGCAGCAGATTCCCGCGGGAGATATCGCAAGCGACATCATGCCGGGTCCGCATCATTGTGTGTGCCAGCTCATCTCCACCCGCAGCGGAATCTCATTCTTGATCGGCACGGTAAGAAAAGTGGGCCGGTCGATCTTGAAATCAGAACAGGTAAGCGGAATAGTGCCGGCAATCTGGACCTCGCGCCCCTGCTCTGCCCGCTGGAACGGCACATGGGTGTAGCGGGCAGCCTCGCCGGCAAACTGCACCTGGAGATCGGCTTGAATCCACTGCGCGTGGATCTCGCCCTGCGGAAACGTCGCCCGCACCACAACCATGGGGTACAGCGCCCCGCGGGTAACTTCGATCATGTGCAAATCCCGGTTGGTGTCACCCGAATTGAATGACTTGACCGGAACGGCGATAAGAAAGTTGCACTGGCCGGCGTGGCAGATACCCTTGCCGCGGGCGGCGTGGCTGGCGCCATACACTTCAAGCAGCGGATGCGAAATGTAATAGGTCAGCGTCGACTGGTCAGCGATCCATACCGAATCCGGCTGTGGCTGTGCCTGCGCGAGCATGCCTGTAAGCGCAAAAGCGGAACACAACAAAATCAGCAATTTACGCGCCATCTCTTCTCCTGGAACTTTAAGTGGATAGGCCGCGAGACGGCGAAGATCGAGGCGCCATAGGCCATGGCAGTGGTAATGGCGACTGCGTCGTACGCCGCGGCGATGCCCTGCACCTTTTCGCCCTTCCGCTCCTGCTGGAAAGCCATGGCGCCGAGTATGGGCGTGAGGATCATGCCCGGGCAATGGATGAAGGCCCGTGCAGCAGTCTGCGCGGAAACGAACTGCTGGGCTATGGGTGAAAACAGTAGGAGTGAGAGTCCTGCGCGCCGAGCAAGCCTGGCCGCTTGCCGTTTCATGAAGGCTCTCCTGGAGATCGAACGCAGAGATAGTCGTTCGTCCGTGAGACGCTGTCGAGTATGACGCAGTAAGCCGCCCATGAAAAGAAAAACACACGCAAACTCCTGAAAAATGCCACCATAGCCCTGGTAAATTGCAGAAAATAAAACGCCCCAAAGCTACCCTTGACGTGCTGCATGCCGCAGCGCATGATGGTGCCACTCAAATACTGTGGGGACGCGGAGCCTCATCCGCGCCAGAGCAATTCAATCAGCATTGCCGGTTTTTTCCTGAACCCATCTGCGCTTGTATGACGCGACACAGCGCCTGCGGGCCTGTGCGCAGCACGGATGAAGGACGAGGAACCGAACCATGGCAAAACGACTGGCCATCACCATAGCCGGGGCCGTCTCCCTCGGCAGCTATGAAGCGGGCGTGCTGTTTGAAGTGCTCGATGCCCTGCACCAGCACAACACCAACTCCGCCACCACGGCGGAACAGCGCGTCGAGATTGACGTACTCACCGGCGCCTCGGCCGGCGGCATGACCGCCATCATTCTGGGGCAAAAGCTGCTCTACAACGCCGGCGAGTTTGCCGGCGCCTATGACAACCCGGTCTATAACACCTGGGTAAAGCGCATCAGCCTTGCCGGGTTGCAGAACACGCAGCCGGACGAGCCGGCGCTGCACTCGCTCTTTTCCTCTGACCTGATCGAGCAGATCTCCAAAGAAGTGCTGATGACGCGCTACGCCACACCGCCGCCGCTGCCGCCCGTCCGCCATGCCGCGGCGGCTGAAACCATGCGCCTCGGTGTCGCACTGACGAACCTGAATGGCGTGGACTACGGCTATCCTGTCCAGCCCGATCCCAACGGCAAATTCATCTACATCCGCCACGAGGACTCTATGACGCGGATTGCCGACAGCACAGCCTGTGACACAGCAGCCTTCTGGGAGCCGCTGCGGCAGGCGGCAGTTGCCTGCGGCGCCTTCCCTGTTGCCTTCAGGCCGCGCGATGTGCAGCGCTCTGCGCATCAGGAGCCGCGCGACTATCCTCCCGCGCACCTGGAGCCGTGGGCCAGCGATCCCCAGACCTTCACCTACTCCGATGGCGGTATTCTGCAAAACCAGCCGCTGGGCATCGCCAAGAATCTGGTGGACCTGGCCGACCAGCACCAGCAGCAGGAGAGCCGTTTCTACCTCTTCGTCTCACCGCACGCAAAGGACGCGCAGGCCAATGACAACTTCCATGAGCGCAACGCGGACTACGCCCACCTGGCCATGCGGCTCATCGGCGTAGTGATGGGCCAGTCCGGCTTCCAGGACTGGATCATGGCCGAGGGGGTAAACGCGAAGATTGCCCTGCTCGACGAACGCGCAGTGGGCCTGAAGGATGCCATGCTGGCCGGCTCCATGGATCAGGCTGCGCTGGCAGCAACTGCAGACTCGCTGCTGACGCTGCTCTTTCCCGGAGGGCAGCATCTTTCGCCCGGCGCCAGCGCCGCAGAGACGCTGGATCAGGCCCGGCAACGGATCGCACAGCAATATGCAACCGAGATAGTTGCGTTGGCCGCCGTGCCCGGACGGGCAGAGGCCTTTCGCGATGCCGTCTTGGCCTTTGAAACAGCCGCCGGACTGGGCGCGCGCGACACCATGACCATCTACGGTGTAACCGCCAACGACAGCGAACTGGCCGGCGCGGGGTTGAGCGCCTTTCTGGGCTTCTTTGACCAGAGCTTCCGCGACCACGACTACGACGTGGGCCGAAGCCATGCCCGCGCCATGCTCACCAACCCCGGTCTGGCTGCTCCCGGCGCACTGGGGCCTCTGCGCTACGACACCACCCTGAACCCGATTCGCCCCATCGACCATCGGCTGGACGGACTGAAGATGCGCGATGTTCCACCAGCCGATCTGGCCGCCTTCAAGAAGGGCGTGAAGAATCGCGTAAATCAGATGCTCCGGGAGTCCATCGGTGGGTGGGAGGTTCTCGCCGGGCCAGCGGCAGATGCTTTGCTGGGCATGGTGCTGGACCGGGTCATCACCACTCTTTGAAGCGCCGGGTGCGGTCTCCGCATCCGGTGGATAGACTCATTCTCTGCCGGAGGCATCGATGGACTTCTCCCTGGACGACGCTATGGCCCTGCTCGACCGCACTCCTGCCGCACTCAATGCGCTGCTGCGCGGACTGCCCGACGCATGGGTACGCCGCAACGAGGGGCCAGGCACATGGAGCGCCTTTGACGTGGTCGGCCATCTCATCCACGCCGACCGCACAAACTGGCTGCCCCGCGCACGGGTGATCCTTGATCGGGGTGAGCCGGCGTCTTTCCCGCCGTTCGACCGCGAAGGACACCGAAGCGCCTGCACCGGCAGATCCCTGGACGAGTTGCTGGACGAGTTCATCCGTGTCCGCGCCGAGCAACTGGAAGCCTTGCGCGCGATGCGCCTCACAGACCAGGACCTGGCGCGCACCGCGCATCACCCCGCGTTTGGCGAAGTGACGCTGCGACAACTGCTCAGCACATGGGCGGCGCACGACCTCAACCACCTGCACCAGATGACGCGCGTGCTGGCCCATCCGTGCCGCGCGGCGGTCGGGCCGTGGAGTCGCTTTCTCGGCGTGATGCAGTGCGCAGGGCACGGCGCCCCGGCATAATTCTGCTCCGCACCTGTCTGCAAAAAATCGAGAGACGCACTGGCATTGCCTTCAGGGCTGCCGGGCGGCGTTTGACCGAATCGTCTATTCTGAAGTTGCGTTCCCGGAGGTTTCTGGATGTTCTCCCCTGGCGTCACCGCCCCCGACTCGCCTACCCCCGTGGAGGAGATTGCGGCAGCTCTTGAGCGGATTGGTCCACTGCAGGGTCTTCCACTGGAGGACCGCCTCTGGCTGGCTCGCAATGGACAGGAATACGTAGCCGCCGCAGGCGAAATCCTCTTTGAAGAGGGCGCGCCGGCCGAGCACATGATCCTCATCCTCAAAGGTGAGATCCACGTCCGCCGCCAGCGGGGCGGACCGGTCTCGCTCTTCATCGGCCGCACGGGACAGATGACCGGGCTGCTGCCCTTCTCGCGCATGAAGGGCTATGGCGGACAGGGCTTTGCCGTCACCCCGGTATGGACGCTGGCTGTGCACCACTCCCAGTTTCCTGAGATGATGGCGGCCATCCCCTCCATGACCCAGCGCGTAGTCAGCACCCTCCTCGATCGCGTCCGCGAGGTCACTCGCATCGAGCAGCAGGCGGAGAAGCTGACCGCGCTGGGCAAGCTCGCCGGCAATCTGGCGCATGAGCTCAACAATCCCGCCTCGGCGGCGCAAAGCGCGGCAGCCAGCGTGGCCGCGGAGTTGCAAGCTAACCGCAAAAACCGCTTCAAGCTGGTCAACCTCTGCCTGACTGAACAACAGGTGCAGGCCATCGAAGAGTGGGAGGGCCGCTTTCTCGGCGCAAATGGAAAGGCGCAGGAGACAGACACAGCCTCGTTCATCGCACGCGAAGAGGCGATTCGCGCATGGCTGACCGCGATTGACTGCCCCAGCCCCTGGGAAGTCGCCCCGCAACTTGCCGAGCAGGGCGTAACCGCCGAAGCGTTGCAGGAATTGCGCGGCTTCCTCAATGACACCGAAGCCTGCGTGCTCATCCAGTTCTTCACCCGCTACCTGCGCGCCTCCCGCTCCATAGACACGCTGCTGCACTCCACGGCCCGCATCTTCGACCTGATTGACGCCGTCAAGGCCTACTCCTACATGGACCGTGCGCCGATTCTGGAGATCGATGTGCCTGCCGGGCTCGAGGCCACGCTGCAGATGCTCCAGTCGCGCATGGACCAGGTCGAAGTCGTCCGCGACTACGAGGCCGGGCTGCCGCGCATCAGCGCCTACGGCAGCGAGCTGAACCAGGTATGGACGGCATTGATTGAGAATGCCCTCGATGCACTCGGCAACCAGGGCACGCTGCGCCTCACCTGCCGCATGGAAGGCGAATTGCTTCTGGTCGAAATATGGGACACCGGACCGGGCATTCCGCCTGAGTTGCAGGAGCGCATCTTCGAGCCCTTCTTCACCACCAAGGCCCCGGGCCAGGGTCTGGGACTGGGACTCGACAACGCCATGCGCATCGTGCGCAAGCACCGTGGCCACATGAGCGTGCGCTCGGAGCCCGGCTCCACCTGCTTCCGCGTGCGCCTGCCGCTCGATCAGTTGCAGGCCTATTGAGCCTTGACGGGATGCGCAAGGCTCTGCTCTACTCAGCACACGACGCAATGATTCATGCCCGCTCCAATTTGACCACCCGCCGGAAGACGATGGGCATCATTTGCATTCCAGCCATGCGAATGATGTGCCCCAATCCATCCGCGGGTAGCGGAGCCTGAACCGGAGAGTCGCATTAGTTTTGCAGCACCCAGGCCACCACCCGCACCAGCGGCTGGTGGCTTTTTTGCATTTGCCCGCAACCCGAGGAGACGCACGTGGACAACGTAACCCTGGCAACCATCCAGACGGCGCGCCAGCGCATTGGCGAGGCCGTCTTGCTCTCGCCCTGTCACCTGTCGCACTATCTCAGCGAACTGACCGGCCTGCCGCTCTACCTCAAGCTGGAGAACCTGCAGCGCACCGGCTCCTTCAAGGAACGCGGCGCGCTGAACAAGCTGCTGACGCTTGGTCACGCCGAGCGCGAGCGCGGCGTCATCGCCGCCAGCGCCGGCAATCATGCCCAGGGCGTAGCCTTTCATGCCACGGCGCTGGGTGTGCGCGCGCAGATTGTCATGCCGCTGGCCACGCCGCTGGTCAAGGTGGCGGCCACGCGCAACTACGGGGCCGAGGTGATTCTCCACGGAGCCAGCTATGACGAAGCTGGCGAAGAGGCCATGCGCCGCTGCCTGGACGAAGGCCGCACGCTGATCCATCCCTTTGACGATGCCGCGGTGATCGCCGGGCAAGGCACCATTGGCTTGGAGCTCCTGGAGCAGGCGCCGGATCTGGAGGCCGTGGTAGCCCCCATCGGCGGCGGCGGGCTCATCGGCGGCATCGCCTGCGCGCTCAAGGAGACCAACCCGAAGATCCGCGTCATCGGCGTGGAGGCAGAGAAGCTGCCCTCGATGCTGCGCGCGCGCGAGGCCGGAGCGCCCGTCACAATTGCCGCCGAGGCCACCATCGCCGATGGCATCGCCGTGCGCCGCGCTGGCCAGCTGACGCTGCCGCTCGTCTCGCGCTACGTGGACGAGATCGTCACCGTCGACGACGAGGAAATCGCCAGCGCCATCCTCATGCTGCTCGAACAGGAAAAGACGCTGGCCGAGGGCGCGGGCGCCGCTGCGCTGGCCGCCGTAGTGCAGGCCAAAATCAACCTGCGCCATCGACGCACCGCCGTGCTGGTCTGCGGCGGCAACATCGACGTCACCCTCCTGGCCAAGATCATCGAGCGCGGCCTGGTCAAGGATGGCCGCCTGCTGCGCATCCGCGTCTACCTGCAGGACCGCCCCGGTGCGCTCTTTGCACTCACGCAGATCCTCGCCCGCGAGCGCGCCAACATCGTCGAGACAGTGCACAACCGCGCCTATTACGGCGTAAGCCTGGGTGAAACCGTCATCGATGTCACGCTGGAAACGCGCGGCGCCGCGCACATCACCGCGATTACCCACGCACTGCGCGAGGCGGACTTCCGGCTGGAGCGGATTCATTAGGGCCGGTTCGGGATATACTGCTCCCGTTCCGGGCGGCGGTGGCTTCAGCGGAGCCAGCTCGATCTTCAACCTGAAGGGATTGCTTTTCTATGCGCAGGATTGTGGTTGTTCTCTGCTTGTTAATCACCGTTGCGGCAGCGTGCCTGGCCCAGACACCCCATGGAAACGGCTGGCACGATAAGCTCGCGGAGGAACTGCCCCTGCTCGGCCATCGCAACTGGATTCTGATCGTGGATTCGGCCTATCCGCTGGAGGTGGCGCCCGGCGTCGAAACCATCGAAACCAACGCGCCGCAGTTGCTCGTGCTGCACTCCGTGCTGGATGAAATCAATCGCTCCATCCATGTCCGGCCGGATATCTTCATGGATGCCGAGCTGCCCTACGTCCAGGATACGGACGCACCGGGCGTCTCCGGCTATCGCTCGGATGTAGCCACAATTCTGCGCGGCAATACCGTGCAGTCGCGGCCCCACGCGCAGTTGCTGGATATGGTGGCGCGGGATGGCCAGCAGTATCACATCCTCGTTTTGAAGACGCGCATGGCCATCCCTTACACCTCGATCTTTCTCCGGCTCAACTGCCGCTACTGGAGCGACGACGCCGAAGCCCGCCTGCGCAAAGCCATGTCCGCGCGGTAGAGTCGCGACCTACCCGGCCTACTTCACCCGCTCGGCGCTGACAGAGACCTCAAGGTGCTGTGCGCTGCCGGGAATGTCGAGCGAGCCAAGGACCACCGGCGACCCAAGCGGCAACGGCGAAGCATCCTGCAGCGTCGCCTGGCGAATGATCGGCTCCTGCACGCCTTCGATCGGCTTCTCCTGCGCAACACTGGACTGCTCGATAGAGGAACGCAGCGTCGTGCCCTCCACCGTTGCCTCAATCTTCAGCCCCACGTCCACATATTGAAAATTCGTGTTGTTGCCGCTTGATGTGCCGGTGGCGATCGGTACCCGGCTGCCCTGCTTGAGAGAGAGCTTCTGGCCATCGACGGCGATCAGCGCAAAGTGCTGCGCCTCGGCCGGCTTGCCGGGACTGGTTTCAGTCACCGTGTAGGTCAGCCGGTAGGCCTTTTGCGGACGGTCCAGCGCCGTAACGATCTCGGTAGCCAGGGCGATCTCATCGCTGGTGCCCAGAACAGAAATGGCCGCCTGATGCGCAACACAATAAACCTTGGCCAGCGGAAGCATGTTGCGCAACTCAGTCGCAACATCATTCTGCTCATTCTGCTGGGTCATGTGCGTCAGGTAAAAGATGTGGAAGATCTGCGGTCCGCGTGGAGGCGGGGCCGATCTTTCTGGCCTCCCTGGTGTTTGCGCATACAGATCCACGGCCAGCAGCAGTACGCCCAGCATCACTGCCAGCCACGAGGCACGCTGCCTCAAGCGATTCGTCAGCTTTTTCATCTCGCTCGCCCCAATAAGCTGCGCGCCGCCAGCGCCCTGTGCCACCGGCCCTCACCCGGCGTGCAGCCCTTTCTGCAGGGAATGACGCCGCCCGTGCGGCTACGCTCGAAAAAACTGTTGCGCCTCATCGCTTTGTCTGAGGCGCAGTGGAAAACGCACCGCAGATGGGTGAGCAGGCATGGTTTATCTAGCCCGTTGGTTTTGCTATACTCAAATGGTTCACCTAAGTGCGGAAGTGGTGAAATTGGCAGACACACCATCTTGAGGGGGTGGCGCCGAGAGGCATAGGGGTTCAAGTCCCCTCTTCCGCACCAAAAGTTCTTTTCGTCCGCCCAAGCCGGACAGACTCGGAAAGTCAGCGAATGCAGATTCTCTTTTATTTCGTCATCACCGTGCACGTGATCGTGTGCTTCTTCATGATTGGCATCGTGCTCATCCAGCAGGGCCGTTCGGCGGACCTGGCCGGCGCCTTCGGCGGACAGGGTTCCCAGACCGCCTTCGGTCCCCGCGCCGCAGCCACCTTGCTGACCAAGCTGACCACCTGGGCCGCAGTCATCTTCATGTGCACCTCGATTGCACTGGTGATTCTGTACGAGCGCTCCACCACCTCGCACTCCGTGCTGGAAGGTTCCAAGCCCGCCCCGGTCTCCGCGCCGGCCAAGCCCGGCAAGTAAGCCAGCCAGATCGGGCAATTCGCAAAGGCAAGTCCCCAAGGGGCTTGCCTTTTTGCATGCGCCAAATCGAAAAACGCCGCCCGCTCTACAATAAACGCATGATCCTGGAGACCTTTCCGGTAGGGCCGCTGGCCTGCAATTGCACCCTGATGGGCGATGAAGAGGCCGGCGAGGCCATCGTGATTGACCCCGGCGACGAGATCGCCCGCATCCACCGCCGCCTCACCGAACTCGGACTGCAACTCAAGCAGATCCTCATCACCCACGCCCACATTGATCACGTCGGCGGCGCGCTCAGGCTCAAGAAGCTCACCGGAGCGCCCATCTTCCTCAACCAGAACGACCTGCCCCTGCTCAAAATGATGGAGACGCAGGCCGCATGGCTGGGCATTCCCACCCCTGAAACCGCACCACCCGACGAGAGCCTTGCAGACGGCATGGTAGTTGGCCTCAGCCGCTATCCCGCAGAAGTGCTGCATACCCCGGGACACACCCAGGGCTCGGTCTGCCTGCACTTCACTCCGCTCAAGTTGCTCATCGCTGGGGACACGCTGTTTGCCGGAAGCATCGGCCGTACTGACCTGCCCGGCGGCAACTACGGCCAGATTCTCGACTCAATCGGTGCCCGCCTGCTGCCCCTGCCGGACGAGACACAGGTCCTGCCCGGGCACGGCTCCGCCACCACCATCGGTCAGGAGCGGCGAACCAACCCGTTCCTGCGCACAGAGTAATCCGCACCCACTTTCCTCTGACTCGCCGGCGCTTCATCCGTTTGGATGGGCGCTCAACAGATCGGCCAGCAGCGTTGCGCCGCGCCGGAACTCCTCAGCTGGAGCCAGCAGGCTGACCACCAGCCAGCCCGACTCCGGCATGCCAAAAAAGTAGCCGGGATGAACCCACACACCCTGCTCCAGCAGGCGCAGTACCGTGCGCCCGTCTGGTTCCAGTGCGGGAATGCGCACCACTGCATACCAGCCGCCCTCCACCTGCAGCCGCGTGGCCCCGGGCAGGCGAGCAAGTTGGCCATCCAGTTCCGCCAGGTTCCCCGCCACTCGCTGGTTGATCTGCTGCTGAATCGCACTGCGCCCGGCCAGCCAGGCAGGCAGCGCGCACTGCACCGGCGCATTCATTGAGAGGAAGGTGTCGGCAATCACCTCCAGCCGATCCAGAGCCGCTTCGCGCGCCGGGCCGGTGGCCACAATCCATGCCGCCTTCATCTGCGGCAGGCCGGCAATCTTGCTCAGCCCGCTCACCACGAAGATCGGAATATCCTCCAGACCCGCGGCAAAGCTGCGCACCGCGCCCTCCGGCTTTCCCGCCCGGCCATAGTCAAGGAAGACCTCGTCCACGATCAGCGAGAGGTCGTGCTCGCGGCAAAGAGCGGCCAGTTCCTCGGCCTCCCACTGCTTCGTGAAGTGGCCGGTGGGATTATTGGGATGCACCAGCACCACGGCCCGCGTGGCAGGCGTAACAGCGCGCCGAAACCCCTCGGGATCGAGCTGCCAGCCGTGGTCATAGACCAGTGGCGCGGGGCGCAGGCGCACGTCGTCGAGCGTGGCAAGAAAGTCAAACAGCGGATAGCCGGGCTGCGGCACCACGATCTCGCTGCCCGGGTCGCACAGCAGGCGGAAGAGGTAGCTGTAGGCCTCGCTCGTGCTGGTGGTTAGAATCACCTGTTCAGGCCGGACCGCAGCGCCATGCGCGGCATAGTAATCGCATACGGCCTCGCGTGCGGCCAGCAGGCCCCGCGGCTGCGGATCGTAGTCCAGCGCCGAGCGATCGTTCAGAGCCATCAACAGGCCCGCATCGTAGTCCAAGCCGCAGCGCGTAGGGTTGGAGGCGGTCAGGTCTGCGATTGGCAGCCCCGCCTCCCGGCGCATGCGGTAAGCCCGCGCCAGTTCGCTCTCTTCGGTGTTCCAGTTGGTTCGCTCTGAGAATTGCATCGCTGCGTGCCGGGCTTTTTATCCGCGCGCAACCAGCCCGTGCAGGCCGGTCAGGCACAATAAAAAGACGCCCCTTCTCACCATACACGGGCGCACACAGGAGGAACCGTTTGGCTCTGCGCGCGGTGATCTTTGACCTGGGCATGGTGTTGACCGGCCCGCCCGACCCTCAAGCCTACGCCCAGTTGCTGCGCATCTCCGGGCTCACCCCCGAGCAGTTGGACCCGCTCTACTGGGCTGACCGCCACGCCTACGACGAGGGCAAGCTGAACGGCGTCACCTTCTGGCAGAAGGTCACCAGCGACGCAGGACTGAACCTGGAACGGCCCGTCATTGAAGAGCTAAGCCTCTGGGATGCGCGCATGTGGACCACGCCGAACAGCGCGATGGTTGCCTGGCAGCAGGCGCTCAAGCAGCGCGGGCTGAAGACGGCCGTGCTCTCCAATATCGGCGACGACGTGCGCGCCAACATCGAGCGCGAGTTCAAATGGCTGGCCGGCTTCGACGTGCTCGTCTGGAGCTACCTGCTCAGGACAGCGAAGCCCGACCCGGCCATCTACCACTACACGCTCAATCAGTTGAAAATCGCGCCGGAAGAAGCCCTCTTTGTGGACGACCGCGAGGTCAACATTGAGGCCGCGCGCGCCCTCGGCATGCAGGGACTCGTATTCACCGATGCAGCAAAGCTCCGTGCGGACCTGCTCGCCGCCGGCCTCGCCGATCAACTGCCTCTACCCGAAGCCGAAGCGCGATAAACACAACCAGAATCCCCACAACGCAAAAATCAAGGGCCCGCTGAAGATCGTTCAGCGGGCCTTCCTGCAGGATCTCTGCCTCTACGTAGCCATCCCCAAACCCACCAGATTGGCGGCAAGAATAATCACCAGGATGCCCAGCCACAGCAGGCGCACCGGCCTTGAGCCCACGCCCTTCCACTCGCCCAGCGCCAGGCCCACCAGTCCGCCGCACAGGACGTAAATGCTCATGTGCAGCATCCAGTTCACATAGCCCATGCTTTGCGGGATATTAGCCGCTCCCCATGCGTAAAAGAAGAACTGCAGATACCACATGATGCCGCCAGTGGCTGCCAGCGCACCATTCTTCAGGATCGTCTCCCCGGTCTGCGACAGATCGCGCCGCAGCGAAAGCTCCTTCTTGAAGCCCAGACGGACGAAGCAGTACGTCAGGTTGACGATGGCGCCGCCGCCCATGATCAGCACGTAGCTGGGCAGCGCAGAGTAGAGCGGGCTCACGCCGATATGCTGCGCAAATGCCGTGATCGGCTTGGCCGCATCGATGGCAAACGACATGCCCGACGAGAAGATTCCGCACATCACCGCAAGCCCCAGCCCGAGAGGCAGGTTGAACTCTTCCGCCTCGCGCTGCAGCTTCAGCTCTTTCTGGTGGCCAGCATAGGAAACCACTGCCACGCCCACCAGCGCCACCAGAATGCCTGCCATGGTGAGCAGGCCGCTCTCCGTGGTGAAGAGCATCGCCCCCTGCCCATGAATCAACGGCGGCACCAGCGTGCCCACCACCAGCGTAACGCCGATAGCCACGCCAATACCCAATGACATGCCCAGGTAGCGCATCGTGAGGCCATAGCTGACGTTGCCCACTCCCCACATCGCTCCAAAGAGAGCCACCTTCAGCATCAGGTCCGTGTCCTGCGCCGCATAGAAACCATGGAAGTCTGGCAGCAGGATGAGACTGACGCCGATGGGCAGCAATATCCAGGAAAAGAAGCCAGCCACGGCCCACGTCGTCTCCCACGACCACTTCTTCACCTTCTCAATGGGCGCATAGAACGACGCCGCCATCGCCGCGCCGATAATGTGCCATCCGATCCCCGTGAGTATCGACATTCTTTATCCTTCTCTCAAGTCTGCCGGCTCTTCAGGGATATCCGGCAAGCGAATTTTTACGCGCGCGGCTCATACGCCGCCGTGTACAGCAATCCTTTGCGTGCGGACCGCATGCCTCTTACTTCAACTGAACCGTAAAACTGTAACTCCCTGACTCCAGCTCAAACCCGCTTTGCCCATCATGAGTTGCGGCGTGAGCCAGCTTGCTCTGGGCCAGCGGCGTTCCCTCCAACTTCCAGTTTCCCGCCTCAGCCGCAGTCACCTCCAGCCAGCCGCTGGTATTGGCAGGCAGTGTCACGTGCCACGCAGCGCTGCTTCCCTGCACCGTCCAGCCTGAATGAATCGGCCCGTACGCCGAGTGGTAGTCGAAGTCTACATGTCCCATGCGCGCATCGAAGACCGGATGCAGCGCCACCGTGTGGAAGCCCGCGTCCAGCGGCGTCGCATCCACACCCGCCGCGTCGCTATAGATCCAGGCGGCCACGGCGCCATAGGCGTAGTGGTTAAAGGAGTTCATCGCCGGATCGTGAATCATCTGGTCGCCGTTCCAGCGCTCCCACATCGTCGTCGCGCCATGCTCCACCATGTAGCCCCACGAGGGATAACCGGTGTTGAGCAGCAGATGATACGCCAGGCTTGCATAGCCCGCCTTGCTCAGTTCCTCCAGCAGGTACGGCGTGCCCAGGAAGCCGGTGGCCAGCATGTCGTGGTTCGCGTGGATCTTCTCCACCAGCCGCTTGGCTGCGGCAGCGCGCAGGTTCTCCGGCAGCAGGTTCATGTGCAGCGCCAGCACGTAGCTGGTCTGCGTGTCGCCGCCGCGGCTCTTCGCATTGGGGTTGTTGATCTCGCCAAAGGGCGAAGCTGTGTTGTCGCCGCCAGAGATGAAGCCGTCCGAATGAACAAACTCCTTCTGGAACGCAGCGCGAATCTTTGCGAACTGCGCAGCGTACTTCTCCGCCTCGGCGGTGCGGCCGGTGGCGCGAGCCATCTGCTCCATCAGCGTCGTGTCATACGCCCAGTAGGCCGAGGCAATCAACACATAATTGGTCTTGCCCTCGGGCGAGAGCCAGTCCCCAAACGGCGTGCCCGCCTGGTTCTTCCACAGGCCATCCGGATTCGCCGCCTCGATCGCGTCCAGATATTCCGTCATCGCCGCCCAGTTCTGGTTGATCACGCTGGTGTCGCCGCTCTGCAGCCACGAGGTCCACGGAATCACCACGCCCGCATCGCTCCAGCCCGCGCCAGAGCCGGAGTGCGGCGCCGAGGTTCCCGGCGCGTAGATGCCAAAGTAGGGCGATTCCATCTGCGTACCGCGCAGATCGCCCGTATATTTGCGCGAGAAAGCAGCCAGGTCCGCATCGTAGCTGGCCGTGCGCCAGAAGACCTGCGCATCCGCGCTCCAGCCCAGCCGCTCATCGCGCTGTGGGCAGTCCGTCGGCACGCTCATGAAGTTCGAACGCTGACCCCAGAGGATGTTGCTCCACAACTTGTTGATCAGCGCGCTGCCGGTGCTCAGCTTGTCCGTAAACGGCGCATCGGTGTGAAAGTCCACCGCAACCACGGCATCCCTGCCTGGCGCCGTGTTCAGCCCCGTCAGTTCAGCGTAGCGGAAACCGTGATAGGTGAACCGCGGTGTGAACTCCTCTTCCCCGTGCCCGTTGAGGATGAAGTGATCCGTCGCCTTCGCCGTACGCAGGTTATCCGTGTAGATCGTACCGTCCGGGTTGAGCACCTCCGCAAAGCGCAGGCGGACATCCGTGCCAGCCGGCCCGGAGACGCGAACCGTCTCAGCCCCGGCCATGTTCTGGCCAAAGTCATACACCCACACACCCGGCTTCGGCTCGGTCACCTTCACCGCGTGCAGCGTACGCTCCACACGGATCGGCGGAAACGATTGCGCCTCGATGCGGACTGGAGCGGGATCGATCAACTCAGCCGCCTGCCAGCCGCGGCCGGCAAAGCCCGCGTTCTCCCATCCCTCCTGCATGCGGCGCGCATCCTGCGTCTCGCCGTCGTAGATCTCGCTGCTCAGAATAAAGCTGCGCTCTGCCTGCCAGCTTGCCCCGGTGCGCACCCACTGCACACTGCCGTCGGCGTGCTCAATGCGCAAAGCGGCGCGCAGCGCCGGCGGGGTCAGGCCGTAGTTATTCGGGCGCTGCATCCACTCCAGTGGCGACTCGTACCAGCCCGGCGCCAGCAGTGCGGCCACCGCATTGTTCCCGCTGTTCACCAGCGCCGTCACATCGTAGGTCTGGTACTCCACACGCTGCCGATAGTCCGTCCATCCCGGCGACATCACCTGATCGCCGACCCGCTTGCCGTTCAGGAACAACTCGTACGCGCCGAGTGCCGTGGCATAGAGCCGCGCGGATTTTACGGGGCTCGGCACGTTGAACTCGTGGCGCAGGGCCTTCACGGAGTCGGGAATCCACGGTGCTCCAAGAGCCTCTGCGGCTGTCTGGCCGGGCATGTGCCAGGACACCGCGTTCTTCCAGCCCGCATCGTCAAACCCAGGCTTCTGCCAGCCAGTGGCGGCATGGATGGCCGTCTTCCACGCGGGGTTGCTCACAAAGCTGGCCCAGGAGCCATCCGTATACTCCACCACCAGCGTGGCAATCATGGGCGGCTCTTCGTCCACCACCATGCCATTGGGATTCACCACGTGATGCAGCGCCTCGATCGCCAGAGTATTGGCGCCCTCAGCAAGCTTGCCAGTCACGTCTGTGCGAACAAACTTCTTCCACGGCATCTGCTTGTAGGGCGGCAGCGGATTCTCGCTCAGCACCTGCTGGCCGTCAACCCACGCCGCAACCGTATCCTGCCCCGTGGCGTAAAGCGCGGCATACTTCACTGGCTTGCCCAGGTGTACCGTTGCGCGATAGGCAAAGTGCTGCTTCGCGGACTTCTCTTTCGCCAGCGCATGAGCATCCGGGCTCGCAATCCACACCGCATTGGCGTGGCGAAGAGCCGCCTCTTCCGGCGTCTCGTAGCCAATCCACTCCGCCTGCCAGGCGTCCTGATGCAGCAAGCCCGTCTCCCACCAGCTTGCCGCGCTCGCCGGATACGCCTTGCCCGCCGCGCCCCACACCCGTACCCGCCAGTAGTAGCGCGTGCTGGGCTTCAGAACCGGGCCGGCATAGGCTATGTTGATAGACCTGCCAGACTCCGTGCGCGCGCTCTGCCACACATCCGCCTTGCCCGCCGCCAGCAGCGCCGGGCTGGAAGCAACCATCACCTGGTAGGCCGTCTGCCGCGCCCCGCGCGCTGCATCCTGCAATTGCCAACTAAAGTGCGGAGCGGGATCGTCCATGCCCAGCGGAGTGCTCAGGTTATCCACGCGCAGAGCCACTGGGCCCACGACAGTCGCTGCTGTCTGAGCCCCGACGGGCAGTGCCAGCACACTCAGGATCGATGCCAGGGCAGCCCGGCGCAACACTCCACTCTTCATTGTTTCCCTCGCAGGTTCTGAAAGAAAGATCCCGTCCATTGTGCAGTCCGCAAGCGATCGAAGGAAACCGTCTGGCACGTGCCAGATCCAGCCCGCGGATACCAAATGACAAATTTTCTATCTCCAGAACCTTAGAGAACGATACTCAGGATTGTCAAAGGCACGGAAACCTGCTCCTCCCCCCTACCCGTCAGGTATCGCTTCCGGGATAACGCCGGCCAGCTTCGCCCAGGCGCCATGGCCTTCCACTCGGCTCAAGCTGCGATTCTCTTCCGAATAACTGCCCCCGCGTCTCGCTCCCCCCCGGTGCGATCCGCTCTCCCGTTACACTCACAGCATGGCTCTACATCTGTTCGCTGCCACCACCAGCCAGGGCAAGCTGCGCGACTTTCGCGCCGCCGCAAACACCCACGACGTCACCATCGATCCCCTCCCCGGCCTGGGAGCCATCGAGGCGCCGGAAGAGGATGGCGCCACCTTCGCCGCCAACGCCACGCTCAAGGCGCTCTACTACTCCTCCCATGCGCCCGGCCTGCTGGTGCTCGCCGACGACTCCGGCCTCGAAGTCGATGCCCTCGACGGCGCGCCCGGCGTTCGCTCCGCCCGCTTCGCCGCCGATGCCGGCATGGTGGACTCGCCGGACGCCAACGACAACAGCGATGTGTGGAACAACCTGTTGCTCCTGCAGCGTATCGCCGCCATCCCCTCCGCTCCCCGCGAAGCCCGCTACCGCTGCGTCCTCGCCCTGGCCCGCGACGGCGTCCTGCTGCACACCGCCGAAGGCTCCGTCGAAGGCCTCATTCAGCAGGCCCCGCGCGGCACCGGCGGCTTCGGCTACGATCCCCTCTTCTACCTGCCGCAGTTGGACCGCACCATGGCCGAGATCGACATCGAAACCAAGCTCCGTCTCAGCCATCGCGGCCGCGCCCTCGAAGCCCTGCTTCGTTTGCTGCATGTCTAAATTCCCCATCCATCTTTTTCATCCGATGCGCGCATCCTATTGATTTGGGACAAACCCGCGCATCCGCGCCTTGACTGGGGCGATACCAGTCACGAATAATGCTCGTAAATTAGTACTTTGTTTTCTTGTCTTTCAATCTGAAACCTCCGTCACACGCAGCCTTTAGGAGCTGACAAGTCCATGGCAACAACTCACCAAACTGCCGCGCCTCAGGTCCACAGCGGAGTCCAGCCCCTGCGAGCCGGTCAGGGAACCAGCTTTCTGTGGCGCAAGCTCCACTCTCTGCTCGGGATCATTCCCATTGGCGCCTTTCTGCTGGAGCATCTCCTTTCCAATTACGAAGCGCTGAAAGGCCCTCTGGCCTATGCCGAACAGGTCAAGTTCCTCAACAGCCTGCCGCTGGTGCGCGTCCTGGAGTGGGCCTTCATCTTCCTGCCCATCCTCTATCACGCCTTCTATGGCCTCTATATCTGGCTGCGCGGCAAGTCCAACGTGGTCTATTACCCGTGGGCCGGCAACTGGATGTACACGGCGCAGCGCTGGACAGGCATGATTGCCTTCTTCTACATCGGCTATCACGTGGCCACCCAGCGCTTCCTCGGCGCAGACCTGCCCCACAATCCCGGCATGGCCTTTGCCAAGGTGCAGCATGAGCTCAGCAATCCGCTCATCCTCGCCTTTTACGTCATCAGCATGATCGCCATCTGCTGGCACTTTGCCTACGGCATCTGGCTGTTCGCCGCCAAGTGGGGCATCACCCCGGGCAAGACGGCGCGCAAGCGCTTCGGCTATGTCTGCGCGGCCATCGGCGTGCTGCTCTGCGTCATGGGCCTGGCCAGCATCTGGGCCTTCGTCGGTCCCAAGTATGCCAACGCCCCCGCAAACGTGCCTGTTTCCACCTTGGTCGCTCCGGCTCATGCCGGCAGCGCTTTCCATTTGTCTAGCTTTCAGCCAGCGGCTAGGAGCTAGCAGCTAGCAGCGAGAAGCTGTGTCCTGCTTGTGCAGGAAAGGAAAATTGCTCATGGCAGCACCTAAAATCATCGTGATTGGCGGCGGTCTGGCCGGCCTCTCCGCGGTCATCAAGATCGCCGAGGCTGGCGGCAACGTCGATCTCTTCTCGATCGTTCCCGTCAAGCGCTCCCACTCCGTCTGCGCCCAGGGCGGCATCAACGCCGCTAAGAACCTCAAGGGCGAAGGCGACACCACCTGGCAGCACTTTGACGACACCATCTACGGCGGCGACTTCCTCGCCAACCAGACCCCCGTCAAGGGCATGTGTGAGGCCGCGCCCGGCATCATCGACCTCCTCGACCGCATGGGCGTCCCCTTCAACCGCACCCCAGAGGGACTGCTCGACTTCCGCCGCTTCGGCGGCACCCTCTATCACCGCACCGCCTTCGCCGGCGCCACCACTGGCCAGCAGCTTCTCTACGCGCTCGATGAGCAGGTCCGCCGCCACGAGGCCGAGGGCAAGGTCACCAAGTACGAGGGCTGGGAGTTCCTCTCCGCCGTGCTCGACTCGAAAGGTGTAGCCCGCGGCATCACCGCGATGAACCTCCGCACCATGGAGCTGCGCAGCTTCCCCGCGGATGCCATCATCCTCGCCACCGGCGGCGTCGGCGCCCTCTTCGGCAAGAGCACCAACTCCGTCGTCTGCACCGGCTCCGCCCAGTCCGCCATCTTCCAGCAGGGCGCCTACTACGCCAACGGCGAATTCATCCAGGTCCACCCCACCTCCATCCCCGGCGAAGACAAGCTGCGCCTCATGTCCGAGTCGGCCCGTGGCGAGGGCGGCCGTGTCTGGGTGCCGCGCAACCCCGGTGACAAGCGCCCCGTCAAGCAGATTCCCGCCGCCGAGCGCTTCTACTTCCTCGAGGAGTGGTATCCCAAGTACGGCAACCTCGTCCCCCGCGACGTGGCCACCCGCGCCATCCACAAGGTCGTCTACGAGCTTGGCCTCGGCATCGACGGCCAGCCCATGGTCTACCTCGACCTCACCCACATTGACCGCGCCACGCTCGACCACAAGCTCGGCGGCATCCTGGAAATCTATGAGAAGTTCGTCGGCGTCGATCCGCACGACGAGCCCATGAAGATCTTCCCCGGCATGCACTACACCATGGGCGGCCTCTGGGTGGACTTCGACCAGATGACCAACATCCCCGGCATCTTTGCCGCCGGCGAGTGCGAGTATCAGTACCACGGCGCCAATCGCCTCGGCGCAAACTCGCTGGTCAGCTGCATCTACGGCGGCTTCCAGGCCGGCCCCAACGCCCTGCGCTACGCAAAGAATCTGACCGCGGCCGAGGGCGACGGCGGCCACGCAGCCGAGCTGGCCCGCCAGACCGAGATCAACAACCGCCTGGTCAGGAACGACGGCAATGAGAACCCCTTCCGCCTGTGGCGCGAGCTGGGCCAGACCATGACCGAGCACGCTACCGTCACCCGCTACAACAAGGGGCTCAAGGTGGCCGACCAGAAGATCGTCGAGCTGCTCGATCGCTACAACAAGGTCAACCTCAGTGACCGCAGCCAGTGGGCCAACACCAGCTTCGCCTTCGCACGCCAGTTGAAGAACATGCTGGAGCTCTCCCGCACGGTGGTGCTCGGTGCCCTGCAGCGCGACGAGTCGCGCGGCGCGCACTACAAGCCAGACTTCCCCGAACGCAACGATGAGCGCTTCCTCAAGACCAGCAAGGCCAGCTACACCGGCTCGCCCGAGGGGCCGCGCATCGACTACGAAGACGTGGACATTCAACACATCAAACCGCGCCCGCGCCGTTACGACGCTGCGAAATAAGGTTGATGTCCGGGCACGGCAACCGCCGTGCCGCATGGGTCGAACACTAAGAGGGGCATAAGCCCCGAGGGAAACGCCGCTGGCAGGCGACGCTCCCCACGAGAGGGATCATGGCAGACAGAACTGTACTATTCGAAATCAAGCGCCAGGCGAGTCCCGACGCACCCGCCGTATGGGAGAAGTTTGAGCTTCCCTGGCGTCCCGGCATGAATGTGATCTCCGCCATGATGGAGATCGCCGCCAACCCCGTCACCGCCGATGGCCGCGAGACCACCCCGGTCACCTACGACTCCAACTGCCTGGAAGAGATCTGCGGCTCTTGTGCCATGCGCATCAATGGCAAGGCCCGCATGGCCTGCTCCTCGCTGGTGGATAACCTCGAGCAGCCCATCAAGGTGGAACCGCTGACCAAATTCCCCCTGGTGCGTGACCTCCAGGTCGACCGCTCGGTGCTCTTTGAGAACCTCAAGGCCGTCAAGGCCTGGGTGCCCATCGACGGCACCTACGATCTCGGCTCCGGCCCGCGCATGTTCCCGCAGGAACAGGAAGTGCGCTACCCGCTCTCCAACTGCATCAGCTGCACCTGCTGCATGGAAGTCTGTCCGCAGTTCAACGAGGCCACCGGCTTCGTCGGCGCGGCCACCATCGCCCAGGTCAAGCTGTTCAACGAACACCCCAGCGGCAAGGTCCTCAAGGAAGAGCGCCTGCGCGCCCTCTCCGGCGACGGCGGCATCCAGGAGTGCGGCTACGCGCAGAACTGCGTGGAGGTCTGCCCCAAGCAGCTTCCGCTCACCGACGCCATCTCCGACATCAGCCGCGACGTCCTGCTGCAAAAGGCCAAGGACTTCCTGCGCGGCTAACGCAAAACCGCGTCGACAGAACAAAGGCCATGCCCACAGGCATGGCCTTTGTTCTGTCGACAATTCGTCCCTCGCACAGGCAGGTAGCGGGTAGCCCAGATCATGGGCCGTTGATTCTACCTCGAACTATGGTTTCCCAGGTGCCTGGCCTTTGGGCACCTGGGAAACCACACCGCACCACCGGCCAGCACACGCAGCCCCCCGCAAATCTCCGCACACCCCTCCCCCAGCCGCTGTCCTTCTGAGCGCACGGGGTCCCAAACGCCTTTCAGTTTGGGGGTGGTAAGCGAAGAATCCGCATTTGCTCTTCACGCCCTTCGCATCATCACAAACACCAGCTGCCCCACGTGCCTCGCCGTTGGGTACCTTGGAAACTCCAACTCCCAACAGCCAAGTTTTGGTACAACGGCACGGCTTCAGCCGGGCAATGCCAGGCTCGTGCATCCGCGCACCGTTGATCCTCCACGATGGCGTAAGCCGAGGGAGTCTTTGGCCAAATGAACTGCTTACCGGTTGACCATACTCAGCCATGCACCACCGCTGTCATCCTTGTATCTCTGAATAAGCGGCAGTTTCGGTAAAACTGTTGCAGTGGGGGAGTCGAGGCATCGACTCCCCCGCGGGCGGACGGCTCCCGTTCATTCTGAGGTGTTTCCACCGTCGCTCAGCCCAGGGACCGCTGCCCAAGTCACGTACGACCGGACAGTCGCATGACTTCCAATCGCACATACAAGGCAGGTTATCGTGACACGAATCATTTGTGGAGTGGATATTGCTTCGAAGTCTCTCGAGGCGCGTATCGGGCAGCAAGGCGCGACCGGCTCATTTGCCAACACCATGGAAGGCATCGCGGCGCTAGTCTGCTTTTGCCAGGCGCATCAGGCCGATCTGGTGGCCATGGAAGCCACTGGCGGTTACGAACGGCGGGCTTTTGCACAGCTCTCGGAGCAAGGCCTGCCAGTGGCTATCCTGAACCCGCGCGCGGTGCGCCAGTTTGCCCAGAGCATGGGGTCGCTTGAAAAGACCGATCGCATCGATGCCGGCATGATCGCCTGGTACGCCGAAGTGAAGCAGTCGCAGCCGGCCTGCCTGGCTCCCCAGAGTCAGCAGCAGTTGCGCGCGCTGGTCACGCGTCTGCGCCAGCTCACCGACCTACGCACCGCACAATTGAATCAGCAGCGGCTGGTCATCGATCGCGTGGTCGCGGCCAGCTTCGGCAAGATGCTGGCCTTCCTCGCCAAGCAGATCGAGGATATGGAACAGCGCATCGCCGCGCTCATCGAACACGATCCGCTGTGGCGCGACCTCAATCAGGCCTTCCGCACCATCAAAGGCGTGGCTGACCGCACCGTGGCGCGGCTGATGGCGGAGATGCCGGAGATCGGCACGCTGTCGAACAAGACCATCTCCAAACTGGCGGGACTGGCGCCTCTGGCCAACGACTCGGGCCAGCACCAGGGCAAGCGCATGGTGCGCGGAGGACGTGCTCCGGTGCGCGAAATCCTGTTCATCGTGGGCTGCGTGGTGGGCCGCCACGAACCGGACTTCATCGCTTTTCAGCAACGTCTCCGGGCGGCAGGCAAACCGCCCAAAGTGGTGCGCATCGCCGTGGCCCATAAGCTGCTCGTGCGCCTCAACGCCAAGGCCCGCGAGGTACGCCGCCAGCATGCCCCGCCGCCACAGGCGGAAACGGCATGAAAACGGGAACGATCACTCCATGCTCGCAGCAGTCGTGTTGTGGGAAAGCGGGAAACGCGCTCTTTGCGTTTTCCGAGGCGCACCGCGCCGTCTTTTCCATCAACCCCTTCCACTTCCCTTGACAAAACAGACAGTCGCTGAGCGCACGGGCCCCCAAACGCTCTTCAGTTTGGGGGTGGTAAGCGAAGAATCCGCATTTGCTCTTCACGCCCTTCGCATCATCACAAACACCGGCTGCCCCAGGTGCCTCGCCCTTGGGCACCTGGGAAACCACAACACCCAACGAGCCAGCACACGCAAGCCCCACCCCAGCCGCTGTCATTCAGAGCGCACGGGCCCCCAAACGTACTTCAGTTTGGGGGTGGTAAGCGAAGAATCTGCGGTTGCTCTTCACACCCTCCGCATCCCCGCAAAGCCCGGCTGCCCCAGGTGCCTCGCCCTTGAGCACCTGGGAAACCACATCACCATCAGCCCAGCCTTGCAACAACGGCACGGCCTCTCCGCATGCCAAAAAGCTCAAGAGGAGAGGCCTTGTAACAGGGCACGGCTTCAGCCGTGCCACACATGCCCCATAGAAGCGAGAAGGGCTTCAGCCCCTGCAAATCTCCGCACCAGAGTTCACTGTCAATTCAGATGTACCGTCGGGCGAAGCGCGTTTATCAGTATCGATTCGGTCAGGCAC
>DAIDGZ010000101.1 GCA_027452125.1 Acidobacteriaceae bacterium | reverse complement strand
CAGCGCAATGATGCCGAAGTAGCCGCCCAGGATGAGGCCGGTAGCCAGCGTATACGCGACGCCACGCTTGAAGATCAGGTCCGTATCCATCAGCCGGTAACGCACAATAGCCCAGCTGAAGGTGAGCGGCAGGAAGATGAGGGACAGGCCGGCCAGATTGTAGAGCAGGCGCGGTGGCTCCAAATCCAACAGGAACGGTATCGCGTAAAACAGGGTAAATGGCAGAACCGCCAGCAGCGACCCGCGTGTAACCCACTTAAGCTGCTGGCGTAGCACGGGCGAGTGGGCTCGGCTGTAGCTGCGCAGAAAGAGCAGTGCGGCCAGCACGTAAAACACGGCGTCGTAGGCGGTGGCGGTCTGATTGAGCCGGTGCAACAGCAGGCCGGTAGCTACGCGCGTCTCAATGTTCCAAATCCACAGGCCAAACAGCGCTATGCCCGGCGCATAGACCAGCGGCAGCAGCCAACGACGGCGGATATTCCGCAGCCGCTCCTCGGGGAAGCTGAGGGCAAAGTGCAGGAATAGCGCCGGCTGCAGTGCCTCGGCTGAGATGTTTAGCCAGAAGATCGTGTGGTCCAGCAGGTCTAGCTTGCCCGTGTATTTGAAGGCGTACAGGACAAACGAGACCAGGCAGAAGACGTAGAAATGGGTGGAACGGGGGGCACCCCAGCGGCGGAGAAGGACGTAGAAACCGATCACCAGGTAAACCAGGCCGATGACGCGGAGGCCCATGGCCAGGCTGCGGTCGACCGGTACAGGGATGACCTTGACCGGGGTGTCCAGCGGAATGCCGTCGCGGGTGATGGTGTAGTAGACCTGGCCGTAAGGACCGCCGGCGCGATAAAAGGCGCGCTCCAGGTCAGAGATGTGCTTGACCGGGGTATCATTCACGGCGGTCAGCAGGTCGTTGGCCTGGAGGCCGGCGAACTGGCCGGGCATGTGCGGCAGCACGCGCTCCGCCTGCAGGCCGCCGGCTACCTCATGCCACCAGACGCCATCGTCCGGCTGCTGATAGGCGCGTTCCTGACGGAAGTTGAGCACCGCCAATAGGAAGAGTGCCACTGTGGCCAAGGCCAGCAGCGTTGCCTGAACGCGGTTGAAGAGGCTGGTCTCCATCGTGTGGGCACCCTGAGTCCATCATCTAACATGCACGTCGATTGCCACGAGTGCCAGAATACGCCAGATGGCGGGCAAAGAATTGTCAAGCAATAGAAGATACGCTAGATATAGACGATTTGCTGAGAGGATCGATAGTCAACCTATTTTTTGCCGCAACAAAAATTGTGCGAAACAGAAGCCGACCTACCAGAAACTGAATCGAGCTGCAAAAAACGGGATATTTCCCCTGATAGATGGTGAGGACCTGCATGCTTGTGCCGGTTGCATCAAAAACGCATGAGAGATGCAATCCGTTAACGGTAATTTATTATCTTCAAGTTATTGATTCTAATTTGTTTTTAGTGAATGGGCTTGGCGGGCCAAAATCTTCAGCTCTGGCCGTAGGTTGCCCGGGGGCCGTGCTTGCGCTGGTAGTGGTGGTCGCGGACGTAGCCGGGGATACCCTCTTCGGCAGCGCCGAGCAGTACGCTGCGGAAGGCCAGCCGGGCGATGTACTCCAGCACGTCGGCCATTTCCACTGCTTGGGCAGGCGTCTTGCCCCAGGTGAAGGGGGCGTGGCCGGCCACGAGCACCCCGGGGAGGGCGAGGGGATCGAGGTTGTCGCGGCGGAAGCGGCGGACGATGACGGCGCCGGTGTTGCGCACGTAGGCCTCTTCCACCTCGTCGGCGGAGAGCGGGTCAGTGACCGGGACGGGGCCGTGGAAGTAGTCGGCGTGGGTGGTGCCGAGGCAGGGTATGGGACGGCCGGCCTGTGCCCAGGAGGTGGCGAACTCGGAGTGGGTGTGGACGATGCCGCCGATCTGGGGGAACTCGCGGTAGAGCAGGGTGTGAGTGTCGAGGTCGCTGGAGGGGCGGAGGGAGCCTTCGACGAGGTTGCCGTCGATGTCGGTGACGACCAGGTCAGCGGGAGTCATGGTGGCGTAGTCGACTCCGCTGGGCTTGATGACGACCAGCGGGCGGTCGCCGGAGCGGTCAATGCCGCTGGCGTTGCCGAAGGTGTGGGGCGCGAGGCCTCGGCGGGCGATCTCCTGGTTGGCGTGGAGAACTTGTTCACGGAGCGACGGGAGCAGCATGCGATACCTCGCGCAGAAAGCGTTTTCCGTGGGTAGTGTATCAGGCAGGCTGGGCCGGAAGGCAGCGGGACTCCGGTAGGGCAGGGAACGCCGCAGGCGGCGTCTGCCCTCCTCGGCAACTGCGCTCCCTGGAACTTCCAGCCGCTCCGCGATCCGGGCCGCGTTTCGATTCACAGTGCCGAGCGGTTCTCGAGGTGCGGGGGGGAGGGGTGGGCTCCCTTTTTGCCTCGTTTGCGGCTGCGGTTGGTTGAGGTAAATTCCTTTGCCTCAAAGGCTTGCGAGTCACTTTGCCGATGAGAATCGGGCAGAAAAACGCGTGCATTTATGCGGAAAAACGCGCATTTTATCGAGGAAAATGCTGCATTTTTGGGGGTTTTGGGGCGGTTTGGACCTTCCCGCTGTCTGCCGTCCGCCAGGTCGGGGCTGGGACCTGTGGCATGAGGGCGTTTTGCGCTCTAAGGGAAGGATAGGACAGAGGCGGAAAATTATCTGCAAACGGGCGGGGAAAAATTTTGCGGGCTCGCTGAGGCGGAACGGCCTGCGGTGGCGGGGTGCATCGACGGCTCGCCGTCGTACCGCTCAGATTGCAACGGCGGGAGTTTGGGCACGCGCTCCGACAGGCGGGAAAAGCGGGCGCGCAAGGGTTCGTGCTTTCCCCCCATTTCACGATGAAACTATGAAATGGATGAGGCGCAAATTGGTCGTGGCGGGGGTGTGATCGGGCACCTGTGATGGTGCAGTCCGGCTCAGGCAGCGTTGAAGACGTCCACGTCGCGCTCGATCACTTTCTTCAATTCCAGGCGGGCTTTGGAGAGGTCATGCATCTGCTGGAGGTTGAGCCAGAACTCGGGGCTGTTGCCGAAGAAGCGAGCCAGACGCAGGGCCGTATCGGGCGTGATGGCGCGCTTGCCTTTCACGATGTCGCCGATGCGTGTGGCGGGGACGCGAATCCTGAGCGCCAGAGCGTTTTGCGAGAGGCCGAGAGGGACGAGAAACTCTTCGCGCAGCATCTGGCCGGGATGCGTGGAGACGCGCTGCAGGTTCCATCCGGTGGCGGGTCTGGCGAGGGTCATCCTGGCTGCTCCTTGGCTCATCAGTGATAGTCCGCAATCTCTACGTTGTGGGCTCCATCAACTTTCCAGACGAAGCAGATGCGGTATTGATCGTTGATCCGGATGCTATGCTGCCCGGCACGGTCTCCCGTAAGCGCTTCAAGACGATTGCCGGGCGGGATACGCAGATCGGCGAGATGGATTGAGGCTTCGATCTGGTCCAGCTTGCGAAGCGCTACGGCACGAATGGCGGTCCAGCGTTTGCTGCGTTGCGTCTCGAAGAGCTCCCGAGTGTCTTCGTCCTTGAAGCTCTGGATCATCCAGGACCAGTATATAACGTGTCGCGTTCTATGCGAAGCGGAATGCTGATGGGACCACCGGCGAAGCAGGCGTGAGCCAGGCCGTGCTGGGTGTGGGTGTCTGTGCTCTCCCACCCATTGCACGATGAGGCTGTGCAATGGGTGGGGCACAAATTGTTCGTGGCGGGGGATGAGCGGGCCACATGCCTTTTTGGCCCTAGCTCCTAGCTTCTAGCTTTGTGGTGCTGATGCGGGGGGGGAGGCTTCCCACTCATCCACGATGAAGCTGTGGATGAATGGGACACAAAAAGGTTTTGGTTAGTTGATGACCGGGCCACCTGCCAAGCGCGAGACACGTCTGGCCAATACGGGGTTCCCGACAGCCGATAGGCGTACCACCGGGATGCAATACCCAGGCCTTGGGGTGAGTGCGACGCCCGATCCAACATGCTCATGCCGGAACGTACGGCGAATATATGGCTCCACGACGAAGCCGCTTGCAACGAGCAATCCGGACGGAGGGAACCGCCCGCAAAGGAGACTCGTTTCCATCAGCCAGCAGATGCGCAAGCACAACCAGCATCGCGTACCCTCCGCTGCGGCGACCGTCAAGGTTCTCCGCTTCGCTTCGACCGCTACGCGGCGCTGGCGCGGCCTTGACCGCCGTCCTCGCTACGGGTAAATGGCTGCTATGAAAAGCATGTGCTTTTCATGTTCTGAACAGAACCTTTCTCGACGGACCCGTCCTCCGCCATGCCTGCGCGATGGTATGCCTCGCAAACAGCGCGAAAAGAACAAAAGCAAAAGAAATATCGCGCTTGACAAGACGCGCTTTCATACATGACGTGTCCCTATCCACTGCCGACGCTTTAGCGGCGTTCGGGATGTTGGCAGCTCAGATGGCGCTTACGGCTGCCAGGACGGCCTCAGTTCTGTTGCGCATTCTGCTCGTCCCTGTTCCCATCCATGAGCTTCTCGACAAGGCTGAAAATGCCAAAGAGTATTGCCAAATCCACGAGACAGGCCAACATCGTGATCGGGGCGGGTATCCATCCGGCCTTCCACGGGAGATACAGGATCAGGGCCAAATGGGCGCAAACAATCGCGAAAGCGGTGACCCAAAACCACCAGCGGTTGCGCAACTCCCAACGTCCCCTGACTGCGAACGCAATCGCTCCTGAAGCGGCTATCACGGGATATACCAACTCCGGCCGTCCATGAGCGCTCAACAGAATAACCACTGGGGTAATGATGACGCCAAGGATCAGACCAAAAAGAAGCACTCGTCGGTTGACTTTTTGCGCCATGGATCAATGCCCCACGCATCCTGATCGATATTCCTGAACCGCATTGTAGGCATCCAGACCCACAGATGCGACTCCGACGAAAATACCTACGCCGGGAATAGCTTCCGCCACCTTGCTGCCGCTCTCGGCGACATACGGGATCGCTCCCACAAACCCATTTACGCCGCCAGCCGTTGCCAGACCTCGCCCCAATTGACCTGCTGTACCTGAAGCCGACCAGTCGGTGTTGAACACGCTTATGGCTACTTGAGTTGCTGCGGCACCTGTACCAAGTCCAGGGATTGCCGCGAGCGCATCCAATCCGCCATGCAATGCGAAGCTTCCTAAAGCTTGAGCCCCGCACGTCTTGTACCAAGGAGTCTGTGTCCCGTTATTTGGGGCAGTATTACTCAACTCCTCACTAAGAAAGCTGCATGCGGGATTTGTGATATCGCAGTCAAATTCCGCCAGTGCGGCCATCACCTGATCCGCAATCTGACCGTTCGCACCGATCACGGACGATTCGTCAACGGTGTAACTTATCACTGTGTGGTACGAGGTCGTCAAGCCTCCCGAAGAGACGGACTCTATGTTGGCAACACCCTCGTTGACCAATCGCTCGCATATGTCTTGCGAAGTAGGCGCGCCATCCAGCATGCAGTCGTGCCCGTCCGGATCGATGGCGCTGAGTGGCATATTCTGCACATAAGAGTAGAGATTCATACTCTGCGGATCATCGAGTTTGGCATAAGGGATGGGCACCGCTCCGGCTGACCAATCGGGGCTCAGGAACCGCCCCATCGTAGACGCGTAGTACCTGGCCCCGAAGTAGTCGTTGCCAGATTCGGAGTCCCGTTCTTTGCCGGTGAAGAGGTGTTCGGTGGGGGTGGGCGGGCAGCTTTCGCCGTTGCCGTAGGGCAGGCTGTCGCAGGTCTCCTGCGGGTTGCCGGGTTGCGCTTCAGCCAAGGGCAGCGGGCGGGTAGGCATGCGGAATGATGCTACATGAAGGATGCGCCTGTTTGCGAGGGTATAGGCACGCGGGACCTTCCGGGTGTGGGCTTTCGTGCTCTCCCACTCATCCACGATGAAACCGTGGATGAATGGGACACAAATTGTTGGTGGAAGGGGATGAGCGGGCCACCCACCCCGCAGATGACCGGGATAGCTAGCCTGGCAGTTTAGCGGAGCCAGAAGGGTTTGGGGACGACGGCGCTGAGCTCGGCGAACTCCTCGCCGGTGAGGTGGAAGGCGGCGGCGCTGATGTTGTCCTCAAGATGCCTGACGTTGCTGGTGCCGGGGATGAGCAGGTTGACCGGGGAGCGGCGCAGCGCCCAGGCGAGCGAGACGACGGCAGTGGAGACGCCACGGGCGGCGGCGATCTTCTCGACCACCTCATTGGCCTTGCGGCTCTGGGCCAGCGGGCTCCAGGGGATGAAGGCGATGCCGTTGGCCTCGCAGAAGTCGAGCACATAGTCCCACTCGCGGTCAGAGAAGCTGTAGCGGTTTTGCACGGAGACGATGGGCACGATTTTGAGGGCGCGCTGCAGGTGCTCGAGGGTGACGTTGGAGAGGGCGATGTGGCGCACCTTGCCCTGCTCTCGGAGGCGGGCGAGGGCCTCCATGGAGGCGTCAAAGGATGTGGCGGGGTCAGGGACGTGGAGCTGGTAGACGTCGATGCGGTCGAGGCGGAGGCGCTTGAGGCTGCCCTCGACGGCCTCGGCGATGTGGACGGGGCTGGCGTTGTGTTGCCAGACGCCGGGCCCGTGGCGGACCCAGCCGACTTTGGTGGTGATGACCAGGCCTGCGGGATAGGGGTGGAGGGCTTCGGCGATGAGCTCCTCAGAGACGCCGGGGCCGTAGGAGTCGGCGGTGTCAATGAAGTTGACGCCGAGCTCAACGGCGCGGCGCAGGGTGGCGAGCGCGGCCGCGTGATTTTCCGGCGGGCCCCAGATGCCCTTGCCGGTGATGCGCATGGCGCCGTAGCCCATGCGGTTGACGGTGAGATCTCCACCGAGGGTGATGGTTCCAGCCTGCGCGGCAGAGAGATGAGCAGCAGATGAGGCCATGGAGGCTTCCCCTTTCGGAAATGATTGTACGGGATGAAGGATTCTGCGGGGGCAGGGAGAGGGGTGGATCGTGTATTGCCGTCCAGGTTGGCTCCCGGCCTATCCAGGCCGGCGATGAGGCTGCCGGCCTGGATGGGTGTGGGAGCGTGGTTCCGCGGGGTGGGGTTAGACGGTGACTTCCCAGCCCTTTTCGTAATCGCGGCCCCAGTAGCCCATGGCCTCGGGGTCGTTGACGATGTGGCCGGTCTGGGTGTCGAGGTTGAGCTTGCGATCGACGAACCAGGCGATGTTGGAGAGCAGCAGCATGGTCACCGAGACGTTGGCGATCTCGATGGGGGAGTGCAGCTTGTCCTGGCCCTTGATGGAGGCGATGAAGTTGGCGAAGTGGGCGTCGGTCATGGAGTCGCGGCCGACGAGGTCAGTGGTGGAGGTGGTGTGGCCGGTGCGGAACTGGTCGATCTGCTTGCCCTTCCAGTCGTACACGTCGTAGCCATCGCGGTCGATGACGACGGAGCCCTTGGTGCCGAGGATGGCCGAGCCGCGGTCGCGGTTGTAGACCTTGAGACCCTGGCAGCTGCGGCCTTCCCAGGAGAGCATCTTGCCGGGGTACTTGAACTCGGTCATCAGGGTGTCATAGAACTGCCAGTCGTCCTTGTACTGGTAGCGGCCGCCGGTGGCGGCGACGGACTCGGGGAACTCCTCGCCGAGCGCCCAGCGGCAGACGTCGACCTCGTGGGTGCCGTTGTTGAGGGCCTCACCGGTGCCGTAGCGGCGGAGCCAGTGCCAGTTGTAGGGGTGGATGTTGTCCTTGTAGTCGGAGCGCGGAGCCGGGCCCTGCCAGAGATCCCAATCGAGCCAGGAGGGGACGGGGACGATCTTGCCGACGCCCATGGACTGGCGGACGTTGGCGTACCAGGCCTTGGCCATGTAGACGTCGCCGATGTAGCCATCGTGGATCTTCTTGATCATGGCGATGGTGTAGTCGGAGGAGCGCTGCTGGTCACCGACCTGGACGAGCTTGCCGTACTTCTGCTGGGCGGCGACGAGGAGCTCGCCTTCGCGGGCGTTCTGGCTGCTGGGCTTTTCGACGTAGACGTTTTTGCCGGCCTTGAGGCCGAGGACGGCCATGGGCGTGTGCCAGTGGTCGGGGGTGGCTACGGTGATGGCGTCCACTTCCCTGGCGGCGAGGGCGTTGCGGAAGTCCTTCTCGCCCTTGGGGGTGTAGCCGAGCACCTGGGTGGCGCGGGTGAGGAAGCGCTCGCGGACGTGATCGTCGGGATCGCAGACGTAGGCGATGCGGGCGTTTTTGCTGTTGGAGTGAAGTGCCGAAAGGTGCGCGTAGCCGCGCCCGTTGAGGCCGTTGATGACAAAGTTAAGCCGGTCATTGGCGCCGGCAATCTGCGCGTAGCTTTTGGCAGAGGAGGCCATGGCCGTGGTTGCCACGCCAGCTGCCAGTCCGTTCACAAAGGTTCGCCGAGAAATCTCCATCTCCATCTCCAATCAGTGGTTCGATGCAATCGCTGAGCTGCGGGGGCAACTCACTGGCCTCCGGCTGCCGGGATCGTTCTCACATGACACAGGCAAAATCTGCATATACTCGGCGTGCCGGGGGTGAGCAGAAGGCATATGTTGTGTTTCAGTGTTTCCCGTGGCAGCTTTTTGTTGCCGGGAGGCATTATAGTCCGGGCCATGCAGACTTGGCTCGGGGGATGCGGCGAGGCGAAATTTTTCCCGGAAAAGCGGCATGGACGGATTCCCCGCAGAGTTGCCGGACGCATATACTGGCCGCAGATTGGACGGGGAAATCCAGGGCAGAGGCCGTAAACCCGGCGGGCGCGATCGCGTCTACCAAGGTGATGGCAGCCGGAACCGCACTGACACCGATGACCGTGGCGACCGCTGAGGAGATGGCAGCGCAGGAGTTTGCGCGCGTAGTCGAGCGTCATCGTCCGCAGATCTTCCGGTTTCTGCTTTCGTCTACGCGGGACATCGATCTGGCGGAGACGCTGACGCAGGAGTGCTTCCTGAAGGCGCATCGCAACTGGCGGCAGTTTCGCGGCGATTCGACGGCGATGACGTGGCTGATGCGGATTGCCATCAACCTGCAGCGCGACCACTGGCGCAACCGGCGGTTGCAGTTCTGGCGCAAGACCCAGACCAACGCCGTGGAGTTGGACGAGGCCAGCGACTGGCTGCCCAGCGGAGAATGCAGCGCGGAGCAGCGCATGATTGCCAGCGAGCAGGTGAAGCAGGTGTGGAAGGCGGTTGAAGGGTTAAGCGGACGGCAGCGGACGGTGTTCTTGCTGCGTTACGTAGAAGAGTGCGAGTTGAGCGAGATTGCAGCGGCGACGGGACTGAGCGAGGGTACGGTGAAGGCGCACCTGTCGCGCGCGTTGACCCGGGTGCGCGCCGAGTTGGGAGAAAGACGATGAAGAGCAATGGATTGCCGCACGAGCGGATGCCCGCGCAGAAGGAGCAGACAATGGCCCAGGATAACGATGCAATGGATGCCGTGCTGGACC
>DAIDGZ010000100.1 GCA_027452125.1 Acidobacteriaceae bacterium | reverse complement strand
TGACGTCGAGTGCATTCATGCCGTAACGCATCACGACAATGCCGCCCACAGCTTCACCTTCGCCCTGCCAGTCCGCGGCTCCGCGGCGCACATCCGGACCGAAGCTCACAGTGCCCAGATCTTTCACGAGTACGGGCGTTCCATTCTTTGTGGCTACAGGAATGTTTGCAAGATCAGAGAGCGACTTGAAGTAGCCCAGACCGCGGATCATGTACTCCGCGCCGCCCTTTTCCAGCACATCGCCGCCAACCTCGTTGGTGCTTTCGCGGACGCGCTGAATGACTGTGGCGGCCGAGATGCCGTAAGAGAAGAGCTTGTCGGGATCAAGGTTTACCTGGTATTGGCGTACGAATCCGCCAATGCTGGCCACCTCGGCAACGCCGGGCACAGTTTCCAGCTGATAGCGCAGGTACCAGTCCTGGAGCGCGCGCAGATCGGCGAGGCTGTGCGTGTGCGAACGGTCAATGACGGCATATTCGTAGACCCATCCTGCGCCGGTGGCATCGGGCCCGATGGCTGGATGCACGTCGGCAGGCAGTTTGCCTGCGATCTGCTGTAAATACTCCACGACGCGCGAGCGCGCCCAGTAGAGGTCTGTGCCATCCTGAAAGACCACGAAGACATACGAGTCGCCGAACATGGTCTGAGCACGAACGCTCTTCACCTGTGGAGCTGAGAGCAGCGCTGTGACGATGGGGTAGGTCACCTGATCTTCAATCACATTGGGCGGTTCGCCGGCCCACTGCGTATGGATGATGACCTGCACATCGCTGATGTCCGGCAGTGCATCCAGTGGAACATGACGTGCCGACCATATTCCTGCGGCCACCAGAAGGATGGCAGCGGAGAGTACGAGAAAGGGATTGCGTGCGCACCACGCGATAATTTTTGAGATCATCACATGCCTCCCGCGGCATCGACGCTGAGCTGCCGCGTAGCCAGAGTCTGTGTGCCTTGTCTGGCGCTGACGGTCACCTGCCAGGTGCCTCCTGAAGGCAATTGCAGCGAGCCTTCATAGATACCGCCGGCTTTCTCACGGAGAGTTGCGGCCTCGTGCTCTGCCGCCATTCCCATGGCCGGCATAGCGGGCATGAAAAATGTGACGCTGACCTGTGCTCCGGTGACGGGCCGACCGTCTGCGCCGGTCAGCTTGACGCGCAGCGTATTTGCTCCTTTGCGTGGCGGATCGGGCTGAGTAGTCAGGTCGATGTGCGGCTGCGCGGCTGGAGCGCCGGCGGAGGTTTGTGCCGGTGGTGGAGCGGGTGGGGCAAAGCCGCTCAATGCCGACTGAAGCTGCGCCTCGGAGTCTACGAGGAAGTTGGCCGAGCTGACGACGCTCTCACCGGGTTTCAAGCCGCTGAGCACTACCACGTTGTTGTCCACTTGCGGACCCACTTGAATCGTGCGCGGCTCAAGATAGCCCTGGCCATGATCGATGAAGGCGATGGCCTGCTGGCCCGACTCAAGCACGGCAGAGGAAGGGATGACCAGATGCTGCCCCAGCGGCGCATGGATGTTGACGTTGACGTACATGCCGGGCTTGAGCAGGACGCCGGGATTACGAAAGACCAGGCGCACGCGCACGGTTCGCGTGGCCGGGTCGACCTGCGGAAGAATCTGATCGATGCGACCGTAGAAGGTGCGTCCGGGATACGCATCGACAGTGACCTGCGCCGGATTGCCGGGGCGCAACTGGCCCACTGCGTCCTGAAAGACGTTGGCATATACCCACACGGTGGAGAGATTGGCGATGGTGTAGAGCCTGGTCTCGGGCTGCACGTAGGCGTTGGGCAGCGCATTCCGTTCAGTGATATAACCGGAGACCGGCGAGTCGATGGCTATATTACGCTGCACCTTGCCGGACTTTTCGAGATCAGAGATCGCTTGCGTGGGCACGCCGAACTGACGTAGCCTCTCTTCCGCGGCTTGCAGCAGCCATCCGCCTTCGCGTGCGGCCATGCCGTCGGTTGAGCCGTGCATGCCAGCGGCAAAGGTCTTCTGGTTTTGCCGCGCCAGCTGATACTCCTGTTCGCTGCTGACCAGATCCGGGCTGTAGATGGTGAAGAGACGCTGCCCCTTGTGCACATATTGATAAGTCGCGTTGGCGTAGACGTCCTGAATCCAGCCGGGAAAACGCGTCTGTACGTAGGCAAGCTGCTCTTCATCGATATCCACGTTGCCGGGGACGCTGAGGTCATCGTGCATATCTTTGTAGGCTACGGTGGCGGTGGTGACGCCGATCTCCTGAAGACGCTGCGGTGAGAGTTGAATCGGCGAGAGCTGTGCGGCGGCGCCGGCCGCAGGCATGGCAACGGGTGCGGACTGTGCTTTGGCTGCTGGACCACGGGCGATCACCGGGTCGTCAGGCATCGCCATGGCGGCGGTGCGGGTGTGCGGATGCAGCAGCACGTAGGCAAGGGCAGCGCCGAGAGCGAGACACGCGGCGAGCGCCGCCATAAGAGCAAGTTGATATTGGCGAGTCTTCACTGTTTCACCTCCGGCATGGGCTGCTGAAGCTGGTCAAGCGTGACGCCGGCGGCAAGTTCCAGATCCGCCAGGCGCGCGTCATAATCTGCCACGGACTGCGCCCAGGCCAGATCAACTTCGATCACGGTCATCTGGCTGTCGAGCAGGTCCAGGAAGTCGGTTTTGTCGTTCTCATAGGCAATGACGCTGGATTGCAGCGTGGCTTCTGCCTGGGGCAGCAGTTGGTCCTGATAGAGCCGCGCAAACTTCTGTGAGGCCTGCGCCTCAATCAGCGCCTCGCCAATCTGGCCGAATGCCGCATTGCGCAACTCCGCCAACTCCGTATCCTGCTCTGTGGCGGCGGCGGTTGCCTCGGCAATTTCCGCGTCGTGCCTGCGGTGATTGAGCCAGGGCAGCGTCATGGAGCCTTCGATCATGTAGTTGTTGCGCATGCTGGCGCTGGGCTGCATCAGCATGTAGCCGCCGGAGACGGTGAAGTCTGGCATGTAGGCCTTCCTGGCCAGAGCCTGCTGCTGGTGGCTGCGCACCGATGCGGCGCGCGCGGCAATCAGGTCAGGGCGCGATTGCAGCGCCAGCGCCTCCAGGGCGTCCACGGAAGGCAGGGGCATTGCTACGGCGAATTCACCGCGTGCGTGCAGCGGCGCGTCAGGAGCGCGTCCCAGCAGAGTATTGAGGCGCGCGCGCGCCACGCCGGCATCGCGGTCGAAGCGGATCATGTGCTGGGCCAGCGCGGTGAGCGCCACCTGCGCCTTCAGAATGTCCTGCTGCGAGACCTTGCCCACCGCATACTTGATGCGCGCAGCCTCGATGGCCTGGCGGGCGATGCCCACGTGTTCGGCGTGAATCTGCATTTCGCGATCGACGAGCAGCAGATCGTCAAAGGCTTTGTGCACCTGCACATTGACCTGTAGCCGCACTTCAGCCAACTGCGCTTTGGCCACGTCCACATCGGACTGGGCGATGCTGGTGCGCAATGCCCGCTTGCCCGAGCCGGGAAAGGTCTGGCTCAGGCTGAACATGTTCTGCGCCTCATTGAAGTTCCACGGCTGGCTAAGCGGAACACCCCAGGCGCGGTACATTGCGGATGGGTCGTCGAGCGCGCCAGCAGCCGACAGATGCGCCTGTGCCACGGCAACACGACGGGCAGCGACCGCGATTGCAGGGTTTGCGGCGAGCGCGATCCGCTCGGCATCGTCAAGGGTGAGGGCAGGCCCGGCGGTCTCCGCTTGCTTAGACGGGGCCGGAAAGAGCGCTTCATACGCTGCCAGACCGGTGGACTTTTCCAGCGCCTGAGCATGCGCGAAGCAAACGGGCAATGCGCCCAAAGCCGCAAGAATGAGCGCGGCAAATGGCAGTTTCATTTCTTCCTCCAGCGAGTGGATGGCGTCGCGGACCGGTTGCGGTGCTGCTGCGCGCACAAACGCACATGCAAACACGCTGGCCCCGGTTCAGGCTGCGGAGGAAGAAAGACTAGATGCGGAGAACGGAGAGTCCACCCGGAGAAGGATCAGGTGGAGGAGCCTCTTGCGCAAGCTGGCTGGTGATGCGGGAAGCATCGCGGGTAAACAGCCGGGAGCGATGCAGCGGAAGCACGGCCGCATGCCCGTGAGTGGATGGCAGCGCGATCTCCGGTGCGATGACAGCGGTCTCGCCGTGCCACTGGCAGCAGGAGTCGCTGGCGGCCATGCTGTGCATCGTGCAGTCATCAGCCATGGCGTGGCAGCAGGCGTGTTGCCGCTGGGCACGGCCAGAAAGCAGACAGGCAGAGGCAGGCAACACGGTCCAGAGGACCGTCACCAGCAGCAACCACCACGCGCCTTTTCTGCTCATATGCACAAGCTTATGCCACTCCCCTGGTCACAGCATCCGCGAAAGGTGGCCGATGCGCGGTGATTCAGATCACATAGCCACAGGATCAAGGCTTGATTGCGCGACCACGCCGCTGCTTGTGCATGCCGAGGATGATCTCTTAGGGGAGTGAAGAAGGAGGAAGCAGGCGTGGAAGCGTTGCAGGTGGATGGCGGAGAGGGTGAGATTCGAACTCACGGTACCCTTTCGAGCACGGCGGTTTTCAAGACCGCTGCCTTAAACCGCTCGGCCACCTCTCCATGTGTGGGCCTGTTTCGATTTTACCCGAGAGCCGGCGCTGGCGGGGCACTTCAGATTTTATGAAATACCGGGATGCGCGCCGGAGAGCTGAAATTGCGATTTCTTGTGGTCCAGTCGCTAGCAGGCTCTAGGCCAGCAGATAGGCAACCTTTTGCTCGTCCATCATCTTGCGGAACTGCGGGTCGAGGTCGCGATCGGTGACGATCTGGTGCACCTCAGCCAGATTGGCCACCCAGATCATGGCGTTGCGGCCAAACTTGGTGCGGTCGGCCACCACGATGACCTTTTGTGCGGCCTTCATCATGGCGCGGAGGGATTCGACGATGAGGGTGCTGCTGTCACTCAGGCCATTCTCTGAGATGCCGCGGATGCCCATGATGGCGACATCGGCGGAGATGCCGTGCAGCATGCGCTCGCAGATGGGGCCGATCTGGATGCCCAGGCGCGGGTAGAGATAGCCGCCGGTGAGGGTGACTTCGGCATTCTTGCAGTCGTTGAAGACCTGGGCCACGGGGATGGAGTTGGTGACGATTTGCAGGTGGCGGTCAAAGAGGTTGCGCGCTACCTCCAGCACCGTCGAGCCACCGCTGAGCAGCACCGTCTGGCCGTCTTCCACCAGGCTGGCAGCCAATTGGCCGATGCGCAGCTTTTCGTCAGGGCAGCTGGCGGAGAGGTGCTTGAAGTCCAGGGCCTCATCGCGAATCGGGGTGATGGCGCGCGCTCCACCGTGGACGCGTTCAAGAAGTCCTTTGTTCTCAAACTCAATCAGGTCACGGCGGATGGTGGCCTTGGAGGAGCCCAGTAACGCGGTGAGCTCCTGCTGGCTCAGGAACTCTTTCCGGGCCAGGGCGGCCCGAATCTTGGACTGCCTTTCAAATCGATTCATCTCAGCATCATAGCACGCTCAATTCTGGTGATTGGAGGCCAGGTTTGAAGCTGAATCTGCATCACGGTCACTGGGATGGGATGGGCGGAAAGGACTTTCTTGCAGAGAATTACGGAATGCGCAGGCAAAGGATCCGTCGCAATTCAATTCCGCCGGGAGCCCACATGCTGGCGCAGGGAGCGATTTGTGAATAAAAATGAACATAATCTGTCAGGCTGGCGAACTTGCAAAGGCACAATGATTCATTTATTTTCTCTCCATTGAAGATTCTGCACGGAATGCGGCGGCAAAGTGGATGAAGCCCCCAGAATTCCGTGCGAACTGGCAGCTGCCGTGCAGGGAACGCGAACTGGTGGAAGAACCACGAGGGCTTCTCGGTGTTCTTCCAGTGTGTGCTCACGGTCCTGAGAACTGCTTGCTGCCTGTCCTTATCGATTGCGGGTGAATTGACCCGAAACGGGCGGAAAGGGTGGACCTTCCGCCGCATCGACAGAAATCGAACTCCGCGACGCGCGCCGGGACCTTTGAGAGGCGCGTGTAGCGGTTGATGATGTGCCAACCAGAAGGAAGAGGGAAACCGTTCATGAGTACTTATGCAATTCCTGAGATCAAGGCGCCCGCGCCGGTGGCTGCGGATGAAGTGCTGCTGGTAGCCAATGGCGATCTGCGCCAGTCAGCCAATGAGGTGTGCTGGGAGGCGCAGGCCGGCCTGGAGCGGATGCTGACGGACGCCTTTGCGGCCGAGGGTCTGCGGCTGCGGCGCGCGCATCCTTATAATCCGGCGCTGAAGCACGGCTTTATCGGCAGCCAGCGCATGGGCATGGATGTGTTTGAGAACATTCCGGCGGATGCGCCGCTGGTGGTGGCCGAGGCCGTGTGGCAGTACAGCAGCCATCTGCTGGCCGGGCTCATTGCCCATCGCGGTCCCATCCTTACCGTGGCCAACTGGAGCGGACAGTGGCCCGGCCTGGTGGGCATGCTCAACCTGAACGGTTGCCTGCGCAAGGCGGGTGTGGAGTTCAGCACGCTGTGGAGCAAGGACTTCAAGGACGAGTTTTTCAAGGCAGGCCTGCGCCAGTGGATCCAGGAGAAGCGCATCGCGCACGACCTCTCGCATGTGCGCGGCTTCAGCGCCGGAGACGCGGGAGCCGCAGAAGCCCAACTGGGCAAGGCTCTGGCGGCGCAGGTGCGCGCGCGCAAGGCGCTGATGGGCGTCTTCGACGAGGGCTGCATGGGCATGTTCAACGCCATCATTGAAGATGGCCTGATGAATCCTGCCGGCATCTACAAGGAGCGCCTGAGCCAGTCTGCGCTTTACGCCGCCATGCGCGAGGTGACGGATGCCGAGGCGCAGAAGGTGCGCGACTGGCTGGACGCCAGGGGCATGCAGTTCAAGACCGGCCCGTCGGAGGAGAATGACCTGACCGACGCGCAGATTCTGCAGCAGTGCAAGATGTACATTGCGGTGCTGCGCATAGCCGATGAGTTTGGCTGCGATGCGGTGGGCGTTCAGTATCAGCAGGGACTGAAGGACCTGGTGCCCGCCTCCGACCTGGTGGAGGGATTGCTGAACAACGCGGAGCGGCCGCCGGCCTACAGCAAGGATGGACGCGAGCTCTACGCGGGCAAGCCGCTGCCGCACTTCAACGAAGTGGATGAGTGCGCGGGCGTGGATTCTCTCATCACCAATCGCGTGTGGACGGCGATGGGTTTTGATCCGGCGACCACGCTGCACGATGTGCGCTGGGGCGAACACTACAAGGGCGGCAACCTGGACGAGTTTGTGTGGCTCTTCCAGATCTCTGGCGCGGTGCCGGCCTCACACCTGATCGGCGGCTACGCCGGCGCGGTGAGCGAGCGGCAGCCTGCCATGTACTTCCGGCTGGGCGGCGGCACGTTGAAGGGCATCAGCAAGCCCGGCGAAGTGGTGTGGAGCCGCGTGTATGTAGAAGGCGGCCAACTGCACGTGGACATGGGCCGGGGCACGGCGATTGAGTTGCCCGCGGAGGAGACGGAGCGCCGCTGGCGCGAGGTTACCTATCAGTGGCCCATCATGCACGTGCTGCTGCACGGCGTGACGCAGAACCAGTTCATGGCGCGGCATCCCTCAAATCACGTGAACGTGGCGTACGCGCCGACGGCGGAGGCTGCGGATCGCGCGCTGGCAGCCAAGGCAACCATGTTCAGCGAACTGGGGATCCAAGTGCATCTGTGCGGCATCTAGTTTTGCGGCCGCACGGCAACCAGTGAAAGAAAGGCGGGAAGCAGCATTGGGGCTTCCCGCTTTTGCTGTTTAGTTGTGTCGTTTTTAACAGGAAACTATTTCAAACTACGCAGAAGGATGGGAGAAAGATGCGGAAGATCCTTGTATTGATGCTGATGTGTGCCTGTGCGTTGGGAGCTGTTGCACAGACGCGGCTGCCGATTACCGAGAAGATTGAGTGGACGTGGACCGATCGCCCGGTGAAGCCTGTTCCCGGCTTGCCCAATGTGCTGCTGGTAGGCGATTCGATCACGCGGGGCTACTTTCCGGCGGTGACCAACGACCTGAAGGGTGTGGCGAATGTGTATCTGTTCGCCAGCTCCATCTGCAGCGGCGACCCGCGGCTGCCGGAGCAGATCAGGATCTACTTCAACATGATGGGCGTGAAGTTTGCCGTGGTTCACTTTAACAACGGCATGCACGGCTGGGGATATACGGAGCAGCAGTATGCGGCTGGACTGCCGGGCATGATTGCCGCAGCGCGCGCGGGCGCTCCGCATGCCAAGCTCATCTGGGCAAATACGACGCCGGTGCTGCACGATGGCACGACGCCGGGCGGGCCGGGAGCGCCGCAGGCGTCCAACGCGCGCATCGATGCGCGCAATGAACTGGCCGCGACGCTGATGCACAAGGAACACATAGCGGTGGACGACCTGCACGGGCTGATGCTGCAGCACCAGGATCTGCACAACGGCGATGTGCACTACACCGACGCTGGCTATGCGGTGCTGGCGCAGCAGGCGGCAAACCGGATCAAGGAAGCTCTGGAGAAGAAGTAGCGGGGCTATCTCGGTCCATCGCGCTGCGTCATAATGGAAAGACCGGCAGGAGGGGCAGATGGATCGACGGAGCTTCATGGGCAGCATGGGGGCGGCGTTACTGGCCGCGGGCGCCACGGCGCAGGCTGAGACGGTGGAAAAGCCTGTCTACACGCCGAACACGGTGAAGCGCGACCGCCCCAATGTGCTGCTGCTGATGGCGGACCAGTTGCGTTTTGACTGTGTCGGCGCCTACGGCAACAAGCAGATTCTGACGCCGAACCTGGATCGCATTGCGCAGGAGGGCGTGCGCTTCACCGCCGCTTACTCCTGCACGCCAAGCTGTACCCCCGCGCGCGCGGCGCTGCTCACCGGGCTGGGGCCGTGGCGCAATGGCTTGCTGGGCTATGGCAACATGGCCTCGCTGCCATATCCGGTAGAGAAGGGCAGGGCCATGGCGCAGGCGGGCTACTACGCCACGTCCATCGGCAAGAATCACTACTTTCCCATCCGTAACGCACATGGATATCACAACCTGGTGTGCGATGAGCACTGCTCCTACTGGTTTCACAAGCAGGATGCGCAGTCCGAGGGGTCGTGGGAGGAGCGGTGTGATTATGAGGCGTGGTTCTGGTCGCAGATGCCGGACAAGGACCCGCACGCAACCGGACTTACGTGGAATGACTATCGGGGTCTACCGTTCGTGTATCCGGAGCATCTGCACGCCACGCACTGGACGGGCGAGACGGCAGTGAACTTTCTGAAGGGGTATGAACGCAGCGAGCCCTTCTTCCTGAAGGTTTCGTTCATCCGTCCGCACAGCCCCTACGATGCGCCGCAGCGATTTTATGACATGTATGAGGATGTGGATCTGCCTGCCGCGCAGGTGGGCGACTGGGCTGGTAAGTATGCGCCGCGCAGTGGGCCGGGGAACGAGATCTGGCACGGTCAGTTGCCGCCGGAGCAGATTCGCAAGTCGCGTCAGGGCTACTACGGCTCGGTGAGCTTCGTGGATGAGCAGATTGGCCGCATTCTTGAGGTGCTGGAGCGGCGCAATCTGCTGGAAGAGACGCTGATTCTCTTCCTCTCAGACCATGGAGACATGCTGGGCGACCAGAACCTGTGGCGCAAGACGTACGGCTATGAGGCCTCGGCGCACATTCCCATGCTGATGCGTGTGCCGGCGAGCATGCACATGCAGGCGGCGGGCAAGGTGATGGACAATCCGGTGGAACTGCGCGACATTTTGCCTACGGTGCTGGATGCTGCGGGCGCGCCGATTCCGGAGAGCCTGGAGGGACGCAGTCTGCTGCAACTGGTGCGCAGCGGCGGCGCGGACTGGCGCGCGTACATCGATCTGGAACATGACGTGTGCTATGCGCCGTCGAACCACTGGAATGGGCTGACGGATGGCAAATGGAAGTATCTTTACCATGCGCAGCGCGGCGAGGAGCAGTTGTTTCACCTGACGGATGATCCGCATGAGCTGCATGACCTGACAGGCGACACGGAGTATGCCGCTGAACTGTCCCTGTGGCGGCAGAGGCTGGTGCAACACCTGGAGGAGCGCGGGCCGGAGTGGGTGAAAGAAGGCAAGCTGGTGCCCCGGCCACACAGCACCCTGCACTCGCCTAACTTCCCCGGCTTTGCTCCGGCGCAGACAACGCTGAGCCGTGTGGTGCACGGCGCTTAGAGCTTCTACAAGAGGGCAGGTTCCAAGCGCCGTATTTGATGCTCCGATCGTGCAGGCAGGGCATCAGTTGTCCGTGCAAAGCACGTCGTAAAAGTGGTTGATGACGGCCCCTTTTACCGGAGAGGGCAGGTGAGGCAAGGCAACAGTCTGGTCAACTGTGGCCTGCCCGGTAACGGCGATGGAGCCCAGCTTGAGGAGTTGTCCGTTTGCCAATTCCAGATAGAGCGGCACCGCGTTGATGAAGTCCTGCGGCACACCGGACTGGATCAGCTTGAAGTGAAGCGATGTGTTGCCGCCGCTGGTGTTCACATCGCTTTCAAAGTGATAGGCGGGCAGGTCGGTGCCATAGACGTACTCCCGGAAGAACCAATCCATGCGATGGTTGTGTTCAAGGTCCATCTGCGAAGTCATGTGCTTTTCGACGATGGACTTGAAGTCTTCCGTGGTGGCGGCCTTCATCTTGTAGGTGGAGACGAAGTCCTTCATCATCGCGATGAACTGGGCATCGCCGTCGCGCTGTGACCACATCATCATGCGGATCATATGCAGGATGTAGGCGCCCTTGGGATAAACGAGATTCTGATAGACGCCCCAGCCGGTTTTCTCGGAACTGAGACGGAAGCCCATGGTGACAGGTCCGACGTCGATCGGGCGAAAGCCCATGGCGTTCTTCTGCGTGAGCAGAAGGCGATTCTGTTTCCAGTAGGCAAGGTAGTTGTCTGGCTTGTGCTCGGTGGCGAGCAGAAAGAGGGCTGCGGAGGCATCCGCGAAGCCCTCGCTCATCCACTGGTCGCGATAGCTGCGGAAGCCCACGGTCTGCCCCCACCACTGGTGCGCCACCTCATGCGGCGTCACCGTCTTCCAGTACATGTCAGAGGGATCAAGGCCAAAGGCGTGCTGCTGTGTCGGATCAAGAAAACCGCAGATGGGCAGATAGACGAGCATGGGCCAGCTCTGGCCATAGTTGCAGGCGAACTGCTGGGTCAGCGCGACAGTGGAAAAAGGAAGCTGGCCAAAATAGTTGGTGTAGATGGATGCGGCGGCTTCTCCCTGGCTGAGTTGAACGGCTAGCATGGACGTTGTGTTGATGCTGCCGGTGGGCGCCTGTTCCAGGAACTGCTGATCGAGACGTCCATTGGGTGTTGCGCCGGGATGGCTTGCCGCATCGCTGAACTCATCGGGCGGCTGTGTATTGGCGTAGGCATCGACGTTCAGGGTGTAGCCTGATTTGCTTTTGAGGGTGCCCTCTTTCATCTTGAACTGACCCAGGTTGAAGCCCACCACAGCGAGCGGCACATCGGTCTTCCACTCGGAGGTGGTGATCTTGCCTTCAGTGCTTTCGCTGATTTTGGTTCCGGTGGCGATCAGTTGCAGCCCCTTGGGCACATGAAACTTCATGTGATAAGTGGTGTAGTTACCCAGATCAGAGGAAGAGTTGGGGTACCAGCTATGACGAGCGATAGGGTAGTAGTTCGAGTTCCCTTCGTCCATCACCACGTCCTTGCCGCCGTAGGCAATGCGTATCTCGACGGAAGCGCCTTTGCTGAGCGGCTTGGCCAGCACCACGCCAAAGTCGGCGTCCTCGTCTTTTTTCCCCTGCACAAAGTTGAGTTTGTCGCCTGTTGCTGTGGTCACACTGCTGACGCGCAACGTGTGATAGAGCGAGAGCGGCACAACCGCCAGTCCGTCTTGCAGGGCCGCCAGATGGAGTGTTGCCTGCCCGGTGAGAGCGCCATTCTTCTCGATGGCAGTGTCGAGATCCTCACTATCTATCCTGTACGCCTCAGTGGCGGAGTTTGCATCGCCATCCGCAAAGGCGGTCAGGATTGTGTTTGCGCCGTCGGTCCAGTTCGTCAGCGACTCCTGCTCGGGCGCCACAGCTGGCGCGCCATGCGGATCAAGAGTAAAGAGAAGGTTGTGATCCTTTTTGCCATGCAGGGCAGCCATAAAGTATTGTCCCGGCGATGGGCTGAGCACATCTGCGAGCAGGCGCAGGTCCACGTTCTCATCGAGTTTGGTGCGCAGGAAGGTGTGCAACTGCGTAGCTGCATCTGCGAAAGAACCGTCCGCGGCAGTCTGCCCGGCTGATGCCGCGCGCAATTCGGCAGCGGTGCCGTCCGTAAACCGCAGTACGGCCTGGTCAAAGTCCTCGTCAAACTGTTCGCTATGCGTTGTGATGGCGAGATTATGCCGCTCCTCCGCGTTTGGCGGCGCCAGGTGAAGGTGGCCCTGGCCGCGGAAGATAGCGCCGGTGATCTTGCCGTTCACTTCACCGTAGAAGACGATTGAGCCTCTCGATAAGGTGAAAAGTCCCGCTCCACGCCGGATGCCCAGATTGTTCACCGTGTAGGCGCTGCCGGTGGGAAGCAGGGCTCGCAACTGCTGATAGGCCGGGTTGGCGTTCGGCGATTCTTTGCTGTCTATGGCGGAGGCGAGCTGTGAGGTTGCCAGCAAAACGGAGAGGAGGAAGCACGAAAGGTAGTTTCGCGTCATGAGAACGTCCAGGCCCTTTTTAAAGTGACAAGCGCAACCACTATAGCCTATTGGCACCGTGTGGTGCAGCATCTGAATGAGAATCCTGCGGATCAGGCCCGCAGGCAGGGATGAAGATTTTTCAACGTCTGGATCAAGGAAGCTTTCCGTGGTGCAGTGGAGGATGCGACAATTTCCGGGTCGGGGCCGTCTCTGAACATCAGAAGCTCTGCCAGGAGGTATGCCGCTATGAAACGAGTGCTCATCTGCATCGGTCTTCTGCTCTTCGCCACCACCCTGTTTGCCCAGAAGAAGCCGCCCCTCAGCCCGCCGGCCAAGGCGACTGTCACCATTGGCGGAAAGACCGTCACCATCACCTACAGCTCGCCGCGCGTGCGCGGCCGCGAAGGACACATCTTTTCCCAGGGTGGCCTGATCAGTCACGACCCGCACTACCCGGTGTGGCGTGCGGGCGCCAACGCCGCCACCACGCTGACCACCGATGCCGATCTGACCATCGGCGATCTGAAGGTGCCTGCCGGAACCTATACGCTGTTCGTGGATGTTTCCAACCCGGACAAGTGGGTTCTGATTGTGAGCAAGGCAACCGGCGAGTGGGGACTGAGTTATGACAGCTCCAAGGACCTGGGCCGGACCAGCATGACTATGAGCAAGCCTGCCTCCATGGTGGAAGACCTGAAGTACACGCTGACCAGCGATGGCGGCAACAAGGGGACGCTCGCGGTGGCCTGGGAGAACATGGGCGCCTCGGTTTCGTTTGAGGTGCAGTAGGCGCTCTGTCGATTGCTTGCATAACCTGAATCCTGTGGCGGGAGCGTGGGCCTTGCCGGCCGGGCGCTCCCGCCGCTCTGTGCAGGAACTGGTTGGTACTCTTGATTCGAGCTTGAACCGTCACCGGATAAATCCATGAGAAAGTTACTCGCCGCTTGCACCCTGGGTGCGTTTGTTTGCCTTGCCTCGCATTTTTCCGCACAAACACCTGCGCATTACGTGATTGATGCCACCGCACCGGCGCCCGCGCCGGAGACAGGATTTCTGCAACTGGGCGGCGCCGCTCCCGACGGACGCTCACTGGCGGTGAATAGCCAGTATCTGACGCTGGATGGCAAGCCCTGGCTGCCAGTGATGGGCGAGTTTCAATATTCGCGCTACCCGGAGAAGTACTGGCAGGAAGAACTGTTGAAGATGAAGGCGGACGGCGTTTCCATCGTGGGCACGTACGTCTTCTGGATTCACCACGAGGAGGTGGAAGGGCAGTTTGACTGGGCCGGACAGCGCGACCTGCGGCACTTTGTGCAGCTCTGCGCACAGGATGGCCTCTACGTCTACCTGCGCATTGGCCCATGGGATCATGGCGAGGCGCGCAACGGCGGCTTTCCAGACTGGCTGGTGAAGAAGGGCATTCCGTTGCGCAGGAACGATCCGGAGTATCTGCGCTACGTGGCCCGGCTCTACAACCAGATCGGCAGCCAGATTCACGGGCAGCTTTGGAAGGATGGCGGGCCCATCATCGGCGTACAACTGGAAAATGAGTATGGCATCAAGGGGCCCGGTGCAGGCGGTGAGCACATCGCTGAACTGCGCAGATTGGCGATTGCGGCCGGCATCGATCCGCCGCTGTTCTCGATTACGGCATGGCCGGTGAATGGATTTCCGCCGCGCGAGTTCATTCCGTTTTTTGGCGGGTATCCTGATGACTTCTGGACGGAGTTGCGTACCGATCGCCCGCCGAATCCCCTCTATCTGTTTGCCACAGACCGCGCCGTGGGCGACATGGGTGCGATGGGCGCTGGCAAGACAACGGGCACGTTCGACCTGCGTCACTATCCATTCTTTTCCACGGAGCGCGGCGGCGGCATGGAGACCTCGTATCATCGCAGGCCGCTGATCGATCCCGAGGACATTGCCGCGCTCACGCTGAATGGGCTGGGTTCGGGGATCAATCTGTATGGCTACTACGTGTTTCAGGGGGGAGCGAATCCTGAAGGCAAGCTGACCACGCTGCAGGAATCGACGGCCACCGGCTACCCCAACGATCTTCCTGTGGTGAGTTACGACTTTCAGGCGCCGCTGGGCGAGTACGGGCAGGAGCGTGCGTCTTTCCGTGAGATCAAGGCGCTGCACTATTTTGCGGAGTCGTTTGGCACTGACCTGGCACAGATGGCGCCGTATACGCCGGAGCCGCGCCCCAAAGACGCTGCCGACTTCAGCATGGCGCGCCTGATGCTGCGTGCGCGGGGAGATCGCGGCTTTGTGTTTGTCGACAACTATGTGCGCAAGTATCCCATGGCGGCGCGACCGGGATTTCAGGTTAAGGTGGTGTTGCCATCCGGTGCGATGCAACTGCCGCGCAAGCCGGTGACGGTTCCGGCAAACAGCTTCTTCATCTGGCCGGTGAATCTGGATCTGGGCGCGGGGACTCTGCGCTCCAGCACCGCGCAGTTGCTTGCGCGGGCAGAGACGGGCAAGGAACCGACGTACTTTTTCTTTGCGATTCCCGGAGTGCCGGTGGAGTTTACCTTCAGCGCGAAGGATGTCGCCGCTGTGCATGCGGCAAATGCCCGGGCTAAGCGGAGTGGCGGCGAGATTGTGCTGGAGAATGTGACGCCGGGAAGGGAATCGGCCGTGCAGGTGACAGGCCGTAACGGGCGTAGCGTGCGCCTGGTGCTGCTCACCCAGGAGGAGGCACAGAACTTCTGGCTGATTCCACACGAGGGCAAGGATGTGGTTCTGCTTAGCGCCGCAGACGTGTTCGCGGCGAGGGATGGCGTGCACCTGCGCTCACTGGATGCGGCACGCCTGAACGCATGGGTCTTTACCCCGGAGAAGAGCGCTTCCGGATCGCTGTGGAGCAGGCGAAGCAGTACCGTCGTCCCACGGAAGATTGCGTATCAGTGGAAGCAGGTGCGTGAGGCAACCAGCCGTCCAGCGCTACAGATGGGGCAGGTGAAGGGGCGGCGCGAGCCCATGCCGATTGCGCCCACCGATGCGGAGTTCCAGAAGGCGGCGGCGTGGCAGTTGGAGATTCCGCCGCAATCGATGCAGGGACTCAGCGACATCTTTGTACGTATCCACTATGCCGGAGATGTGGCGCGGCTCTATGAGAAGGGACGCCTGCTCGACGACGATTTCTACAACGGGCGCACCTGGGAGATTGGCATGAAGCGCTTTCTGCCGACGGCGTTTGCACAGAAGCTGGAGGTT
>DAIDGZ010000099.1 GCA_027452125.1 Acidobacteriaceae bacterium | reverse complement strand
TTCATGTTTTCCTGGGATAGCAAGCCGGAGCGAGCCAGAACCCTAGCTCGCGATCTCCGTGCGTATGCTGCAATATAACTTCATTGCGTGCGGGGATGCGCGGCGCTAATTCCCGCACAAACCATAGCCACGCGGTGGATCAGAATCAATAAACCAGCTCCTGAACCGCGCACTGCCATGATTGATAATGGCTCACAATACGAGTCACACAATTGGCTGACGCGGAAACTAAGTATTAAATTCTCAAAACATAAATCGCTCACATCGCCCTGAAAATATGCACATGCAATGAGTACTCATTAGCACCTGTAGTGTTATATTGATAACTTCGTCGTTTGCAATCAGACACGACAAAGGATTATTGTTATTGCTATCGCTATTCTGCACTATAGGCCCATCAATTATCACGCCGACTATTTCTTAGCTGGCAATCAGGAGGGAAATATGGGAGTTTCTGAGATTCTGCTATCCATCGACCGCGAGATCGCCCTACTTCAGCAGGCACGCGCACTGCTTGCGGGCTCGTCCTCTATTGCTACGCGCAAGGCACCTGGCCGTCCCAAGAAAGCTGCCATCCTCGCTCAGACACAGCCTGCCAAGGTCGCCAAGAAGAAGAAGAGAAATCTAACTCCCGAAGGCCGTCGTCGTATCGCCGAAGCGGTCAAGCGCCGCTGGGAGGCGCAGCGAAAGGCCAAGACAAACTCAAAGTAAGCTCCGCCATCACACAGTAAAAGCGAACAGCGCAGGCTTATCCCTGCGCCGTTCGTTTTTGCTGCCATTTAGTGGCATCTGCTATGTCTAAGTGCCTCTCTATCGCTGTGGAGTCTCCCATCCGCCAGAGCGTGCCGACCGGAAGACTGCTTCGATTGCAGCCATATTCCCGATCGCATCTTCAAGCGGTACCGGCACCTCAGTGTTCTCAAATACAGCGCGCGCAAAGGCATCCCCTTGCAATGTGTATTGGTCACACACGGGAAAGGTCTCGGTTGAGATATCGGCCCCAGTCAGATCTCCGGTTGCATCGACAAAGATACGCGTTGGCCGATCTGGCGGCGCATTGAATGGAATCTCGATCTCAATGCGTCCGCGCGTGCCGAGAAACTGAATGCGCTGGTATGGAATCAGCTGCGTGCTGCAGGTAAAGATTGCCTGGCCGCCGGGAAAGTCAAGGATGGCAGAAGTTAGCCTGTCGGTTCCCATCTGCGGATCGTGATCGATAAGTCCCACAACCCGGCTGGGCTCCTGGCGAAAGGCATACCGCGAAGCATGGATTAGATAACATCCAATGTCCATCAATGCACCACCGCCGCTCTCCACTTTGTTGCGGATGTTCTTTGGATCGACATTGTAGTAACTGAAGACTCCGGTGACTGCGCGTAATTCGCCCACGCGTCCCTCGGCGAGCAGTTCGCGCACGCGCAACCACTGCGGATAACTGCGAATCATGAAGGCCTCGCCGATCTTTACACCGGTGCGTGCACGCACCTCAAGCAAACTCTTTGCCTCGGCCACGGTCATACTTAGCGGCTTCTCGCACAGCACATGCTTGCCTGCTTCGGCCGCCTTGATGGTCCACGGCACATGAAGCTGATTGGGCAGCGGGTTGTAGATGGCATCAATCTCTGGATCGGCCAGCAGTTCCTCATACGAACCGTAGGCTTTAGGAATCTGCAAGGCTGTGGCCGCGCTGCGCGCCTTCTCCAGATCGCGCGAGGCAATCGCGGCAACGGTTGTGTGCTTGCCCAATTGCATGGCAGGAAGCACCTTTTTCAAACCAATGTTGGCGGTGCTGAGAACTCCCCAGCGAAGCTTCGTAGGCATAGGGGAATGATACAACCGAAATATCGCCAGAATCGGAGGCTCTAGCTCAGCTCCGCAGCCAGGCGCAGCGCCTCCGTGGCATCAGCGGCCACGCGCATTAACTCGCGATTCTTCGGCTTCAGGAAGCCCGCGTTCACAGTAGTATCCAGAAAGGACAGCAAGCCGTCCCAGTAACCCACCGTGTTAATCAGGATACAGGGCTTGTCGTGCAGGCCAAGCTGCGCCCAGGTCACCGCCTCCAGCAACTCATCTAGCGTACCGTAGCCGCCGGGCAGAGCCAGAAAGGCATCAGCCAGTTCGGCCATGCGCGCCTTGCGCTCGTGCATGGTGGGCACCAGGTCAAGCTGCGTCAGTCCCTCATGCGCAATCTCTTTGCCAGAAAGGATATCTGGTAGTACGCCGTATACCTCGGCGCCCCCAGCCAGCGCCGCATCGGCCACCGCGCCCATGAGTCCAACACAAGCGCCGCCATACACCAGCCCTAGCCCGGCGGCAGCGATCAATGCGCCCAACGTCCTCGCCTCTTCCAGAAACGCCGGATGACTGCCATTCGCTGATCCGCAATACACTGCGACACGCTGCAAACGAGAATTGGAGTGGCTCATGATGTCTCCAGAATAGCGCGATGACAATCAATCTACTGCAACACGATCATGAACTTCCCCGGAAGGTACACTAGAGAGAGGAATCTTCCCTCTGGGATCGCCCACTGTGCAGCCGCTCCTTGCCAAACTAAACCCCGAACAGCGCGCCGCCGTTGAAACCACGGAGGGCCCCCTGCTCATTCTCGCTGGAGCCGGCTCCGGCAAAACTCGCGTCATCACCAGCCGCATCGCCTGGCTCATCCAGGAAAAAGGCGTAGCGCCAGACTCCATTCTGGCCGTGACCTTCACTAACAAGGCCGCCAAGGAGATGGGTGAGCGTGTGGAAAAGCTGCTCAGCCATGGCTCGCTGGCCAAGCCGCTGATCGCCACCTTTCACTCACTCTGCGTGCGCATCCTGCGCCGCGATATTGAGGCGTTGAAGATTGGCAACCAGGGACTCACCCGCTCCTTTGCCATCTTCGACGAAAACGACCAGCAGAACATCGTTAAGCAGATCATGCGGCGCATGGGGCTGGACACCAAGCAACTGACCCCGCGCACGGTTCTCGGCCGCATCTCCTGGGCCAAGAATCACATGGTGGATCCGCAGGACTACTTCCTCAGTTCTAAGGATCCCAACAGCGAGCGCATTGCCCACATCTACAAGGCCTATCAAGCTGAACTAACCAAGAACAATGCACTCGACTTCGATGACCTGCTGCTGGAAGCCGTACGTTTGCTCAAGGTCTCTGCCGAAGTGCGCGAGCGTTATCAGCGTCGCTATCATTACCTGCTGGTGGATGAGTACCAGGACACCAACCGCCCCCAATATGAGCTGATGAAGCTGCTGGCTGGCGAACGTAAAAACGTCTGTGCTGTAGGCGATGAGGATCAGAGCATCTACTCTTGGCGCGGCGCTGACATCCGTAACATCCTCGAGTTCGAGCAGGACTTTCCCAACGCCCGCATCATCCGGCTGGAGCAGAACTACCGCTCTACCCAGGTGATTCTGGAGGCCGCCGGGGCCGTCGTCGCCAACAACTTGCGCCGCAAAGGCAAGAAGCTGTGGACCGACCGCCAGGGTGGATCGCTGATTGGCTACTACGAGGCGCCCGACGGCGAAAACGAAGCCCTCTTCATCGCCGACAAAATTCAGAAGTTTCTACGTGAGCAGCAGAATTCGTCTGACAGCGAAAATCCGGCAGAGGGCATGCACTGCGCCGTCCTCTACCGCACCAACTCGCAGTCGCGTCTGGTGGAAGAGGCGCTGCGCCGCTACGGCATCAGCTACACCATGGTGGGCGGCTTCAGCTTCTACGAGCGGGCGGAGATCAAGGATCTACTGGCCTACCTGCGCCTGGTTCGCAACCCGCATGACTCCATGGCCCTGCAGCGCATCATCAACACGCCGGCACGAGGCATCGGGAAAACCACACTGGAGACCCTGGAAAGGCTGGCGCTGGAGACAGGACAGTCCACGTGGGATGCCCTTGCCGCCTCCATCCAGAACAGGCTCGTCCCCACACGCGCGCTCATGGCATTAGAGTCGTTCCGACAGCTCATTCTGGACGCGCAGGCCATGATGGACCCGGACTTTGCTGGCAAGCTGGCAGCCAGCTTGGACGGAGAGATCGCCCACGGCGATACCGACTTTGCCTTTGGTTCAACACAGGCAGACGACGCCGATACCGGCTTTGACTTTGGCGCCACCGACGACAGTCCGCAGATTCCGCTGCTGGATGCCTCACACTTTTCGCCCTTTGCAACCTCCGCTGCCGCCCCGAGGAAGCCATTTCTCCAGATGCCCAGGCAGGCTGTTGGCAAGCCACCGGCAGAGGTCGGGCATGATGCGCTCAGCGAGGTAGAGGACGCTGCCGCCATCGGATTTAGATCTCCCGGCGACGCGGCCACATTGCCCGAACTCATCCGCTTTCTCATCGATCGCACGGGCTACATCAAAGCGCTGGAGGCGGAGGGATCGCCTGAGGCCTTCAGCCGGATTGAAAACCTGAAGGAACTGGCCAACGCGGCACACGACGCCGAGGTGCGCGGCGAGACGCTGGCGGATTTTCTGGATCATGCGGCGCTGGCCTCTGACACGGACCAGATCGATCCCAATGCACGGGTCACGCTGATGACGCTGCATGCGGCCAAGGGGATGGAGTTCCCGCTGGTCTTCCTCGCCGGCATGGAGGAAGGACTCTTTCCGCACTCACGCACGCTAAACAATCCAGAGGAGTTAGAGGAAGAACGACGGCTATGCTACGTGGGTATGACCCGAGCCATGACGACGCTAATCCTCACACGAGCACATTACCGGCGACGCTACGGCAATGATGCGCCAGAGTCCAGCATCCCCTCGCGGTTTCTCGAAGAGATTCCGCCGCAACTGATGGAAAACATGAGTGGCCGCGGCCCGGCCTGGTCCACGCCCGCATATCGCTACGGCGGCGGTAGCGATGGCTATGAGAGCCGCCACTTCAGCTATGAGGATGAGAGCCAGGAGGTTCCGCGCTCGTTTGCGCCGCGAAACGGGACGCAGCGGCAGAGCTTTGGTGGCGGCAAGAGCGGCAAGCCCTTTGTGGCTCCGTGGATGACAGGGGCAAAAAAGAGTACGTCCACGGTCTCGCAGGCAACGCCGAAAACCTCGCAGACCGTCCCAGAAACGCCTGACTCCATTGACAATATCGCACGTTTCTTTGGCGGTAAGAGGGACGATGCAAAGCCCGGCTCACTGGTCCGTCCGGCCATTGAACTGGACGCCCCGAAAGGCGCTGTGGGGTTGAATAAGGGACAGCGTGTGCGCCATGCCAAATACGGCGAGGGTACAGTGCTCATGCGCGAGGGAGAAGGCGAGGACGCCAAGCTCACGGTGATGTTCAACCGGCATGGGATGAAGAAGTTAATGGAGAAGTTCGCCAACCTGGAACGAGTGTGAAGGTACCTCACCCTGCTGCTTGGCCTGCGGTCAGGCAGCGGGGCGACGGGCGACATGGCGCTGTTGCCTACCGCATCCCCGCAAACTCTGAGCGGTGGCGGCTGTAGAAAAAGTAGATCAGTAGGCCAATCGCCAGCCATGCGAAAAAGGCCATCCAGGTCATCACCTCCAGGCCCATCATCAGCACGATGCAGAAGATGATGCTGAGCGCAGGAAACACTGGCCCCAGAGGTGCCTTGAAGCCGCGTCGCCTCTCCGGCTCTCTGAAGCGCAAGATGACCACCGCCACCGAGACCAGCACAAACGCGAAGAGTGTACCGATATTGGAAAGGTTGGAGACCGTTCCGATATCCAGCAGGCCCGCCGGAATTCCCACCACAAAGCCCGCTACCCATGTGGAGACCGCGGGCGTGCGGAACTGGGGATGAATGCGGCTGAAGACCCGGGGCAGCAGCCCGTCGCGCGACATGGCAAACCAGACACGTGCCTGGCCTAATTGAAAGACCAGAATCGATGAGATCATGCCCAGCAGCGCTCCAATGAGCACAAACAGGCGAACCCAGTGCAGCTCCGCGCCGCCGTATTGCAGGCTGAGCCGCTTAAGCGCGTTCACCACCGGCGCCGCATCGCCCATCACCGACTGCCAGGGCACAATGCCGCTGAGTACAATGGCCACTCCGCCGTAGAGCACGGTGCAGGCAACGAGTGTGGCGAGGATGCCGAAAGGTACATCACGCTGCGGATTGCGGCACTCCTCGGCGGCTGTGGAAACCGAGTCAAAGCCGATATAGGTGAAGAAAATAATCGAGCCGCCCGTGAGTACGCCCGTCCAGCCCTCGGGCATGAAGGGGTGCCAGTAGTGCGGCTTGATGAAGCTGGCCGCGGCGAAGATAAAGACCAGGATGGCCGCCATCTTCACCAGTACCAGGATGTTGTTGGTCCGCGCTGACTCGCGGATGCCGCGCACCAGAATCACAGTCAGGATCATGACAATGAGGAATGCGGGAATGTTGAAGCCAAAGTGCCAGCCCAACGGATACAGCGTGTTCCCTGCCAGGTCCTGTAGGCCGGTGGGCAGATAGGCGGGTGAGATCCACATCAGCGGCAGGTGAATGCCGAACCAGTCCATCAGGTCCACAATGTGTGCGGCAAAACCCACGCTCACGCTCATGTTGCTGAAGGCATACTCCAGGATGAGGTCCCAGCCGATGATCCAGGCCACCAGTTCGCCTAGCGTGGCATAGGTGTAGGTGTAGGCCGAGCCCGCAATGGGGATCATGGAGGATAGCTCGGCGTAGCACAGTCCAGTGAAAGCGCAGACCACCGCTACCAGCACCATGCTCAGCGCCAGAGCGGGACCGGCGCCTGGCCGGCCGGCCATGGCGCTGTGGCTCAGGATGTAGTGAATGAGCGGAGTGTTGGCGATGGAGGGTGCATCAAAGTGCTGCCCGGCCATGGCGGTGCCAATGACCGTAAAAATACCCGAGCCGATGACGGCGCCAATGCCGAGGGCTGTGAGCGACCACGGCCCAAGCGTCTTCTTCAGCGAGTGCTCCGGCTCTTCCGACTCGCGCAGGAGCTTGTCGATCGATTTGCGGGCAAACAGTTGGCTGGGCAGGGAAGCTCTCCTCACCGCGCAGTGGTGCGGCTCTGTGTCACAGAATACAGTCTCTGTACCGGGGGAAGAGCGGAATGCTGAACCGGTAGCCCCTAGCTTTCAGCTTCCAGCTTTTCGTGCGAGTACACCGTCTTCGAGGACTGCATGAAAAGCTGGAAGTTGGAAGCTAAGAGCTGTCTTTTAGCGCTTCGACTGGCCGCGGGCCAACTTCTTAATCTTCTTCTTGTTGGAGCCGCGCGGAGTGGTACGCTTGGCCTTGGGTGCTGCCTTCTTGCGCGCTACGCGCTTCAGCTTTTTCCGTTCAACTTTGTCTTCAATCTTGGTAGTGTCTGCCACGTATAACCTCTTTCACTGCGTGTACTTCAGAGTCTGCCGCCAATCGGGCGCGTGTCTATTTATGGTAACAGGGAATTTGCAGCGGCGAAAGCTGCACACCGCAGAGGGGCGAGCCGGCAGGGGATACACCAAGGGCGTAGAATAGAGCTATCCATTCTGGAGCGCCTCCAGCCTGCTCGGCTCCTGCCTTTTCATCGCTTTTGACGAGCCTCGCACTTTCACGCACTTGTTACCGCGTTTACCGGAGCCGTCATGCGTTCTGATCAGATTCATCGTGCCCTTGCGCACGGTATCAACCGATTTGAAGTTTGTCAGCTTGTCTCAAAGGGAGTCCGGGTGATGCACCGAACCGGATCACGCTTTGAAGATTCGATCAACAATGTGCTGGAACACCTGGGGACGCCTGAAGACGCTGAGAAGCCCCTTCCCGCCGCCCGGCCATCCCTTCTATAGATCCGCCACGCCTTCGCGTCACAACAAAACGGGGACGGCAGTTATGCCATCCCCGTTTGTTGTGTCTCCCGGCTGTGCCGGTGTGTCTCAGTAACGCCTGCTTAGACGGCCTGAACGTTCTCAGCCTGCCAGCCTTTGGGACCCTTGGTCACATTGAACTGAACGCGCTGACCTTCCTGCAGGGAACGGAAGCCGTTCGCCTGAATCGCGGTGTGATGGACGAACACGTCGTCTCCGTTGTCGCGGCTGAGAAAACCAAAACCCTTGGCGTCGTTAAACCACTTGACTGTACCTTGCTCCATGATGTGCTGCTCCTTGTGTATTGCTGATTTACCGCGAACGCAATGTGGAAGTGTTTGCGTGTGGAGCGGTAACTCGGAACAGGCAAGGACTTCATGATCGAATTCTACGATTGACTATAGTCTAGCACGATTCGGTTTTACGCCTGCTGCCGCTTTCGTGGGAGCGCGTCGGCACTGTGCACCGCAAGCCAGGCACGATACACTCGATGCCGCTGTTTGCGAGGTGCTGCTTGAGCCAAACTGCAAGCTGGGTTTTGGTCATCAACCCGGGATCAGCCTCTACCAAGATTGCCGTCTACTCCCGGAACGGCGCGGAAATGCTCCGTAACATCGAACATGGCGATGAGGAACTGGAGCGCTTTCGCGGACGTCCCATGCTGGATCGGCTGGAGTATCGCGCCGGCCTGATTCACAAGACGCTTGCCAATGCAGGATTCAACATGGACAGCAAAGATGCCAGCGACCGCTTCGCTGCAGTGGTTGGCCGTGGCGGGCTGCTGCCGCCTACCCGCTGCGGCACCTACTTAGTGGATGATGCCATGGTGGAAGAGCTGCGGCTGGCCCGTCGCGGCGAGCACGCCTGCAACCTCGGTGCGGGCCTGGCCCTGCGCTTTGCCCAGCCGCTAGGCATTCCTGCCTTCATCGTCGATCCCGTAACTGTGGACGAGTGGCAGCCCTGCGCACGGCTCTCCGGTTCCCCGCTGGTGCCGCGCAACGCCATTGGTCACGCGCTCAACATCAAGGCTGTAGCTCGCCGCCATGCCAGGCAACAGGGCCGCGCCTACGCCGACCTGCGCCTGATTGTCGTTCATCTCGGCAGCGGCATCACCTCATCAGCCCACGCGGGCGGCCGTATGATTGACAACAATACGCCGGAAGAAGGCCCCTTCGGCCCCGACCGCACCGGCTGGCTGCCCGTCCGCGGCCTGGTTGAACTCTGCATGCAAAGCGGCCGCAGCCAGCGCGAATTGGATCGCCACGTCTTTGGCAGCGGAGGCCTGTTTGCCTATCTGGGCACCCGCGATCTGCGCGAGGTCGAGCGCCGCATCGACTCCGGCGACCGGCAGGCCGCGCTGGTCTTTGAGGCTATGGCCTATCAGATTGCCAAAGAGACCGGAGCCATGGCAGCCGTGCTGATGGGTCGCGTGGATGCCCTGCTGCTGACCGGCGGCATGGCCCACAGCCAGCGCCTCGTCGCCCGGCTGCGAGAATATATGGCCTGGATTGCGCCCATCCATGAGTATCCCGGCGAAGACGAGTTGCAGGCCCTGGCCGAAGGCGGCTTCCGTGTGCTGGACGGCGAGGAAGAGCCGCAAAGGCTGATTCTGCAAAAGCCCGAGACAATGAGGCCCGGCCTGAAGATCGGGCTGGAATAGTGGGCCGTTTCACCGTTCCACGACTCTCAGCCGCGGCACCGCCTTGCATGCGCCACTCTCGCCGGCATTTTCAATAAACGCCGGGTCCAACCGGTCCTGGGCGCGCCCTGCATAGGGTGGGACGGCAATACATCGGCAACCGGCCGTAGACAGTGACACATTCTTGAGGATGTACTCCGGCGAGATGGACTCCACCAGCATCTGCTGCGGTGTCATCGGCTTGGTGTCCAGATAATACGAGTCCTTCACCGAGTAGCCCAGCCCGCTGAAGGCCGGAAAGATGCCGTAGTTGGACCTGAGCCACGCCACTAGCGGCGCATGCTGCGCGTCAAAGAGCTTGGCCGCGTAGTCCAGCGTGCCGGCCAGCGCGGTGGGCACGGTACTGCTGGCCGCGTCTGCATAACCGCGTGCGTAGCAGGCCAGTTCTGTCGCCGGGTTAGTGGACTCGCTCATGCACGCTCCGGGCTTCAGCGGTACATCGCGCCGCAGGGCTGCGAAGACATTAGGCCAGGTGGCCAGCAGCGCATCCACCACCGCCGGATCAGACGGCTGACAGCGCATGGCCATCAGCACATTCTGGTCGTTGTTCGCCAGACCAGAATAGAGCGGCAACTCAGCCACCGTGAGTGGCGGCGCATAGAGTGGAGTGGCCGTAGCGAAGGCACGTAGTGCTCCCGGCCGCGAGAGTGTCGTCACCTGAACCCCAGCGGGCACATAGATCACGCGCAGGTAGTCATTCGGCAACGACTCACGCGCTGCGCCGATAGCCACCACCGGCGCTATCGCAACTGCGGGAGTCGTAGCCGGCGCCGCCGCATGTTGCACCGCGCAGCCTGATGTTGCCATTGCCACACACAAGAGAAGCACGTAACCACAAGAGCGCATCGCCATAACCTCCGGATCAAAATGCGCAGGATACCGGGAAAAAGAACTGTAATTGTCGAGCCTATTCGTCGTGGGAACCCCTACAGCTTCCCCTCTTTGGCCAGTTGCATCACCTCGTCATAAAGCATGCCGCCTACAATGCTGTGCGTCCTGGTCGAGGGATGGCCGTGGTGATAGTAGTAGTGCGCATCAGGATCGGTACAGGGCGTGGTGTCCTGGTGGAAGATGGCCCGGCCGGCGCACTGATCCGTGGTGTTGGTGATGCCATATTTGTGGGCACTGCGCATCACCTGGTCGTAAAACGGTCCCCAGTGGCTCAGGTTGACGTGAGCGCCGGGCAGTGCCGCATTCATCGCCGCCGGAATCTGCGCAAGCGCTGGATTGAGCCGCGTACCCACCTCGCTGAAGTCGGGAATGGCCTCTGGCATCAGCGCCACCAGAAAGTGATGCCCGCCCACGGCGTAGAGGGTGCGTATCTCGCCCTCCAGGTTATCCACGGTCTGCTGCGTGGGCAGGCGCTTGTCATTCAATCCGCCAGCGATGAAGAAAAGCGTAGTGGCCGAATCGAACCGAATGGTCTTTGCACGCACCGCCGCGGCAAAATCATCCACCTGGTTGCGCATGCCATAGCCCAGCAACGCATCGCCGATGCGGTGGCCCTTGCCGATGCCGGTCTGCGCGCCGCTGATCGCGTAGTCCAGGCTATCGCCCTTGGCCGCCGGATCATTGCAGCGCTTGAGCGGCGCACCCAGCTTCTCCGCGAGATAGGCCACACTGGTGGGTCCATTGCCATCGAGGTAGCCCTCGCCGATGTCAGAATAGCTGTCGCCAAAGACGTACAGGCGCGTGATCGCGTGAGCTTGAGCTGCAGCCGATTGAACCGCGCAGGCCGGGATGGCAAGCGCAAAGGTAGCGCCGGCGGTGACTAAGCTGGCCAGCAGAACAGGACAATGCATCCGCATCAAGAGATCCCCTGAGCTAAGTGAGATGAAATGCGTATCGGCACAATGCCAACACGATTCAAGGTATCTGATTGCGTCACGCTCTGCCACCTGGGCATTGGCCTTTGGTGCGTTGACACCGCCCTCGCCCGTTTGCTGTACTGCCTTTTCCTGCCCCGGAGAAGCCATGAGCCAATTCAGTGTGACATCCCCCGCCACCGCATTACTGCATCTGCCTTATCTGGAGCGCTACTGGCGGCGCATGACGGCGGCTGCCGCCGCGCCGGACAGCGGCGAGTGGGACCTGGACAACACGCTGCTGGCCGGGCTGCACATCAATCTGCGCGAGGCGGCCACCTTTCTGAATCGGCGCCCCGCACCGGCGCTGGCGGAGTTTGCAGAATGGATCCTTTCCGTCAACGGCGGCTCCATCGATGAGGCGCGGCTGCACCGGCTGCGCATGGCGCTGGACGGCCAGCCCGTTGGTCCGCCTGCCGGGACACTGGACGACGTGCCCGGGCTAACCGCAGAGGAACTGGCTCACTGGGAGGAGCACGGCTACGTCGTGGTGCACGATGCCGTAGGCACCGCCGCACGCGAAGCTGCTGCCGAGACCATCTACGGCTTTCTTGGAGCCAGCCCGAATGATCCCGCAAGCTGGTATGGCAAACTCGATGCGGCCACGATCTGGGTGCCGCTCTATCGCCATCCCGCGCTCACCTCCAATCGTTCTGCGCCGCGTGTGATGCGCGCCTTCGCCGATCTCTGGGACCGCGAAGACCTATGGCCGATTGTGGACCAGGCCGGGTTCAATCCGCCCGAGCGTCCCGGCTGGCGGTTCCCCGGCCCTTTCATTCACTGGGATATGACGCTGGCCGCACCGCACATATTTGGCGTACAGGGCATCCTCTATCTCACCGACACGCCTGCCGAGCAAGGAGCCTTCTGCTGCATCCCCGGCTTCCACCGCCGCCTGCCGGATTGGCTGCACAGTCTGCCCGCAGGAACTGACCCGCGTCAGGCCATACGCAGCGAGCCGGGACTAGTGCCCATCGCGGGCCGCGCCGGCGATCTGGTGATCTGGCACCACGCCCTGCCTCACGCCAGCAGCCCCAACCGCGGCCGGCTGCCCCGCATAGTGCAATACATGACTCTGCGGCCCACGCGCTGGCCGTACACGGCAGAGTGGATGTAGCGGCCCTATACCGTCCGCCGGAGCCACAGCGCAAACTCGTCGAGCGCGATGGCCGACTGGCGGAACCGCATCACCGTTCCCGGGTGCACAGGGAAGTTGTGATGCATGTCGGGTGCGTGCAGGTGGGTAACGGGGACACCGGCGGCTCGCAGCTTCTCCGCGTAAGCGATTCCCTCGTCGCGCAGCGGATCGTACTCCGCCGTGGCCACCAGAGTCGGCGGCAGCGCGGGTACTGCGGGAATGCGTAGCGGCGAGAGATCTGCGTTGGCTGGGTCCGCATTCTGCGCATATGCCTCCCAGAACCAGCGCATCAGGTTGCCGTCCAGCCCGCACTCGGGTCCATTCTCGACGTATGACGCGTGGCCGGTGCTGGGATGATCGGTCACCGGGTAGAGCAGCAACTGAGCGACTGGCATGGGACCCTCCTCCGTCGTGCACAGCCGATTAGTGGCCACAGCAGCCAGGTTAGCGCCAGCGCTGTCGCCCCCCAGCACCAGGCGCTGCGTGTTGCCTCCGTGCTCCGCCGCGTACGCCGCGGCCCAGCTGAAGGCTTCCAGAGTATCCTCGATCGCGGCGGGATATGGTTCCTCCGGTGCCAGCCGGTAGTCCACCGAGAGAATCATGACGCCGGCAGCCTCGCTAAGCAGGCGGCAAAAGGGATCGTGCGTAGCGCTGGAGCCCACCACCCAGCCACCACCATGCAGGTAGACCAGTACAGGCAACGGCGAAGCGGCATCGGGTGGGGTGTAGAGCCGGCCTCCCAGCCCGGGGCGCAACGTCAGTTCGCGCACTTGCACACGGTTCGGCAGTCCGGTGATCGACGGGCGGGCCTTCAGCGCGTTCAACATCAGCGCACGGCGCACCTCGGGAGACGGTGGTGCTGTTGGCGCGGCGGGTGCGCTGATCTCGTCCAGATAGAGCCGTAGCTCCGCATCCATGGGCATGCGTTCAGTCATCACATTCAGGGTCATCAGAAGAGCTCCACGAAGATGGGGATGAATTGCGCGTGCAGCTATTGGACGGGATACGCGCGGCATCGTTTCCACTTCAGCTTAACCGGACAAGCTGGCGAGCCTGCATATGATGGCGTAAAGCACGTGATACGAATGAGCTAAAGCTGCGACCAGTCCTCTGGAGAGACAGTCACCGTAGCACAGCCCAGGTTGTAGTTGAACCAGGCATGCTCGGTATTAGGACTAGCGAAGAAACCCTCCAGATGTAGCGCGCGGGCGGCAGCGGATACAAACGCGCGTTCGCCGTAGAAGAGGGTAAAGAAGCTATCCCAGTCCACAGTGAAAAGGAAGGACATGTCGGGGGCGAGAAGGGTTCCGCAACTGGGAAACGGCATGGCTCCGTGGCGCAACTCCGCAATAGACAGGTGCACGATCGGATCGGACTGGGGAAACTCGGGGACGTAGATCAGCTCCTCGTATCCGGCCATGCGAAAAACCTGCAAAAAAGCCGGCTGTAACAGCGGCTCAAAGCGGCCCTCGGTCGGCATCCACACTGGATGTATCTCCAGATAGCGCTGTAGCGTGTCGCGCGCGGGCAGGTCTGCTAGGTAGTCGGGGAGCACGCCGATGGCGGTGAGCAGCGTCTGGCTAACGTGCGCGGCGGAACCGAGACCGGTCTCCGACGCCACCTCGGCCCAGGTGCAGGATACGCCATGCGAAGTCAGTTGTGCGTCATTGGGATAGCGATGCGTCGTACTCCAGGCCAGTTGTTGCGGCACGCGGATGAAAGGATGCAGGACGACAAAGACTGACTCAAAGCGGCCTTCATAGGCCTGCATCAGCGGCACGCTCGGGGAGGGATAGATGTAATCCTGCTCTTGCACGGGAGCAGAATAGACACGAACGCGAACCGCGTATTGTGATGCAGCTCACCTAGCTTGGTTCACTCCCTGCTCCACGGACTCCACCAGGCGCTTGGACTTGCGGTAAACGCTGGCCACGGCCAAAGTCCACAGCGGTGCCATGTCCAACACCGGTACCAGCTTGCCAAAGGCCGAGGGCAGAAACTCCCAGTGCCAGCCGAGCAGGCTGGTCAGAGCGGCGCAGACGCAGAGGTCCACGGCATCCTCGGCGGGCGAGGCCAGCCCCTCGAAAAACAGCGGAAAGTAAATCATCTGCGCGATGTCCGCGGCAATGGCCAAAACCATGGCCACACGCAGGCGCGTGCCAGGAAGGATGCGAACCGCAGGCGTATTTTGATCCGGTGGCGTCATCTGGGGCCCTCTAGAGCATTTTGCGCGCATCCGGCGCGATGGCTCAAGCGATAGGCATCAATGCGGGCGGCCGGGGAGGATGAAGTGCTCGGTGCAACGGGGCTCGTAGTTGTCACCGGCCATGATAATGGGGCTCTCGTAGGGGGCTGGCTTGCCGTCAATTAGGCGCTGTGGATAGAGGGCCTTGGCGCCGCAACTGCAATAGGCCACCAGTTCGGTGATGTTGCCGGCGTAGGTGCGGACCAGCCAGGAGAGATCGAGCATCTCGCCGAAGGGCAGGCCGCGAAAGTCCAGTTCCAAGCCGCAGACCATCATGTCATGCCCGGCCTCGAGCATGCGCTTGGTAAAGAGAAAGAGATCCTGAACAAACTGCCCCTCGTCGAGGGCGATGCACTCCACGCGCTTGCCGATGCGCTGCTCGGTTTCCGCCAGGATGGGCAGCACGGCCCAGGGGTCGGAGGCGGGGAACTCGATAGCTTCCATCTTGCCGCAGCCGTTCTGGTTGCGGCTCTCCACATGACCGGCAGCGGCCTTGGTATCGGCGCTGGGCTTCAGCAGCAGCACATATTGGTGGGCGTACTGGCGGCGAATCTCCACGCGGCGCAGCAACTCGGCAGTCTTGTTGCTGCGCATGGGTCCGACGATCAGCTCCAGCTTGCCGGGCACGGGTGTCTCCATGGCTTCGGTCTCTATTGTCGCGCAGCAGAACGCCAATCGCCACGCATGAAATGACCGGATAGCTGTGGATAACCAGGCAGATATCCGCATGCCCAATGTTGCGCCGCCGCCCGCTACACTCAAAGAGTGAGCGAGATACGCGAGTTCATCCGGCGGCTGCCCAAGGCGGAGTTGCATCTGCACCTGGAAGGGGCCATTCTGCCCGCAACACTAGTGGAGCTAAGCACACGCCATGACGCTGTTCCGCTCACACTGGCTGACGCCGAGGCCCTCTATCGATTCACTGACTTTACCGGCTTTCTCATGGCCTTCAAGGCGGTGACGCAGCGCCTGATAACGCCCGAGGACTATGAGCTGGCCTCCTGGCGCATGATGCAGCGGCTGGCAGAGCAGGGTGTGGTGCATGCCGAGGTGTACATCTCCGTGGGCGTCATCTATCACTGGCGTGATCACCAGCCGGAGAGCTTCGATCCCATCTTTGCGGCGCTGGAGCGGGCCCGCCTGCGCGGCGAGCGCGAGTTGGGGCTGACCCTCTACTGGATCTTCGACGCGGTGCGCCACTTCAGCGTGGAAGAGGGTGCACAAGTGTTTCGCAAGGCTGCGCAGATGCGGGCAGCACATCCCTCCATCATCGGTATTGGGCTGGGCGGCGACGAGCGGCGCACCGGCTCCGAGCCGTATCGCGCTCTCTACGCCGAGGCGCGCGAGGCTGGGCTTCGACTCACCAACCACGCCGGCGAGACCACCGGGCCCGAGGCCATCTGGGAGGCGCTGACCATTGGCACGGAGCGCATCGGACACGCGGTTTCCGCCGTTCAGGACGAAATATTGCTTCGGGAGTTGCAAACACATGGCATTGCGCTGGAGCTGAACCCAACATCGAATGTGCGCACCGGCGTGTGCGACCGCTTTGCCACGCATCCGCTGCGCGCCTACTTTGATCGTGGGCTGCTGGTAACCCTGAACTCCGACGATCCGGCGTTCTTCGGTTCCGATGTGGAAAATGAGTACGTGCTGGCACACAGCGAACAGGGCTTCACCCGTGAAGAGCTGCGACGGCTGGCGGCCAACTCTATCCAGGCCAGCTTCTTGCCGGATTCCGCCAAGGCCGCATGGCTGGCACGGGTGGAAGCAACTGTGTAAACAAGGGATGAACAGAAGGGCGGCGCGGCCCGGCCCGCCGTGCAGGAACTGCGCTATCATGAGGGTGCAGGAGGCCAATTTAATCGATGTCCAACGAACCAGAAATCATCCCATCCAGCGCCGCGGGTCAGGCAGAAGAAAGCAGTGAGTCAACAACGCTGCGCATGATCGGCTGGTTCTCCATCGGTTTGGCCGTGGCCGCCCTGGGCATCTACGCGGGCGCCGAGTTGCGCAGCCGCTACAAGTTCAAGAAGCGAACCCCCTACGACTTCTACTCCAACGCCGGCAAAAAGGCGATCAGCGAGTACGGCGTGGGCGTATAAGCCCACTTCTTCCGGTTGTTTTTCGGCAAGAAAAAGACCCGCCTCGAAGGGCGGGTCTTTCTGCGTTCGAAGTTGGATTGAGTTCTCTGGCAAATGCGGACGGGTGCGCCGCTCCTGCCAGATACGCAGCTGGTTAGAACTGGTAGCTGAGGCTGCCGTAGATAGAGCGCGGCGCGCCGGGGTAGGCATTGATGTAGGGACCGCCAGAGCAGGTGCTCGGGCTGTTTGCGCCGCAAAGTGCGCTGAAGTAGCCACCGCTCGAGATGTACTCGTTCTCGTTGTACTGCGAGTTGGCCAGGTTCATCATGTCCACCTGCAGGTTCACGGACTGCTTCTCGAAGAACTTGAGCGGCGCGATCACCGACATGTTGACCGTGGTGAAGGCGGGCTGGGTCTGCTTGTCCGGTCCGCCGGTGTAGTTGTTCCACATGTGCTGGGAACCGGTGCTTTCAATCCATAGACGCGGTTCCAGCAGTTCATTGTGATGATGCTGAATGCCGTAGTACAGGCCGGTGTTCAGCGTGTAGTTCGGAACGTACGAGACCGGCAGATTGTTGTAGAACGTGCAACCCGAGGCAGGATTGGACGGCGTACCGCACTGGGCCAGCGTGCCGCCGAGAACGTAGTTGGTAAAGTTCGCCGTCTCTCCGGCAAAGTTCAGGAAGAAGTGAAGGTTGCTCTGAGGATCGGCATCAAAGAACAGATCAACGCCCTTGTACAAGGAGTTGCCGCCGTCTGTTCCAGTGACGCCGGTGGCGGTTTCATAGTCGAGTTCCTGGTTGTTGTAATTCAGGTGGAAGTAGTCCACGCCAGCGATAAAGTTCCCCAGGCCCGGCGCATGGGTAAAGTGCACCTTGGTGCCCACCTGGGCGTACTTGCCCTCAGCCAGAATGTAGTACTTCGGGCTGACTGCCTGGAACATGCCGCCACCACCACCCAGTGCGGGCGCACGGTAGGAGGTGTCGTACCCGCCGTAGATGGTCAGCCAGTCCACCGGCGTGACCGAAGCGTCGATCGAGGGCTCAAGAGCGGAGCTACCCGCATGCTCCCCGCACATCGAACCCTGGTCCTTTGCGTTGGTGGTTGGCTTATTGTTTGGCGAACCATCCGGATTGAAACGGTCGGGGCTGAAGATGTCATAGAACGGGTCAGTCCCGGCATAGCCCGTGTCGGAGTACATGGAGCAGCGCGTGGAGGGAATTACGCCCTTGAGGATGGTGAAGTCGCGATAGGCCACGTTGCTGTAGTCAGTATTGAAGGCAACAACGCGCAAACCGGGGATGATGTGGATGCGCGCGACTGGATGGATGTCGTCCTGCACGTAGAAGGCCGCATTATCTTCGCGGAAGATGCCGTCGCGGAACTTGGCGCCTGCACTGACGATCTCATATTTTCCGCTGCCGCCGCTGGCGGGGTCGTAGAAAAGGTTACGGGTGTTGTACCGCTCCTGCAGGTAATATCCACCAAAGTGAATGGTGTTGTAGGGCAGTACAACGGAGTAGTCGAGCTGGTCGCCCAACATGTCAGTGTGGGGATTATTCCACTCATTCACCTGAGATCCCTGATTGAGGGTATCTTCATTGCGGCGATGGAAGCGCCGGATGTAGTTGAACCAGGTGGAGTTCTGCAGCGTCATGGTTGGGGTCAGGAAGAAGTTCTGACGTGCATAGGTCAGAAACATCTCATTGGTATCGTACTTGTTGTAATTCGCATAGGGTAGTGAACTGTAGAAGCCGCTGGTGGCCTGGCTGTAGCTGATGTTCGTGCCCGGCTCCAGAAGTCCCTGGTCTGTGGTGGGAATCACCTGGGCGCGATATCCGCCGGACTTGGCGTAGAAAGCACTGAAGGCCAGGCTGCCCGCCGAGAAGTCACGCAGGGTCTTGCCATAGACCGAACCGTCCTTGGCGGGGTTGCCAAAGCCGTCCGGGCCAGGGCGATAGTCGTCGCCACGGCCAAGGCCGCCGCCGAGCACCGTGGACCAGCCATGGAAGCGGCCGGTGTTGCCAACAAAGGCAAAGTCCTGCTGACCATAGGGGCCGTCCGTTACCTGAACACTCAGGTGGCGGTCCACCGTCGGCTGAATCGGCGTAAACTCGATCGATCCGCCAATGTCGTTGTACCAGCGATTCATAGGCTGCCCCGGACCGTAGGTGACCGCAAGATTCTGCATCACCAGATTCTGGGGCATGGTGGCCGACTGCCACAGGCCGGTAGACAGGTCAGCCACCGGAATACCGTCAAATGTGACACCCAGCGAGCCCGGAGCCGTGAAGCCCGTGTTCTCACCCGCCCATCCCTGCTGGATGCCATTGAGCAACACCGTAAACTTGGTGGCGCCGGTCTCACCATAGCCGATGACATTGGCGCCCGGGGTGGACTGGATCATCTGCGCACCGCCCGCCATGGGACCGGCAGCATCCAGCTGCTTGCGGTCGAGAACGCGGAGCGTGTCCGGCGTCAGCATCACATCCTCGCGGCTGGGCACCGGCTTGGCTTCAGGATCTACAGTGCCACGAACCACCACGCTGGAGGCCAGGCTGGCCACCTTCAGCGTAACCTTAACCGGAGAGGCAAGCGCAGCCGCGGTGAGTTTCTGCGAAAACGAATCAAATCCCGACTTCTGCACACTCACGATCTGCGGGTCGGTCGCGATGACAATGAATGAAAACCGGCCATCCGCGCCGGTCGTAACGTGCTGTGGCTTGCTGGTGGTGAGATCGGTGAGCGTCACCACAGCGTTGGGGATCACGGCTCCCGAGGCATCCGCAACTTTACCCTGAACCTGGACAGTCGCGGCAAACGACATGCTACAACCAAACAGCGCCACACTGGCACTGATGATCCATTTACGAAGCATTCAACAAACTCCTACTTTGTATTTGCGTACGGACCCATTGTTTGGCGCACGAACCTATGTTTTTTGTGATTGCAAGGGGAACGTCCCCGAACGAGCGCGGGGCAGAGCTGCCGCCAGACTTACGTGTAACGGCGGCTGCTTATTACTCTGGCCAAGCGGCGTTAACGAACTGTCACAGCAACGTGAATGTTTGATGACTGTGCGATTGCAGAAGGTAAAACGCCCCCGACTCGCGCAGCCGTGGGCATGTGTGTTGGAATGGTGTGCGTCCGCTTCCTTCCAATTCCACGGAGGTTTCATGATTCGGGAAACACTGTGCGCTGCGAGCACGTGCGCGCTGGCTGGGGCCCTTGCCTTCTGTTCCGCCGCGCCTGCCATGGCGCAGCAGCAGCTCGCCTTCACACCCTTTCATTCGTCAGGCATCTATGCGCTGGGCGAGACCGCGGGATGGGATGTGGCAACAACGCCGAAGACCACCTGCCGCCACTACACCTATACCGCGAAGCAGAACAACGCGACCCTGCTCAAGAGCGGAGCGCTCGATCTCACCTCGGGCAAGGCACAGATCGCCATACAGGTGAATGAACCGGCGATGATCCTGGTGCAGGTGGATGGGGCCTGCCCAGCTGCAGAGCGGGAGAAAGCAGCAGCACCAGAGCGCAAGAAGGACGGCGAAACTCCGGAGGCGGTGCTC
>DAIDGZ010000098.1 GCA_027452125.1 Acidobacteriaceae bacterium | reverse complement strand
GCTTCGCGGCTGGCCTCGGTTTCTCTGTAAAGAGCCTGGGCGACTGGAGCCGGGCCGCGGACGTGGCTCAGGGCAAGCACCTCGATCTCAAAGCGGCCGGCATCGTTTTCGACCAGGAGACGGTCGCCTGCGTGAACTTCGCGAGCAGGCTTGGTGCGAAGACCGTTTGACTCGATGCGGCCCAGGTCGCAGGCTCGGGAGGCCAGGGCGCGTGTTTTGAAGAAGCGAGCCGCCCAGAGCCATTTGTCAATGCGCACGGCGTCCATGGTTCGATTGTACGAGGCTTTCAGCGCAGGTCATGCACTGCCGGCAGCGGGCGTGCCTTGTCATCACCGGAGAATTCTATTCCCGCCCATGAGTAAGGTTCGTGCCAGCCCATCCTTAGCCAGAAAAAGCGAAGGATAGACCAACTTCGGTTGTGGGTAGGCCCAGGCACCAAAAACTTAGGGTGCGCCATCCGCCACCGGGTAGTCGACAGGGGAATGAGTTCTCTGGCTCCATAGCGCACAGAGTCCCGCGGAAAAAACCAGAAGCAGGAGCAACAGTTCAGTTGGAACCCAATCTCCCCACAGGATGTCGATGACGTTACAGGTGGCGAAGCAGCCGGATCCCAGCAGTATCAGCCCCAGCCCGTGAGCATTTCCGCGCCGCGGCCCAAGTGCGGCTCTTTCCGTGTTCTGGCGGGCAGGACCGAAGACGCGCTTTGCTTTCCATTGCGCCAACCACTCTTGTCCCTGCAGCAAAGCATTCCAGGCGATGAGCAGCATGGGCACAGTGAGCGCGGCGGTGTCATACTCCTTGATGCGCGGGCTCAGCAGCACGGCCCCGACAAGCGCCAAAGGAATCCATTTTTCGCGCAGGTGCGGGTGGCTATCCACTAGGCGGCGGATCGCCAGCATCAAGGCTCCTAGAGCCGCGGCCCATGCGAGGTAGAAGAAAATGTTCGCGGGGGAATACGGCTTGTTCATGGTGCAAAGCGATTGACTTAGAACCCCGGAGGGGCCAAAGCCGAAGTCGTGTGACCAGTCGGTGGCCAGGTGGACCGTCAGAAGGAACTCCAGGAACCTATCGGGCCAGATGAATGGCTGGATGGCAAACAGCAGGCAGCTCACCGCGCCAGCCACCGACGCCGGCGCCCACTGCCGTCTTCCGGTCAGCACTGGAAAGGCAAGCAGGGGCATCATTTGGGGCTTGAAGATCGAAGCGAAGACTACGGCCAGATAAAACCAAAGCCACTTGTTCTGCTTCCAGCCGGAGATCGCCGCAGTAAGGAGCAGCCCGTAAAGAAGATAGGCAATATTTCCGCAGAGAATGCTTTGATCCGCCAGTAGGCCAGGAAAGAAGGCGGCAAAGGGCAGCAGAAAAACGAGCCAACCACGATCCTTCTCGGTAGCCATCAGGTAGCCTGCGCGCAGTTGTAGCAGAAACGCCGCTGCCAGTGCGACAAAGTAAAGCGCACCCGCCAGCCACGACGGAGACAGCGACAGCATACGCAGAAGAGGAATGGCTAGGGGCGGATACCAGAAGATCAGTGGAGCATGATCGCCGGCGGCGCGCGTGGGACGGTTGTGATAGGCGCGCAGCGCGGCAATGCTGCCGGCATAGGGCGAGGCTCTGCTCTTGACCGACCGGATGGCGGACCAGTACTGCGACACGTCGTTGCCGATAGGGCCTACGATGGCCAGTTCACCCAGGGAGATGAGAGCAACGAGCCACAGCAGAAAAATCAATCGTCTGCGCGCAGCAGTTCGTTGCGGGGCAAGAGGTGGCTCCAGGGCCGTTGCGGACACAGTGATTCCCCCTTCCGTTTCAACCGCAACAGAAGATTGTGGCAAGGATAGCACGCAGTTTTTCGGGGGGAACAGGTAATTACAACTTTGTAATCGGCCATGCGCCGGGTGTCTCATCCTCCGCGCAGCTTTATCGCGCGGAGGGCAGGATCACACGAACCTCAACCGTCCTTATGGGTGTAACAAAGATGCTCCGGTAGTCGATCTGCCCGTCTGTGAGCGATTCACTCCGACTCGATCTTCACCACACCCACTGCGCGTGCCAGCCCATCTGTCGCTCGAAAAAATGCGAAGCATGTATCATCCTCGGTCGTGGGTCGGCCAAGATTCTCAATAAACGCCAAAATCAACTGGCATTACAGATTCGTGCGCAAAGCCCTATTGATGTGCGCTCTGGCCGTGCATGAGCGCGTTGTAGCGGCGCGCGTACTCGGCTTTGTAGGCGGCGACGGTGTGGTCGTAACTGAGCTGCGGCGTGTTGGGTCTCATGGTCCAGTGCAGGCGAATCTCGCGCGCGGCTGCGGGCACGGAGATGGATCCTCCGTTGCACGGCGTCTTGCAGGCATAGGTGAGCGGCGCGCCGTCCACCGTGACGCTGTCTACGCGCATAAACCACGGCAGATGGACCTCGATGCTGCGGGGTGGGCGATTGAAGTGC
>DAIDGZ010000097.1 GCA_027452125.1 Acidobacteriaceae bacterium | reverse complement strand
GGTCCCCTGCATGATAGGCTGGCGTGTTGCGTCCAAGGAGCGCACTCCCCGATGCATGGTGGCGGTCACCCTTTTCACTACAACCTGTCTGCGGCTGCGCATGCCGCCATGCTCGAACACGGTTTTCAGCCCGACTTTCCTACTGGCACAGTGAACGAACTGGCTGCCATTGCTGCGCAGGACGGGCGGCTGCCCACGGAGGGCGTGCAGGATCTGCGCAGCCTGCTGTGGTCGTCCATTGACAACGACACGTCCAAAGACCTGGACCAGATTGAGTGGGCGGAGCGCTTGCCGGATGGCCGCATCCGTGTGCTGGTGGGCGTGGCCGATGTGGATGCGCGGGTGCAGCGCGGCACGGTGATCGACGGCCATGCGCAGAGCGAGACCACCTCGGTGTACACCGGCGTCAAGGTGTTTCCCATGCTGCCCACCGATCTCTCCGAGGGGATCACCTCACTGAATGAGAATCAAGACCGCGTAGCCATGGTGGTGGAGTTTGCCGTGGACCAGGCGGGCGGCGTGGCGGACGGCAAGGCCTATCGCGCGCTGGTGCACAACCGGGCGCAACTGGCGTATCCCAGCGTGGGCGCGTGGCTGGCGGGCACCGGACCGTCCCCGGCCAAGGTGGCGGCCGATCAGAAGCTGGCCGCGCAACTGCGGCTGCAGGACGAGGCCGCGCAGCGCATGCTGGACAGCCGCTTTCAGCATGGCGCGCTGGATCTGGAGACGATCGAGACGCGCCCGGTGATGCTGGCCGAGGAGGCGGTGGAGATTACGCGTCTGGAGAAGAACCGCGCCACCAGCCTGATTGAGGAGTTCATGGTGGCGGCTAACGGCGTGGTGGCCCGCATCTTTGACGAGGCGCGGGTGCCGTCGATTCGCCGCGTGGTGCGCACGCCCAAGCGCTGGGAGCGCATTGTGCAGGTGGCGGCGCGGCTGGGCACGACGCTGCCGCTGGAGCCGGACTCGAAGGCGCTGAACGACTTTCTGCTGGCGCAGAAGCGGAAAGACCCAGACCACTTTCCTGACCTGTCACTGGCAGTGGTGAAGCTGATGGGCCCGGGCGAATACGTGCTGGTGCGGCCGGATCAGCCGCCGCCGGGACACTTTGGCCTGGCCGTGCAGGACTACACGCATTCCACGGCGCCCAACCGGCGCTTTCCGGACGTGGTGACGCAGAGGATTTTGAAGGCGTGGCTGGCCAAAGCCGGGCAGCCGTACACGGCGGGTCAGTTGGATGGCATTGCCCAGCGCTGCACGCTGATGGAGGATGCGGCGCGCAAGGTGGAGCGGGAGATGCAGAAGCGCATTGCCGCCGTGGTGCTGCATAAGCACATCGGGCAGAGCTATCGCGCCATTGTGACCGGCGTGAATAAATACGGCACCTTCATCCGCACCTTTGATCCGCACGTGGACGGCATGCTGGTGGAGGGCGGCAAGGGGCTGGATGTGGGCGACCGCATCACGGCGAAGCTGATTTCCACCGATCCCGAGCGCGGCTTCATCGACTTTGCCCTGCAACGGGCGTAGAGTAACGGCAGATTCCCCACAGGGAGGCCGCGGTTGTGTGCCATGCAGCACGGGCCCGCCGCAGAAAGCTTGAGGCAACAATGAAGCGAGCAATATGGATGGCGGCGGTGGGCCTGGCCCTCACGTCCTGTGGGGCATTTGCCCAGGCGCCCGCGGAGCAGCCGGCGCCCGTGGCGGAAACGGCCCAGCCGGCGGAGATTCCGGCGGATCAGCAGGCGACTCGGGAGCAGTTGCAGAAGCTGTTTGAGGTGATGCGCATCCGGCAGCAGATGCAGTCGCTCACGCAGATGATGCCGACGCTGGTGGAGCGGCAGATGCGGCAGCAGATGCAGGCGATGGCGGCCAAGGAGACTGACGGCAAAGGTCCCACGCCGGAGCAGCAGGAGGCCATGGCCCAGGTGATGAAAAATTACATGGAAAAGGCCATGAACATCTACCCGGTGGAGCAGATGCTCGATGACATGTCGGCGGTGTACCAGCGGCATGTGAGCCGCGCGGACGTGGATGCGTTTATCGCGTTCTACAGCTCGCCCGCGGGGCAGCACCTGCTGGATGCACAGCCGGCCATCATGCGGGAGTTCATGCCCATGGTGATGCAGAATGTGCAGGAGCGCTCGAAGGCCATGCGCGAGGAGATGGTGCAGGCGATGGAGGCCATCTTCAAGACGCAGAGCACGCCGGCGGATGCGGCTCCGGCCAAGCCTGCGCCCGCCAAGTAGAAGATTCTTCAAGGAAAACAGCGGAAGCGCCTGGCGGCGTACCAGCATGGGGTGCGCCGGGGCGAACCGAGCGGGAATTTTTGTCGTCCCCGGCGGGGCAAGCCGCGTCTAAATACTCAGACCCGTGTCTACAAGGTTGAAGCTCCCCGGGCAGGGGGTGAGGTTTCGTGTGCCTCTTGCCTGGGCAGCGCACAGTGATATTTTTTCCCCGCTGCGCCGGCCGGATTCAAACGCTGTGCCACGGGCATTTCTTCTGGCTGGGTGATTGCATGCGTTTGAGTGTTGCCGTTTCAGGCCTGCTGCTAGGCAGTTTGGCTGTTGCCGGGGGCGCCTGCCCTCTTTTGGCTCAACAGGCGGGTGTGGAGATGGCGCGCGTGGAGGCGCTTCCGGATGCGCCCGCGCCACAGCAGGCGGCAGAGGCAGCCAGCGCACGGTCCCAGGCGGATCAGGACCAGCGCGCGAAGGCCGCACAGGAAATCAAGGAAGAGGAAAAGCAGCGCATTGCAGGGATTCTGCCGGCCTTCAACACCTCCTATCGTGCGGATGCGGCGCCGATGACCGCCGGACAAAAGATCAGCCTGGCCTTCCGTTCGGCGGTAGACCCGGTTACCTTTGGCTCATCGTTTCTGGTGGCCGGCTACCACGAGCTGAATGACGACGACAGCGGCTTTGGCTGGGGACCGGAGGGCTATTTCAAGCGCTCCGGGGCGGCCTACCTGGACTCCTTCAATGGCACCATGATCGGGAACGGCTTTTTGCCGGCGCTGCTGCACCAGGACCCGCGGTACTTCCGGCTGGGCCATGGCACCGCCATGCATCGCACGCTCTATGCGCTGGCCACGGCGGTGATCTGCAAGGGCGACAAGAGCCGCAAATGGCAGCCCAACATCTCCAACGTGGGCGGCAACATCATATCCGGCGCGATCTCCAACCTGTACTATCCCTCCAGCGACTCGGGCGTGGAGCTGACCTTTACCAACGGCCTGATTGTGACCGCCGAGGGCGGAGTGGGCTCGCTGTTTCAGGAGTTCTGGCCAGACATCTCGCGCAAGGTTCTGCACCGCGATCCCACGCATGGACTGGATGCCCAGGCGCGGGCTGAGGATGCCGCGCGCAAGCGAAATCTGGCCGGCCAGTAGAGCAAACCTCCCTCCGCATGACCATGCGGTACGAAGCGTAACGGGAACCGTGCAGGCAGTTTCAGAACTGCCCGCAAGGTTCCCGTTTTTTCTCTGCAGTCAGGATGATCTGTGCCGGGACTCTATCCGGCGGCCCGGTTGAGTACACTCTCGTATATAGGATCCGGAATCATTCGCTATGGCTCATCCACAGATCAAGTTTGGGACCGACGGCTGGCGTGGTGTTATCGCCGACGACTTTACCTTTGCCAATGTACGCATCGCCGCGGGGGCCATCGCCTCTTATGTGCGTGCGCAGGAGCTGCCCGCCGAGGGGCTATGCATCGGCTATGACACGCGCTTCGGCTCGCGGGCCTTTGCCCGCGCCTGTGCCGAAGTGGTAGCCGACGCGGGCATTCCTGTGCTGCTTTCGCACGACATCGTGCCCACGCCGGCGCTGAGCTTTGGCGTGCGCGAGCACCAGTGTGCGGGGGGCATCATGATTACCTCGTCGCACAATCCGGCGCAGTGGAATGGCGTGAAGTACAAGGCGTGGTACGGCGGCTCGGGCAAGCCCTCCATCATGGCCGGCATCGAGTCGCACCTGGGCAAGCCTGCGCCGCGCGCGGAGCGGCCGGCGGAGATTCGCGAGATCGACTTCCTGCCCGCCTATCTGGGGGCCATTGAGAGCTTTGCCGACCTGGACCTGATTGCGCGCTCGGGGATGAAGTTTGTTATCGACTCCATGTACGGCGCGGGCGGCACCATCCTGTCGCAGATCTTTACCCGCATCGGCGTGGAGCATGTGCAGATTCGCGGCTACGTCGATCCGCTGTTTCCCGGCATCAATCCCGAGCCGATTGAGCCGCATATTCGCGCGCTGGGCGAGGCGGTGGTGGCGCACGGCTGCCATGCCGGCCTGTGCACGGATGGCGACGCGGACCGCATTGGCGCCACGGACGAGCACGGCAACTTCGTCGATCCGCACAAGATTTTTTCTGTGCTGCTGAGCTGGGTGCTGCGGCGCAAGAACTGGCCGGGCGCCGTGACCCGCGCCTTCAACACCACCAAGATGCTGGACCGCATCTGCGCCAGGCATGGACGCGAGCTGATCGAGCACGGCATCGGCTTCAAGTTTGTGTGCGACTACATGCTGGAGCGGGAGATCGTGATGGGCGGCGAGGAGTCCGGCGGCATCGGCTTCCAGCGCCACCTGCCGGAGCGCGACGGCCTGCTGAACGCGCTGCTGCTGGCCAACGTGATGGCTGAGGAAGGCAAGACGCTGGGCCAGCTGGTGGCCGACCTGCAGGCGGAGTACGGCGAGCACCAGTATGGGCGCATCGATCTGCATATTCCCGACGAGGTGAAGAATGGGGCGATTGCGCGGGCCCGGGCGGTCCAGGCCGGCGATGCGGTGTTTGCCGGCATGCCGGTGCTGCGCGTGGATACGCTGGACGGGGTGAAGTTCTACCTGGACAATCCTGAGGCAAAGAGCAAGCCCAACGGCGCGGAGACCTGGCTGCTGCTGCGGGCCAGCGGCACGGAGCCGCTGCTGCGCATCTACACCGAGTCCTGCTCAAAGGAAGCGGTGGCGCGACTGCTGGAGTCGGCGCGCGGGTTTGCACTGGGAACAGGGACGTCTGCGGCCTGAGGGAGCAGTGGACTCCGCCTCCAGTCTGGACGACGGTGTAGCTGGGTCCCTGAATACCAGACTTCCATGAAAAAGCCCCGGAGCGGGGTGCGTCCGGGGCCGGTGCGATTGCCTGCGCCTCAGTAGCTGCGCGAGAACTCGGGATCCACGGGGTTCTCAAACATCGACACATCGCGGGTCACGATGGTCAGGCCCGAGGGGGTGACGAAGTAGCGCCGCTTGTCTTCGGCCGGATCGTAGCCGATGACCGTCCCTTCGGGGATGTGGACGTGGCGGTCGATGATGGCCCGGCGGATGCGGCAGTGGCGGCCGATGTTGACGTGGGAGAAGATGATGCTCGAGTCCACCTCAGAGTAGGAGTTGACGCGCACATCCTGCGAGACCACGGAGTTGGACACCACGGCGCCGGAGATGATGACGCCGGCGGTGATGATGGAGTTGACGGCCATGCCCGAGCGGCCCGGCTCGCCGAAGACGAACTTGGCCGGGGGATACTGGCGGACGCGCGTGCGGATGGGCCAGTTCTTGTCATAGAGGTTGAAGATCGGCGAGACGGAGCACAGGTCCATGTTGGCGTCGTAGTAGGCGTCCAGCGTGCCCACGTCGCGCCAGTAGAGGGCCTGCTTCTTGTTCTCATCCACGAAGCTGTAGGCCATCATCTTCTTCTTGCCCAGCAGATTGGGCAGGATGTTGTGCCCGAAGTCGTGCTTGGAGTCGGGATCTTCGGCGTCGGCGATGAGGGCCTTGAGCAGCGTCTCTGTGCTGAAGATGTAGATGCCCATCGAAGCATCCACGGCGTTGGGGTTGAAGGGGGAGCGGATGTTGGTGGTGGCTGGTTTCTCCTGGAAGCCCAGCACCTCGCCGCTGCGGCTGACCTCGACCACGCCAAAGCGCGAAACCTCATCGGGAGCGATGGGCAGGGTGGCCAGCGTAACGTCGGCCTTGGTCTCCTTGTGGTAGGCCAGCATGCGGCTATAGTCCATCTTGTAGATGTGGTCGCCGCTGAGGATGATGACGTAGCTGGGCTGCTCGCTGCCGATGGAGTAGATGTTCTGGTAAACAGCGTCGGCGGTGCCCATGTACCAGTTGGAGCCGGTGCGCTGCATGGGGGGCATCAGCTCAAAGAACTCGCCCAGTTCCTGGGCCACGATACCGGTCCAGCCCTCGCGGATGTGGCGGTTGAGCGAGAGCGCCTTGTACTGGGTAAGCACGTAGACGCGGCGCAGGCCGGAGTTGATGCAGTTGGAGAGCGTGATGTCGATGATGCGATAGTGACCGCCAAACGGCACCGCCGGTTTAGCCCGGTCGCGCGTCAGAGGGAAGAGCCGTTCGCCGGCTCCCCCGGCGAGCAACACCCCCAGAGTATCTTTCATGTCCATAGCCCCCGCCTTTCTATGGTTAGGATTATCACGCGCGAAACCTCCTTGGGGAATCCTTGAAAGTGCCGCAATCCGAAACACGATGTTGGTACGCGGCACCAACCCGCAACCATCACCGAACGGTGGAGAATACCACACGGATGATGAAGTTAGCAGCCTGCATGCACCGGCCCGGCGAAGAGAGATACGAAATTTCGGGCGGATGAAAGAGGAAGGGCGGGGGCTGTTGTGTGGCGGGAGTGTCACGAGCGGCAAAAAAACTGCGGCAGGCGTTTTGAATCGCCTGCCGCGGGTGTTACCGGGTGCGGAGCCTTGCCTTACCGCTTCCGCTTGAACTTGTATTCCAGGCCCACCGAAATGGCGAAGTTGATATCGGTCTGGGTGAGGTGCGAGCCGTAGTTGGTGCTGTAGCGGGTAAGGATGGCGTCGGGGGTGATGCGGAAGACCCAGTGCGCGGAGCGATTCAGGTCCATATGGCCGCCCATCACCATGCCCAGCGCGGTCTGGTTGTTGTAGAAGCCCACAATGGAGGGCGAGTTGCCGCGCAGGTCCTGCTCAAAGTTGCCGTGCGCGCCGCCTACCAGCACGTGGGCGATCAGGTCGCCGTGCTTGTTGTGAGGGCCGAGCCACTCCGGGCCGGCGGCAAAGATGTACTGCGAGACGAAGGGGCCCTTGATGTTGGCGGAGTTGGGACCCGCGCCGCTGGTGCCCAGGTAAGGACGGAAGGTGCCTTCCGCGCCCCAGCGCCGGGTCAGCCAGTAAGAGCCGCTGGCGTCCAGACCGCCGAGGTTCGCGCCCTGCAGCAGGTTTGGCCCGGCCTTGATGTGGGCGTAGGCCATGCCCAGCGAAACATCGTAGCGATTGTCATACGTCACGCCGGCCAGCGGGTCGCCGGGGGTGTAGGTGCCAATGCCCGTGCGCTGGTTGGCTCCGCTGGGCGAGCTGGAGGTTTGGGCATACGCGCCGGTTCCGGCACACAACGCGAAGACGGCAACAGCGGCAAGAGGAGCGATAAAACGAACTGAAAGGCGCATCACCCATCAGCTTACAAGACCACGCCGACCCCGGACAATGCGGCACGCCACCGGGGCAGAGCGACTGCGCGGGGAAGTGCGCTGGGAAGGATGCGATCGCTGTCGAGCCGGGCTTGAATGCCGCGCGTCCGTGCCGGGCGTCAATGCCGCACTTCAAGGCCTGCTGAAAGGCCTTGTCCGGTGCGGACTTGGCATCCGGGAACAGCCTTAACTCGGCGGCGCATCCGCCAGAATCGTCGTGGGCTGTGGTGCCTGTGCGGGGATGTGCCTCGATGCGGTAGCGCGCACCGGAGCAGGGCCCTGCAATTACGAAGGGGTCACCGCCACCGTCACCGGCCGTGCCGGCAGCGGCAGCCGCACCGGCTCGGAGGGCCAGATGTACACTGCCTGGCGGCGCGAGTAGTGCAGCACCGGCGGGGTGTCCGGCAGGCTGAGGCCGATCACGCCGGGCAGGTCGTTGCAGGCAATATCTGCCTCGGCGTCCTCAAAGGGCGAGGTCACATGGTGCATGTTGCGCCGCACCGGCTGGCCGTTGCCGTCGAGCGTGAACAGGCAGCAGCGCTCGGTGAGGAAGTATTCGATGGAGCCGGGCCGCATCTCCACCGTGCGCCGGGTGGGGCCCAGGCCGCGATACCGTGCCTTGAAGACCACCGGCCGGCCGGCCAGGCGGCGGCTGCTGTAGAAGGCAAACTCGCTGGCGCCACGCCGCTCCATCTGCATCTGCGCCCAGTGATAGGGAAGCTGATAGAAGAGCCGCGCGCCGGCCACGGCCAGCAGGTTGCTGGCGTCGATGGAAAAGCAATAAATGCCCTGAGAATTGGTGGCCTGGTCGCGGACGTAGGTGCGCAGGTTCAGATCAGGAAATCCGCGCATGATGGCCGCCGCGGGCGCGCCGCGAAAGCGCAGGCGGTCCAGCCAGAAGGGAACCACGCCCAGCCATGCCGCGCCCTGAAAGGTGTCCACCAGCAGACCGGGAGGCAGCAGGGCCGCCATCTGCGCCGGCGGCAGAGGCCAGTGCGCAAACAGCAGGTCGTTCCAGCACTGGTTCACCGCCCAGCGCCCTATGGGAATTGGGCGGAGCCGCTGCGAGGTCCGAATCAGGAACTTCTGCATGGCCATCTCCTCGGATTCTGCTTCATCCCGCTCTGCGGCGCGTCGCGTCCGGCGGAATTCCAGCAGAAGAGAAACGTGCGCCTGCCCCTATGCCGTATTCTGGTCGCGAGTCCATCCTATGTCCAGTGAAACTTTTGTCCCCCACGGAGCCCGCACTCAGACCGAAGTCTTCGCCATCCACGGCGCCGATCCCGAAGTGCTGGCCTACGCCATGGCCAAGTACTCCCGCTCCGCCCTCTCCATGCGCGAGTCGCTCACTGAGCTGAATGCGCAGCGGGCCGAGCAGTTTCTGAATACATTCTACTTTCAATACGGGCATCGCTCCATCGCCGATCTGGCGCATGTTGCCTTCGCCGTCGAGCGCCTGAGCCTGCTGGCGGCCATCGTGCTGGTGGACGAGCAGCGCTGGGACGGCCAGGAGCGTTCTACCCGCTATCAGAACTTCCTCAAGTCCGGCTGGTACCTGCCCGACTTTGGCGGTCACGCCGAACCGGCGCAGCTTTACTGCGAGACCGTCGAGAACCTCTTTGCCATCTACGAGCGCACCACCACCTCCGTGCTGGAGGCGCTGCGCCGCCGCGTGGCCTGCCCGGAGACGCTGAAGCCCGAAGCCTACGAGCGCACCCTGCGCGCCCGCGCCTTTGACGTGGCCCGCTACCTGCTCCCGCTGGCCACCAACACCTCACTGGGCCAGATTGTGAGTGCACGGACGCTGGAGACCCAGGTGTCGCGGCTGCTTACGCATCCCGTGGCCGAGGTGCGCGACCTGGGCAACCGCCTGCGCGAGGCCGCTGCCGGCGCCGCCTGGAACGTGAACAACGGCGCCGCCCAGGCCTTTGCCGCCAAGCTTGACGCGGCAGGTTCTGCCGCGCTGGCCGAGGAGGCCCGGCAGCTCTTTGTCCGCGAGGTACGCACCGCGCCCACGCTGGTGAAGTATGCCCAGGCCAACGCGTACGAGACGCTGACCCGCGCCGAGTTGGCCCAGGCCGCTGCCGAACTGCTGGCCGGCGCGCCTCTTGCTTCCGCGCCGATGGTCGATCTGGTGGAGCGTACCGAGTCGCTGGAGGTGGAGCTGGCCGCCACGCTGCTCTACTCGGCCAGTCACCACTCTTACCGGCAGATTCGCGACCTGGTGGCCGCCCTGCCCGCCGCGCGCGTGGCCGAGATTGTGGATCTGGGTATTCGCCAGCGTGGCCGTCACGACGAGGCCCTGCGCGCCTTCCACGCCGGCGCCGCCCTGCGTTTCGACATTCTGATGGACATTGGCGGCTTCCGCGACATGCACCGCCACCGCCGCTGTACCCAGATCATCCAGGACTTCACCGCCGCGCATGGCTACGAGACGCCCGGCGCGGGCGACATGGAAGCCGGGGTGGACATCCTCGCCGAAGCCGGCGCTCTGGCGGGCTTCCACGCCGCGCTGGATGCCGCCCACGCCGCCAGCGCACGCATCGCCGCCAGCGCTGCGCCGGAGGCGGCGCAGTCCGCACTCTACGTGCTGCCGCTGGCCACCCGCATCCGCTCGCTCTTCAAGATGGACTTTGCCGAGGCCCAGTACATCAGCGAGCTGCGCTCCGCCCCGGCCGGCCACTTCAGCTATCGGCGCGTAGCCTGGGAGATGTACCTGGCCCTCGAACGGCAGCACCCCACGCTGGCACGGCACATCCGCGTCACAGACTTCACCCAGCCCATCGATCTGCTGCAGCGATAGCGCCTGGCGGTGGTGGGAAGCAGCGCATCACAGAGCGCGGTGACGTAAATCACGTTCAACAGACAAGAGCATGGCTAGCATCGTACAAATTCCACCGCACCAACGGTGCCAAGCCATGTATAGCCGCACGCAAAACGAGAATGGAAGCTACAACACGCGCTGCCTGGACTGCTTCATGACCGTCGCCTCGTGTGTGGAGACAGAGCGGGAACTGGACCTGCTGGAAGCGCATCACATCTGCCCGGAGAAGGCGCTGGCCGAACTGCTGGCCCAGGAAAGAGCCGCCGAGGCCCGCGCCGCAAGCAACTGAAGTGAAAAGCAAAAAAGCCAACTCCGGCCGCTGCCCTGGCCGGAGTTGGCTTTTTGCGACGATTTCCTAGCGCATGCGCGTCTGCATGAAGGCGATCAGGTTGCCGTCCGGGTCGCTGACCAGGATGCGGCGTCCGTGCTGCTCGGGATTGAGCCCGGCGGCCTGCAACTGCTTGAGCGCGGCGGCAGTGTCAGCCACCTGGAAGACCAGAACCGGCTTGGCGCTGCCTGAGGCCGAGCGCAGAATGAGCCACGGCATTGGCTTGCCGGTAACCTGCACGCGCACTCCCATCTGCGTCTGCCGGGTGGCAAAGCCCAGCCCGCTGGCATAGAACTTCTCTGCCACGGCCATATCCGGCTCTGGCAGCGAGACGCCGGCGATGGCGTCGGCCACGCGGTTGGCGCCCAGATGCTTGCCGCGGTCCAGCGTATGTTTGGAGCCAGGCATGTACTGCGTGAACTCCGTCACCCGGCCCTCGGGGTCCTTCAGCGACGAGATCAGGTTGCCCGCGCCGGCCTTCTCCACCGGACGCGGCGTCAGCCCGTGCGCCACCAGCGTCTTGTAGAGCGCATTCAGGTCGCCGGACTCGTAGCAGATGTGCATCCAGCCCAGTTCCTGCGCAGGCTCGGTCTGCGGATACACCTCAAAGAACTGGGTGTCGTTGATCTTGACGAAGACCTCGCTGGTCTTGCCTTCCTTGTTCTGGAAGGCGAACGACTCCTCGTAGCCCAGCTTGTGCAGGAAGTCCAGTTCCTTGTCCAGATTGCTGACCCGATAGGCCACATGCGCAATGCCGGTGATATCCGGGTTCTGCGCGAACACCGCCGACGCTGCCGCCAACAGGCAGGCCAGCGCGGCAAAGCCAAACCAACGCATCTTCATGATGTGTCCCCTCTTCCTTAAAACGGCTTACCGCGCCGTGCATTCGCTGGCGCGGCATGGATTCTACTCAGGCGTAGTCTTCGCGGAAGGGCGTGAAGATATCCAGCACCTCTGAGGCTTCCAGCGCCGAGGCCTGGTGCTCCACGTTGCCGTCCACCACCACGCTGTCGCCTGCGCGCAGCTCCCAGCTCTGGCCCTGGGCCTCAAAGCGGATGTGCCCCCTGACCACGTAGACCATCTGGTGATGCGGGTGGCTGTGGCGGGCGCCCACCCAGCCCTTCACAAAGTGATGCCGCACCAGCATCAGTTGCGGGCTGTAGGCCAGCACCTGGCGCTGCATGCCCTCTTCCGGTTCGGTTACCGGCGTTGCCCCGGTGGGCGTATACACCACTCCACTTGCTTCCATGGTTCTCTCTCCCTGCAAAGTGCGGCCGCGGACGCATCCGCGGCCCACAACGTTATCGGTTCAGCCAGCCGCCATCCACCACCAGCACGTGGCCATGCACATAGTTGCTGGCGCCGGAGGCCAGAAACACAGCCGCGCCGCCCAGGTCTTCCGGCTCGCCCCAGCGCCCGGCGGGGATGCGTTCCAGAATCTGCCGTGACCGCTCCGGATCGTTCTGTAGCGCCTCAGTGTTGTCCGTGGCAAAGTAGCCCGGCGCAATGGCGTTCACATTCACGCCCTTCGCCGCCCACTCGTTGGCAAAGGCTTTGGTCAACTGGCCCACGCCGCCCTTGGCCGCCGCATACGACGGCACCCGGATGCCTCCCTGGAAGGTGAGCAGCGAGGCGATGTTGATGATCTTTCCCGATCCCTGCGCCAGCATGTGCTTGCCGGCGTGCTTGGTCAGACGGAAGACGCTGGAGAGGTTCACATCCAGCAGCGTCTGCCAGTCTTCCTCAGAGTGCTCAATGGCCGGCGAGCGGCGGATGGTGCCCGCGTTGTTCACCAGGATGTCGATATGGCCAAAGTGCTTGACGGTGTCTTCCACCAGGCGCTCGCACACGGCGGCATCGCCCACGTCGCCTACCAGGGCCAGGGCCTTGGTTCCCATGCTCTCCAACTGCTTGAGCGTGGCCTCCGGCAGTTGGCTGGAGCCGTGCACGGCTACGCTGGCGCCGGCCTCGGCCAGTGCAAAGGCAATGCCCGCGCCCAGTCCGCGCGATGATCCGGTGACGAGTGCGACCTTTCCCTTCAGGTTGAATTGATCGAGTATCAGGGCAGTCCAATCCTTTCCGGCCGCGGGGGAAGGCTCTTCAACTCCCCGGCCAGTTCCTTGTTCCGATTAGGTGTAGTGGGGCTGCGGCTCCATGCGCAACCTGCAAACCGGGGCGGCGCCGACCTCATCTGCTTTGCCCGGAACCCGGCAAAGACGCGCGTTGCCCGCAGACAGAACCGAGAATACACCCCCACATCGGGCCGGGCAACCGCATTGCGGCACATCCGCTGCGGCTAGCGCAGCGGGTTGAAGCCACGCTCCACGGCCATGATGCCCGCGCGCAGAAAGCCCAGCGTGTGCGCCATGCCCGCATGCCAGGGGGCCGCGCAGCTCATCTGCGGCGTGTGGTCGGGGATGAGCACGCCGTCAAAGCCGTTGCGATGCAGAATGGCCAGGATGCGCAGCATGTCCACGTCGCCATCGTCAATGAACGTCTCCTGGTAACGCGGCGCCTTGCCGTGCACGTTGCGGAAGTGGACGTAGGCCAGCCGCTGCTGCGCGCTGTAGCGGTCCACTGTCTCGTACAGGTCGCCCTCGGTCATCTCCGCCAGCGTTCCCAGGCAGAACTCCAGCATGTTGCTGGGGCTGGGCGAGACGTCAATCAGCCGCTGATAGAGCGCATGCTGATAGACCAGCCGCGGCTGCTGGCGCATGGTGGGCGTCGGCGGATCGTCCGGGTGCGCAGCCAGACGCACCCCGGCCTGCTCGGCGGTAGGCAGCACATCCTCAAGAAACCGCTGCAGACGCCGCCACAGCACATCGTGGGTGATGGAAGGCAGCGTCCCCGCCGGGGCGTTGGGGTCGTAGACCATGTTCCACACCATTCCGTTCGGGATGGGCGTCTCTACCGGTCCGTCCATGCCCACGGACTCGGCGCCGCCGCGCGCGAAGGGGCCTGTCACGCGTCCGCACACCCCGGCCAGCGAGAAGTTGTAGCCCAGCGTGGGGATGCCCGCCTCGCCCATGGCGCGGAGAATTGCCTTCACGTTTTCGATGTGCCGCGGACGCTGCGGCCCGTCGAGCAGGATGTCGTGCCAGTGCGCCGGGTCCAGGTGTTCGATGGCCTCCAGCTTCAGGCCTGCGGCCTCGATGCGCTGGCGCAGGGCGATCAGCTCGGCGGCGGTCCACAGCCTGTCCGGGTCGCCAGCGCGGCCCCAGGGCTTGTCTTTGCCGCCGGTGGGCTGGTTGTGCGCGGGGTTAGCCTCGCCCTGGCGGAAGTAGTCCACCAGATGCACGATCAGGTGCGTGCAACCGGCCTGCACGGCAAAGGCAAAGTGCTCGTCGTCGAGCATGTGGCGATAGAGTCCCAGACCCAGCTTCATGAAGTAGGTTTCCTCGTGCAGATTGCGGCGCGGGAGTGCCGCCCGCTCCATGGTAGCGTGCGGCGCGTCTTCACCCCTCGCCTCTGCCCGCATGCCCGGTGCGGCTTTCTCTCCGACTCCGGAATCCTCGGCCCCTGCCGCCGAATCGAACATATGTTGCGCATCTTCCCAAGGAGCCCACCTCCGTGACCCTTTCAGCAATTGAAGTGAACCACCTCAAGCAGGCTCCGGCCATGCAGGGCGTTCTGCCCGTCATCCATCACCGCTGGAGCCCCCGCGCCTACGCGGACCGTCCCGTGGCCGCTGCCGATCTGGCGCGCGTCTTCGAGGCGGCGCGCTGGGCCGCCTCCTCCAGCAACGAGCAGCCCTGGCGCTACGTGGTCGGCCTGCGCGGCTCCGCCACCTACGACAAGATCTTCCAGTCGCTGGTGGAGTTCAACCAGAACTGGGCGGCTTCGGCGCCGGTGCTGATTCTGGGCACGGCGCGCGCCCACACCAGCCGCAGCGGCCGCCCCAACGGCTACGCCCTGTACGACCTGGGACAGGCTACCGCCTACCTGGCCCTGCAGGCTGCGGCGCTGGGCCTGGCCGTGCACCAGATGGGCGGTTACAACCAGCAGGCCGTGCGCACCGCCCTGGGCATCCCCGAGGAGTATCTGCTGGGCTCGGTGATGACGCTGGGCTACCAGGGCGAGCCGGAGACGCTGAAGGATGAGCACATGCGCGCCACTGAGGAGCAGCCCCGTGAGCGCAAGCCGCTCCGCGAGATCGCCTTCTCCGCCTGGGACGTGCCCGCCGACCTGGGCTGAGGCCGCTTCCGATTCATCCACAGGGAGCCCACCCGCCCACGGGGTAGAGTGGAGGGTGGAGACCCCTGCGTGACTGCACGACACACTCGCCGCAAGCCGGCCGCGCGGCGCCGACGATCCTTTCGCTGGCAGCTCTGGCTCACCCTGTGTGCGGCTGCCGGCTTCCTCTTTTTGCTGGCGGTGGGCAGCATCGCCCGCCGTCTGGCCGCCACCGGCAACACCGGCCAGACGCGTTTTGACGCGATCATCGTGCTGGGTAGCCCGGCAGACAGCGACGGCAATCCCCGGCCGGCGCAACTGGCCCGCGTCACCGAGGCCGTGCATGAGTACGAGCGTGGCGTGGCCCCCCGGCTGATCCTGACCGGGGCCGCCGTCGCCAACCGCTTTGTGGAGGCAGAGGTGATGGCGCGCACCGCCGAGGCCCAGGGCATCCCCGCCTCCTCGCTGCTCATTGAGCGCAACGCCCACGACACCATCCACAACGCCTGCTATGCCGTGCGCATCATGAAGCAGCACGGCTGGCAATCGGCGGAGGTGATCGACACGCCCAGCCAGTCGCCGCGCGCCGGGCTCATCTTCAGCAAGACGCCGATTGCCTGGCGCATTCATGCCGCGCCTCCGCTGGGCCCGGTCTCCGGCGCCACCCATGCCTGGAACTGGACCCTGGAGACGCTGAAGACCGCGCGCTACGAACTGTGGGCCCGGCATACGGAGTCCTGCACCCCCTGAAGCGCCTCGTATAATCAGTCACGGCAGCCGGCATCGTTCTGCGGCGCCTGAGAGAGAATCATGATCAATCTGCAGGGAAGAATTGCCCTGGTCACCGGGGCCTCGCAGGGCATTGGCCGGGCCTGTGCGCTGGAGCTGGCGCGCGCCGGGGCCACCGTGGCTTTGGCGGCGCGGAACCAGGCCAGGCTGGAGGAGGTTGCGGCAGAGATTGCCGCCGCCGGCGGCCAGGCTGCACCCTTTGCGCTCGACGTGGCCAGCGAGGAGTCCATCAAGGCTGGGGCCAAGGCCGTGCTGGACCGCTTCGGCAAGGTGGAGATCCTGGTGAATAACGCGGGCATCACCCGCGACGGCCTGATGCTGCGCATGAAGCGCGCGGACTGGGACGACGTGCTGGGCACCAACCTGACCGGCGCCTTTCTGCTGACCCAGGCGCTGCTCAGCCCCATGCTCAAGAACCGCTGGGGCCGCATTGTGAACATCAGCAGCGTGGTGGGCCGCACCGGGCAGGCCGGCCAGGTGAACTATGCCGCCTCCAAGGCAGGCCTGATCGGCATCACCCGCTCCATGGCGCGCGAGTTTGCCTCCCGCAGCATTACGGTCAACGCGGTGGCCCCAGGCTACATTGAGACGCCCATGACCGCCGTGCTCGACGACAAACAGCGCGAGGCCATGATGGCCTCCATCCCCCTGGGCCGGCCCGGCACCGACGCCGAGATTGCCCAGGCGGTCACCTTCCTGGCATCCGATGCCGCCGCGTATATTACCGGCCACGTACTCGACGTGAACGGTGGCATGTTCATGGGCGGCTGAGGTCTCGATCGAGGTCTGCACGGCGGTTCTTTCGCCGCGCAGACCCGCCCATTTGAGGCGTAATTGAGCTGCGAGTCTTAACGGCGAGGGCAGCGATCTGCGAAGACTCCATGGACCGCAGACCGCATTTCAGTATGGATGCGGCGCTGGAACAAGGCTGAATCCGGGATCATTTAGCTGTTAAGCATTTCCAAGTAAGGTATTTATCTAGAATAGTTTGCAAAAGTGAACGGCTGCCTTGGCATTCACTTTCTTCTGGTGTGCGTGAGACGCCCGAATAAAAAGGCTGTCATGTTGTTGTCATTTTCTGATATAGAAATAGGCGAAGAATCAGGGGCTCCCCATTCGAAATCCTTTCCATTTGATACGCAATATTGTTTGTAGTGTCACTAAACGGTGAGAATATTCGCATCCAACTAGAGAAAGAGGAGATGGAAGACATGTCCTTAACTATGACGACTTCGGAGATGGATGTTCCCATCGAATCCGAAGCATGCAAAGCCTTGCTTGACCGCGTTGTTTCCAGTACTCCCCTTCGCCGTTCCGCGCGTCTGCGCGATCTGCTGGCCTATGTAGGACGCCGAACTCTGGAGGACGGATGCACACTGATCCGCGAACAGGAGATTGGCGTTGAGGTGTTCGGCCGCCCGGAGGGGTACGACACCACCGCGGACAATATTGTGCGGGTGAATGCCACCGAACTGCGCAAGCGCATCGACACGTATTTTGAGACCGAAGGCGCGCACGAGCCGCTGGTGATGGAGATTCCCCGTGGCGGCTATGTGACCGTCTTCCACTACCGGGCCGCTTCTCCAGTTGAGCCGGAAGCAGAGGTGCACGGCGAGGAGCCGGTGATTCAGGAGAGCGCCGCGGAGGTTGCCGAGCATCCTGCCAAAGCGCCTGCCGCTCCCCCTCCCGCCTGGCACTTCGGCGCGCTGGTGGTAAGCATGGTGGCGGTCGTGGCGCTGGCTGCGGTGTGCATCTCGTTGTGGATGAGCAACCGCAAGCTGCAGGGCGAGTTGTATCCCTGGAACAACAAACCGACAGTCGCCGCGTTCTGGTCGCCCTTCATGGCTGGCAAGGCAGACACGGATATGGTTGTGGCCGATTCTTCGCTGGGGCTCTATGAGGATCTTCAGGGGCAGCAGATCTCCCTGCAGGATTATCTGAGCCGTACCTATCTGACCGACCCGGGAGCGGCCAAGCTGCCTGCCGGCCAGGTTGGGACGCTGCGCCTGCTTGCGCGGCGGACGACGGTGAGCCGCGGAGCCTTCATGATGACGCAGCGGCTCGCGGCGATTGAGCCGTTGGGCAACCGCATCCACACCTACTTTGCCCGCAACTTCAATCCCGGCCTCATTGACCGCGACAATGTGATTCTGTTTGGAGGACGGCTTTCCAATCCCTGGATGGAACTCTTTGAGAATCGCATGAACTTCATCGTGAAGCACGACTTCTCAGCGGAGATGAATGCCGGCGTTCCCCACTCCAGTGTGGTCAATCGCGCCCCGGCGGCTGGCGAGCAGGCGGCCTACGTTCCCACCTCGTCCACCGGCTATTGCACCATCGCCTATCTGCCCAATCCGGAGCGCAACCGGAATGTGCTCATCATCACCGGTACCAGCTCTGAAGCTGCCGAAGGCTGCGGCCAGTTCCTGCTGGCTGAGGCGCCGCTGGCGGCCCTGAAACAGAAGCTGCATGTGACGGACAAGTTTCCCTACTTCGAGGCGCTGCTGAAGACCTCGCATGTGGCCGAGACTCCGCTGACGGCCAGCGTGGTTGCATATCGTACCTATACCAGCCAGCACTAATCGCCGGGCACAAACTGTTCCGGACGTCCGGGGCGGCTGCCGCAAGCAGCCGCCCCGTTTTCTTGCTTCTGCCCAGGACGGAATGAGCCAATCCTGCTGATTCACCGCTATACTGGCACGTGCCCGGAAAAAGGCCTTCCCGCTTCGGCAGGATCGCTCTCGAGAGAACCGCTGGCGCGCCCCTGCGGAGAGCGCCGAGCACTGGCGAGCTTTTTTCAGGAATCCACTTCAAGTTTGCGGCGAATTTTCGGAGGATCCATGCACGTGCTACGCAATGTTCTGCCCGGTTTAGCGCTTATCTTTCTGGCTTCTTCTTCCCTGGCACAGGGGGGCGCTGCACCCTCGGCTCAGGCGGTGGCTCCGGGAGGCCAGCTTGCCCTGCGGCTTGTGGCCGATCAGCCTGCTTCCGGGGGTTCTGCCGGCCTGCATGCGGTGGTGGAGTTCCACGGGCAGCGCCTGCTGGACGTCTCGCGCCTGGGTCTGGATCTGGCCGGGCAGCAGCCGCTGGGGCCGGGCATGCATCTGGTGACTGCTACGCCGGAGACCGCCGACGACACCTACACCCTGCCCGTGGGCAAGACGCGCTCGGTTCGCGACCACTACAACGGTGTGCGCGCAACGCTGGAGGACGGCGCCGGTCGCAGGCTGATCGTGGAGGCGCGCGCCTTTGATGACGGCGTGGCCTTCCGCTATATCGTCCCCGCGCAGGACGGGCTGGGGCAGGTGCGCATCACGCAGGAGCGCACCGCCTTCACCTATGTGAAGGACGCTGTCACCTATCCGCTGATTCTGGATGGTTTCCACTCCTCATATGAGGACGAGTACCAGGTGCGCATGGTCAGCGGCCTGCATCCCGGCTGGCTGATCGGCTTGCCTTACCTGTGCCACGAGGCGGGGTTGGGCTGGTTTGCCATCACGGAGGCGGACATCGACAACTATGCCGGCATGTATCTGCGCAAGGCGCCGCACTTTGGCGGCTTCACCCTGGATGCCGCGCTGGCCCCGCGCGGGGATGACCCCAGCGTTGCCGTGGAGACGCACACACCGTTTTCCAGTCCGTGGCGGGTGGTGATGGTGGCCGACACGCCGGCCAAGCTGATCGAGTCCAACATCGTGCTCAATCTCAATCCCCCATCGCAGATCAAGGACACCTCGTGGATTGTGGCGGGCAAGTCGGCCTGGGACTGGTGGTCGGGCGAGGCCGCGCCCAGCGTCAAGTTCAAGACCGGCATGAACACTGCCACCATGAAGCACTACATCGACTTTGCCTCGGCCTCGGGCTTCCGATACATGCTCATCGACGCCGGCTGGGCGCAGGCCGACCGCAACGGTCCGCAGGACTATGCCGCCCTGGCCAACATCACGCAGGTGACGCCGGAGATCGACATGCCGGAGCTGCTGCGCTATGCGCGCGAGAAGCATGTGAAGATCTGGCTCTGGTCCCACTGGACATCGGTGGACAAGTACATGGACCAGGCCTTTCCACTGTTTGAGAAGTGGGGCATCGCCGGCGTCAAGATCGACTTTATGAACAGCGACGACCAGCAGATGGTGGGCTGGTACCGGCACGTGGTGGAGACGGCGGCGAAGTATCACCTGATGATCGATTTCCACGGCGCCTTCAAGCCCGACGGCCTCCGCCGTACCTGGCCCAACCTGGTGACCCGCGAGGGCGTGATGGGCAAGGAGTATCTAAAGTGGAGCGCCCGCACCACCCCGGCGCACAACGCCACCTTGCCCTTTACCCGCATGCTGGCCGGCCCCATGGACTATACCCCCGGCGCCTTTGGCAACAGCAACCTGAAGAACTTTGTGGCGCGCAACGTGGAGCCCATGAGTCTGGACACCCGCGCGCAGGAGCTGGCCCTGTATGTGCTGTTCGAGAGCCCGCTGCAGATGGTGAGCGACTACCCCGAGCACTATGCCGGGCAAAAGGAGTTCGCATTTCTCAAGCGTGTGCCCACCACCTGGGATGAGGTGCATGCCATCGGCGGCCAACCCATGGAGTGGATCTCGCTGGCCCGGCGCAGCGGCCAGGACTGGTATGTCGGCTCCATCACCAACTGGGATGCGCGGACGATTCAGGTGCCGCTGAGCTTTCTGGGGGCGGGCAAGTACGAGGCGGAGATCTACGCGGACGCGCCGGATGCAGCGGAAAACGCAACCCACACCACGCTCTCCCATCAGGCGGTGGACCGAAGCACGGTGCTGACGGTGCACATGGTCTCTGGCGGCGGTAATGCCATCTGGATTCATCCGGCGGGCGGGCACTGAGACGGATGAATCCGCCGGGAAGGCCTGCAAGGCTGAATCTTCGGCCCGGCTGATTCATCATAGATTGTGATGGCATTGAATCGAGTGCAGCAGAGCCTTCCGGCCGCGGGAAGAGTTCTTTTTGTGTTGATGGCGGCATGGGGCGTGGCGGCATGGCCCGCGGCGGCGCAGGTGCAGAACCCCAGTTCCGCCAATAACCCCTTTTATGGCAGCGTGGACGCTCCCACGCCAACGCTGGACGTGCTGAAGCTCTCGCTGGATGACGCCATCCAGCGAGGCCTGACCAAAAACCTCGGCCTGCGCGAGGCGGAGAGCGACGAGAAGACAATCCAGGGGGAAAAGAATCAGGCGCTGCAGCAGTTTCTGCCCACGATTACCCTGACCGGCGACTCCGGCTACCACGAGCACAATCTGGCCGCGCTGGGCTTTGGCCCGGGTACGCTGGCCAGGTTCACCCCGCTGTTTCCCGGCGGCAAGCCTCCGGCAGGCATCTCCTTCATTACCAAGGACGATCTGACGCAGGGGCAGATTCACTTCAAGCAGACGCTCTTCTCCGGCCCGGTGATCGCTGGCTGGAAGGCCGCCGGGGCCGCCCAGCGCTCGGCGTATTTCGCCAAGATGACGGCCCGCGGCCAGGTGGTGCAGGACGTGGCGACCGTCTACCTGCGCTGCATTGCCGACGCCAGCGACATCTCCAATGCCCGTGCCCTGCTGGCGCAGGACGAGACAATGCTGGAGCACGCCCATGAAGCCCACCTGGCCGGCACCGCAGCCAACCTGGACGAACTGCGCGCGCGGGTGCAGGAGCAGGCCCAGGAGCAGGCGCTGATCGCCGCGCAGAATGCGCTGGAGAAGGACCAGATCCTGCTCAAGCGGGAGATTGGCCTGGACCCCGCCCAGCAGATTGACCTGACCGACCCGGCGCCCTACAGCGACCTGGCCCTGCAAACGCCGCAGGAGGTCCTGGCGATCGCCTACAAGGACCGCCAGGACTATCAGAATCTGCAGAATCAGGTGCAGGAGTACCGTGCGGTGCATGCGGCCTATCGCAGCGAGCGCCTGCCCAGCCTTAGCTTCAACAGCTACTACGCGGTGAGCACGGTGAACGGCGCCGGGACGCACGGCAACTTCGCGGCCATAGGCACGCTCAAGATTCCCATCTTCCGCGAGGCGGGATTCCGCGGCAACGAGGATGCCTCGCAAGCGCAGTTGCAGGCCGTGCAGGCGCAGCTCGCCGACCTTCGTGTGCACATCGACGAGCAGGTGCGCGACGCGTTGCTGGACGTGCAGGCCACGGGACAACTGATGCAGGTGGCGCGTTCCAATGTGGACCTGGCCACCCGCGCCCTGGCCGATGAGACGGCTCGCGTGGAGGCCGGCGTAGATGACACCCTGCCGCTGGTGACGGCGCAGGCCGCCCTGGCCACGGCGCAGCACAATTTGGTGGCCAGCCTCTACCAATACAATCTGGCTAAGCTGGCGCTGGCCCGCTCTTCGGGCGTGCTGGAGACGCAGTACCGCGACTTCATCGGCCGCTGAGGTAAAAGCCTTATCGCTTCACGCGCAGCAGGGCGTAGCGGTCGATGATGTTGCCGTCCAGCAGCAGCGTGGAGATGCGCCGCGTATTCCAGATGTTCAGCGTAGGGTCGGCGTCGAGGACCAGGATATCGGCGCGGCGGCCGGGCGCGATCAGGCCCAGCTCCGTCCAGCCCAGTTGCAGCGCATAGTTATTAGTGGCCGCGGCCAGTGCCTCGCGTGGCGAGAGTCCCAGCCGCACCATCATCTCCAGTTCCGTTTGCAGAGAGATGCCGGCCATGGAACCCGTGGTGCTTGCTCCCGAAGCGGCCAGATAGTGCGGGTTGGCGGCATAGATGGTCTGGTTGATGTGCCACAGCAACAGCGCTTCCTGGTCCGCCTTCTTTTGTAGATTCGCCTCCATCCAGCGCTGCGCCATGCCGGGCAGGTGACGCGCCCAGTTGGGCAGCGGCCAGGCCAGCTCGCCGGTAGCCGGGTCCGTCGACTGGTCCATGCGGTCAGGGCTCAGCAGGGAGGCGGCAGGCTCCTTCCACAGGTTGCGGTGGCCGGGCAGTTGCACATAGTACTGGCTGAAGGTGGGCATCAGCGCCGCGTGGTGTTTGGCGATGAACCGGGCATAGTTGTTCAGGTGCAGATCGGTGGGCGGAATGTGCACCGAGTAGTCGTGCGCGGTGTTGGCCGCCGAGCCGTAGGGGTTGGTCACCAGCGGCTGCTGCAACTCGTCGGGAATCACGCCCAGCTCATAGCTGCCCATGTGCAGCAGCACGTCCACCCCGGCGTCGATAGCCACGCGGTAGGGTGTGGAGACAAACTGGCCGTAGGTAGCCATGCCCAACTGATGGGCGCGGGAGATGATCCACTGGGTATTGGCTGCGGTGATGTCCGGCCCCAGCAGCAGGACGCGGGTGCCCAGCCGTGCGGTGGCCAGCAGTTGGCGCGCGGTGTCCTGCGGGCTCAGCTCCATCGGGTGCGCGCCCTCGCGCAGGATCGGCGCCCAGGCCGGCTGATGGGCCAGCAGGCTCCAGTTGTCGGTCGTGCCAATGGAGTCAATGAGATACAGGTGAGGGCGGGGATTGGCCTGGTAATCGATGGGGCCCCGTTTGGCATCGCCGCGCACCGCCACCGTGGTCACGCCCATGTAGAGATTGGCGTTGGCCTGGCCCTGAGAGTTCAGGCCTGCAAAGCCGTCTATCAGGCCGGGAATCAGATATTTGCCGGTGCAATCGAGAATTCGCGCGTCCTTGGGAACCGGAAGCGAGCCCTCCTGGCCTACATCGGTGATGCGCCCATCGCGCACCAGAACCACTGCTTCGGGAATGTCGTGGGCAGAGTCGCCCCAGTTGGATACATCGATGACCGTGCCGCCGGTGAGCGCCAGGGTGGGAGAGGCAGATGCTTCCGGAGCCTTGGGGAGTGGCGTCTGCGCCCAGGCGACACTGCATGCCAGGGTTGCAAGGCCGAAACCGGAAACAAAGCGAGAAAAAATGCGCATAGCGAGAGCCGGTCTAATCTGGATTCTCACACAGCGGCTCCGGGTCGCCGCTTGTGCGGATGCCGATGCGGGCACCGGCGTAAGTTACCAAGTTCACAGTGGGAAAAACTCGGTTGGGCAGATCGTGCGGCCCGTTTTCCCTCTGTGTAGACAACGCAAGCAGGGTCCTGCCCATCGTACATGCCCGCCCACTACCGCTTTGTGAAAAGTCGCTAACTTGCCACCAGTGCCGGACGCCGCCGGGCGGCCAGCAGCGGCAGCACCTGTTTCTGCGCCTCGTCCACTGAGACGCCGTGGCGCGCGCGCAGTTCGTCAATCTTGCCGTGCTCGATGAACTGATCGGGCCAGCCGATGCGGACCACCGGGATGCTCAGCCCCATTTCGTCCAGGGCCTCCACCACGGCGGAGCCGAAGCCGCCCATCTTTACATGATCTTCAAAGGTGACAAAGGCGGCCACGCGGCGGGCGTAGTCGGCCAGCATCTCGCGGTCCAGCGGCTTCACAAAGCGGGGGTTCACCACGGCGGCGGAGTAGCCAGCCCGCTCCAGCCGCGCGCTCAGCTCACGCGCCATGGAGATCATCGGTCCCAGGCCCAGGATGGCGACGTCATTGCCGTCCTTCAGAATCTCGGCCTTGCCGACCGGCAGCACCTGCGGCTCCGGCTTGCGCTCCACCCCGGCCACGGTGCCGCGCGGATAGCGAATGGCGCTGGGGCCGTCGATCTCCAGGGCGGTGCGCATCATGTCGGCCAGTTCGTCCTCGTCCTTGGGGGCCATCAGCACCATATCCGGCACGGAGCGGAGGTAGCCGATGTCGAAGAGGCCGTGGTGCGTGGGGCCGTCGTCGCCGGAGAGACCGGCGCGGTCCATGCAGAAGAGCACCGGCAGCTTTTGCAGGGCCACGTCGTGCACAATCGGATCAAAGGCGCGCTGCAAAAAGGTGGAGTAGATGGCGCACACCGGGCGAAAGCCGCGCGTGGCCATGCCCGCGGCAAAGATCACCGCATGCTCCTCGGCGATGCCCACGTCAAAGTAGCGCTTGGGGTGGTGCGGACGGAAGAGGTCCAGCCCGGTGCCGTTGGGCATGGCGGCGGTGATGGCTACGATCCGCTCGTCCTTGTCGGCCAGCGCGGCCAGGGTGTTGGCAAAGACTTCGGAGTAGGTGGGCAGCCCGGCGGACGCGGTCTTGCCGGTCTCCGGATCGTAGGGTCCCAGGCCGTGAAACTTTTTCTGCCCGTCCAGCGCCGGCTGGAAGCCGCGGCCCTTCTGCGTGAGCACGTGCAGCAGCACCGGGTGGTCGGCGGCCTTGAGGAACTTGAAGGTCTCAATGAGCAGTGGGATGTTGTGGCCGTCGATGGGGCCGAAGTACTCCAGCCCGAACTCCTCAAACATCATGGAGGGCCACAGGAAGCCTTTGGCGGCCTCTTCGGCGCGGCGGATCACCTTGGCTGCCGTCTTGCCGCCGAACTTCTCAATCAGCCGGGTAGCGGAGTCGTGCAGGTGCTGGTAGTGCTCGTTGGTCACGATGCGGTGGAAGTAGCGGGCAATCGCGCCGACGTTGCGGTCGATGGACCACTCGTTGTCATTGAGCACCACGATCAGCTTTTTGGTGTGCTCGGCGACGTTATTGAGGGCTTCGAAGGATATGCCGTTGGTGAAGGCCGCATCGCCGGCCACGGCGATCACATGCTCGCTGCCCCCGGCCAGGTCGCGGGCCACGGCCATGCCCAGCGCGGCGGAGATGGCGGTGCCGGCATGCCCGGCGCCATAGGCGTCATGCTCGCTCTCGGTGCGCAGCATGAAGCCATTCAGTCCGCCCGGCTGGCGGATGGTGGCCAATTGCTCGCGTCGCCCGGTGAGAATCTTGTGGATATAGGCCTGGTGGCTGACATCGAAGAGGATCTTGTCGGCTGGTGTGTCAAACACGGCGTGCAGGGCCAGAGTCAGCTCGACAACCCCGAGATTGGGGCCCAGGTGGCCGCCGGTGCGCGACAGCGTCTGGATCAGAAAAGCCCGAATCTCCTCGGCAAGCGTGGCCAGCTGTGCGTGATTCAGGTGCTTCACGTCGGCAGGCGAGTGGATCGATTCCAGCAATGTACCCATATCTTTTCTTCTCCAGAACAAGCGCCGCCTGGGCAACAAAAATCTCCCCTTGCGGCGAAAAGGGCTCCCCGTGAAGGGAACCCAACGGATTAACAAGCAACTTCCAGTATACGCGCGGGTTGAATCGTCGCCGGAGGGCGATGCTTTTGCGGTTTCATCCCCATCAAACTGGCGGCCAGGGGAGCGGTCAACCACGGATGCCGGGTATAAGATCAAAGCGAACTCCCGGACGCCGGACCGGGTCGCCAGGAGGCGAGGTTTGTGCGTCCGGTACAAACAAGACTTTTCCCCGTCGAAAGAGATATCGACAGAGTTGCCCTGGTCTTGAAAGAAGGAGATCGAAATGAAGAACGTGGATTTCCCCGTGTGTGAAGGCGCCGTGCAAAGCCGGATGACGGGCGCGCGGCGTGCCGGAATAATGGCGCTGGCGGCGGTGCTGGCCTTGGCGGTTGCGGGCTGCAAACAACAGGCCGCAGCGCCTACTGACCAGCAGATTGCCAGCGGTATTCAGTCCAGGATTCAGGGCGAGTCGGCGCTGGCAGGGCAGAACATCCAGGTGAGCGTCTCCAACGGCGTGGCCACGCTGAGCGGCACGGTGCCCGACGCAGCCTCGCGTTCCCTGGCCGGTGTGGACAGCGGCGCAGTTCCCGGCGTGAAGACGGTAGTGAACAATCTCATGGTGCAGCCGGCGCAGGCCGCTCCTGCCACGCCAGCTGCAGCGCCTGCGGCTGAACCGGCGCGCGAAACGGGCCACAACCATCGCCCGCAGATGGCCCGCACCGAGCCCGCGCCGCAACCGGTGCACAAGAGCGCGCCCACCCCCGTGCAGAAGCCTGCTTCCCAGCAGGCGATGAACGAACCGGCGGCCGCGCATCCGGCCACGCCGCCCGCACCGCCGCAGCCGGTGGTGAAGACGGTGACGCTGGCCCAGGGCACCCCGGTGCCGGTGGTGCTGACCGAGGCTCTGAGCAGCAAGACGGCCTCGCCCAATGACACCTTCCACGCCACGCTGGCCTCTGACCTGGTCTCCAATGGCGTGGTGGTGATTCCTCGCGGCGCGCCGGTGCTGGGCCGCGTAGTGGATGCCAAGGATGCAACGCACTTCACCGGCCGCTCGTTGCTGGCGCTGGAACTGACGCAGGTGGCGGCGCATGGGCAGAAGGTTTCACTGGTGACAAATACCCTGAGCGAACAGGGCGCAGCGCGCGGCAAGAACACGGCGGAGAAGGCTGTGGGCGGAGCGCTGCTGGGCGCCTTGATTGGCGGCCTGGCGGGTGGCGGCAAGGGAGCAGCCATCGGCGCGGCAGCCGGTGGCGGCGCCGGTACAGGCGTGAATGCCGTGACCCGCGGCCAGCAGGTGAATCTGCCCACCGAGAGCCAGCTCAGCTTCCGCCTGCAATCGCCGGTGACGCTGACCGTGACGATTCCCCCGCCGGGTGAGTCGCAGCCGCGGCCCAACTACGAGCCGCAGTTGCAGACGCGCTAGGCTCCGGCCGAATATCCGGTCTCGTTTTCATCGTGCTGTAAGACAAGGCTCCGGCATACGATGCCGGAGCCTTGTCCGTTTCAGCAGGTGAGCAGTATGCGTAAATTTGATTGACAAATTTTCGGGCTCTCGCTACGTTAGCCAAGAGCGGCACACAGTTCGAGTCCGATCCGCCGCCTTTCATCTCTTCCCCGCCTGCATATCAAGTTCGCGAAGCCAG
>DAIDGZ010000096.1 GCA_027452125.1 Acidobacteriaceae bacterium | reverse complement strand
GGCGGCGCGCACGGAGTTTGAGGCCGCGCTGGATGCCGAGGGCATACGCCGCTGGCCGAGCCGGGCCAACTTTGTGCTGGTGGAGATTGGCGCGCTGCACGGCGACTTTGTGCGGCTGATGCGCGCGGCAGATGTGCTGGTGCGCGACCGGTCGAGCGATCCGGGCTGCGAGGGGCGCGTGCGCATCACCATTGGAACGAGAGAACAGATGAAGCAGGCGGCGGTGGCGTTGCGTGAGACCATGGCAGCGTTGCGCGCGGGGAGCAAAGCGTAATGGCGACAAAGAAGACGGCGGCAAAGACAGGCAGCGTGAAGGGCGCGCGGACCGCGGCGTTTGAGCGCAACACCACCGAGACGCAGATTGCGATCAAGCTGACGATCGAAGGCAAGGGACAGTACAAAGTGTCGACGGGCATCCGCTTCTTCGATCACATGCTGGAGCTGTTCACGCGGCATGGCGCTTTCAACCTGGAGCTGAAGTGCACCGGCGACCTGGATGTGGACCAGCATCATACGGTGGAGGACGTGGGCATTGCGCTGGGCGAGGCCTTTGACAAGGCGCTGGGCGACAAGCGCGGCATCCTGCGCGCGGGATACTTCCTGATGCCGATGGACGAGACCCTGGCCATCGCCGCCGTGGACCTGAGCGGACGCGCGGCCTATGCGGTGGATACGCAAGTACGCACGCGGCTGGTGGGCGACCTGCAGACCGAGCTGGTGACGGATTTCTTTGAAGGCTTTGCGCGTGGAGCGCGGGCCAACGTGCATGTGAAGACGATGTACGGCCGCTCGAACCACCACAAGATCGAGGCGATCTTCAAGGCCTTTGCGCGGGCCATGCGCGTGGCCTGCTCACGCGACAAGCAGTTGGGCGAGATGCTGCCCTCGACAAAGGGACTGTTGTAGAGCGGAGTTCGCGGGGCTAGCGGGGTTAGCGGAGCTAGTGAGGAAGCTGCGTTGGTTCGTGGGTTCGCATCCGCGTTGTGGAAATGTGGAGGTACACCCGGCAGGAAGGGGCTGCTGTGATGGGCAGCGGGAGCTGGCGCGGCAAGGCTAGTTCCGCCGGCCTTGTTGTCTTCGGCATTGAGACGCTGGCCTATGCTGTTGAACGTTTGTTCTATCGGAGTCTCTTCGACAGGCACCTTCTGGCGCTGGTGGTGACGTCTTTGGCAGGATTGTTCTTGAGCGTCGTTGTCCTTGTGCTTGCTCTAATCGGCGCGCGCAAGATACTCAAGGGGATGCTGGCTCTCGGTTCATTGGCTCTAGCGTATTTGTGGTATTGCGATCTCGCATGGTTGGTAATGGTGAAATGATCATAGTCATTGATTACAAGGCAGGGAATCTGACTTCGGTGCTTAAGGCGCTGCGGCACGAGGGCGCGGAGCCGGTGGTGACGGATAGCGATCTTGCGCTGGTGGAAAGCGCGGAGCGGATTGTGCTGCCCGGGGTGGGCCACTTTCAGGCCACGGAGCGGCTGGATGCGACGGGGCTGACCGGCGCGATTCGCGCGGCGATTGCGCGCGGCGTGCCCTTTCTGGGCATCTGCGTGGGCATGCAGTGGCTGTTTGCGGGTTCAACGGAAGCGCCAGAGCAGCCCGGGCTGGGGCAGTTTGCGGAGCAGTGCACGCGCTTTGCCGAGGGTCAGGAGAAGGTGCCGCACGTGGGCTGGAATTCGCTCGAAGTGCAGCCGGGTTCGCGACTGCTGTCGGGCGTGGAGGCGGGCGAGCACGTGTACTTTACGCACTCCTACAAAGCGCCGGTGAGCGCGGATACGGCGGCGGTGACGCACTACATTGAGCCTTTCGCGGCAGCAGTGGAGCACGGCAACGTGATGGGCGTGCAGTTCCATCCGGAGAAGTCGGGCGCGACGGGGCTGAAGATTTTGAGTAACTTTCTTGCCTGGCAGGCGAAAGGAGCAGCATGCTGACGAAACGCATTATTGCCTGCCTGGACGTGCACGCGGGACGGGTGGTGAAGGGCGTGCAGTTTGTCGATCTGGTGGACGCGGGCGACCCGGCGACGCAGGCGGCGCGGCATGCGCGCGAGGGCGCGGACGAGATTGTGCTGCTGGACATTACGGCCACGCACGAGGGGCGCGCGACGCTGCTGGACACGGTGCGGCGCACGGCGAAGGAACTCTTTGTGCCCTTCTGCGTGGGCGGCGGCATTCGCACGGCCGACGACGCGGCGCAGGTGTTTGAGGCGGGCGCGGACAAGGTGAGCATCAACTCAGCCGCGCTGGCCAACCCGGCCTTGATTGACGCCATCGGGCGCAGCTTTGGCGCGCAGGCTGTGGTTGTTGCCATCGACGCGCGGCGCGATCCCGAGGCCAGCGATCCGGTGCGCGATGCGCAGGTGTTTGTGAGCGGGGGGCGCAAGCCCGCGGGGCGGCGCGTGGTGGAGTGGGCGCGCGTGGCCGAGCAGCGCGGGGCGGGCGAGATTCTGCTGCCCTCGATGGACTCCGACGGTACGCGCGCAGGCTTTGATTGCGAGCTGACGGCTGCGGTCAGTGAGGCGGTGGGTATTCCAGTGATTGCCTCGGGCGGCGCGGGCACAGTGGCGCACTTTGCGGACGTGTTTGGGCGCGGCAAGGCGGATGCCGCGCTGGCCGCGAGCATCTTTCACTTTGGCATTTCGAGCGCGCGTTCGCTCAAAGAAGAGCTCGCCCAGGCGGGCGTTCCAGTGAGGCTTCCATGCTGATTCCTTCGATTGATCTGCTGGGCGGGCGCATTGTCCAGCTTGTGCAGGGCGAAAAGCTGCGCCTGGCATTTGACGATTTTGAATACTGGATCGAGAAGTTCTCCAAGTTTCCGCTGGTGCAGTTGATCGATCTGGATGCGGCCATGCGGCAGGGCGACAACTCGGCACTGGTGGAGCAGATTGCCAAGCGGCTGCCGGTGCAGGCCGGCGGCGGCATCCACACCCTTGAGCGCGCGCGGCAGGTGCTGGGGGCGGGTGCGCAGCGCGTGATCATCGGCTCGGCGCTGTTCTCAGCGGAAGGCACGGTGAACACCGGCTTTGCCGCGCAGCTAGCTTCTGCTGTGGGTGCGGAGCGTGTGGTGGCGGGCATCGACACCAAGAACGGACGCATTGCGGTGAAGGGCTGGAAGGCGCAGGTGGAGCTGACGCCGGACGATGCGATGCCGCAACTGGAGCCGCACGTCGCGGCGTTTCTCTACACGCACGTGGACACGGAAGGCACATTGCAGGGCTTCCCCATCGATGTGGCCGCGCGGCTGCGCAAGCTTACGCAGAAGCAGCTCATTGTGGCTGGCGGCATCCGCAGCCAGCAGGAAGTGGACGCGCTGCATGCGCTGGGCGCGGACGCTGTGGTGGGCATGGCGGTGTATACCGATCTGCTGAAGGTGTAGCCACTTCGAGAGATCAGCTTTGCGGTTCACCCAGCGTACGGCTGGTTTCCACGCGCGAGGCGCGCAGCAGGCGGGCAATCTGCTTGAGGTGCAGCTGCACGGCGTAGGCGCGGAGAATCTCTGCCTGGGAGAACTCGATGCCGGTGTGGCGCACGGAGTCCATGCGCGCTTCCAGCGCGGCGATATCGGCCTCAAGGCTGATGTGAGCCGGCGGCACGTGGAAGTCCCACTTGTGGATGCAGGCGGCGACGTGGTGGAAGCCGGTGCGGATGTCTGTAGCAAGGCGGCCCAGCTCGGGCTCCAGTTGCAGCGGGTAGTGGTCTTCGCCGCTGTCTTTCACCGAGAGATCGAGAGCCAGAAGCACATCGTGGAGCGAGCGGCCGAACTGTGTGAGCAGGCTGAGACCTTCGCGCCATCCCGGGCCGGAGGGCTCGTTGCGCGAGGCCTCGAGCAACTGGTTGTTGCCCAGGACCATGGCCTCGACCTCATCGTGCAGCGCAGGCAGGCTGGGTGCTGGCGTGCCGCGAAAGCCCTCAAGGATCGCCTCAAAGAATGCGCTGAGCAGCAGGAACTCCTGGGCGAGGCCGTCGCGCAGGCGGAGGCGGGCACGGTCTGGCAGCACCAGCGTGGAGACGGCCAGCGCGATGACGATGCCGAGAAAGACCTGTCCCACGCGGTCCAGGGCGATGGTCCAGTGCGAGCCTGAGGCATGCACCAGCATCACGATGGCAATGGTGACGCCGGCCAGGCGGGCGCTGTTGCGCAAGCCGAGGAAGCCGCAGAGAGCAATGGCCGCAAAGGTGGCCAGCAGAAAGTTCCAGGGCGGCGCGCCGAACAAGGAGAAGGCGAAGCCGAAGAGCGCGCCGAGCAGGGTGCCCAGCAGGCGGTCGCGCGAGGCGGTGACGGTGGCGCCGACGTTAGATTGCAGGACGATGATGGCGCTGATGGAGCCCCAGTAGCCCTCGCGCAGGTGGAACCACTGCGCGAGCCAGATGCACAGGCCTGCCGCCAGAGCGGTTTTGCCGGCCTGCACCAGCATGCGGCGGCGCTCCCAGGTGAGCCAGCCGCCCGGCTCGCCGGGAGCAACGTGCAGCTTTACAGCCAGTTGCTGCTGTGACCAGGTTTTGCTGGCTTTGAGGCGCATCGTTGCAATCTCCTAAGTGCAAGAGTGACATAGGCAGGATGCCAGAATCCAGCCATGCGGTTGTGTGAGCAGACTCACGACTTGCGCTGTGCTGCGTCTATTCACTGATTCGCAGCATCTAAAGAAGGCGTCTGATTCCGCGCCATCCGGGCTTGCGAGATCGCACCCGGAGACCTGATTTCTGCAATTCTTCCTTCCCGATACGCGTACTTCAGATGGAGATACACATTTTTATGATTCGATCTTTGCTGGTTTTGTCTCTTGCGCTCGCGATGGGTCTGCCGGCCCCGCAAGCTTCAGCTCAGCCGGTGGCAGCCTCCGATTCCTCCTCCACGGCCTTGCCGGCGCTTCCCGACGCTCCCGCACCGGCGCAAGCCAACGATGCGCAGGCCCAGACCGGCAGGCAGACCAAGCGTATCCTCGGCATTATTCCCAACTTTCGCTCAGTGAGCGTGGATGAAAAGCTGCCGCCACTGACGCCGCGGACCAAGTTCAAGCTGATGATGCAGGACAGCTTCGACTACTCCGGCTTCATCTATGTAGGTATCCTGGCGGGCGTCGCGCAGAAGCAGGGTTCCTATCCGGAGTTTCATACCGGAGCGGCGGCGTATGGGCGTTATTACTGGCACAACTTTGCCGACACGTTCGACGGGAATCTGATGACAGAGTTTCTGGTGCCGGTTGCGACGCGCGAAGATCCGCGCTATTACACGCTGGAGCGCGGGGGTCTCTTCAAGCGCGCGGGCTACTCCATCTCGCGGCTTTTTGTGACGCGCACGGATGCGGATGGAATGAGTCCGAACTTCTCAGAGATTGTGGGCAACGGCGCGGCCGCAGGCGCGGCCTGCCTGTACTATCCGAGCCCGGAGCGCACCTGGACCAAGACCGGGCAACGCTGGGTGACGCAGGTGGGACTGGATGGCGTGTCGAACCTGGTGAAAGAGTTCTGGCCCGACGTGAATGCGAAGCTGTTCCGCAACAAATACTGAGCGAGGCCGCAGGGCGCTGCGGTAGCATGGGAGCGTGACGCCCGCGTCTGCGGACTGGTGTTCCCCATGTTGAGAGTCGGATATCCTGCAACCTTATCGGCTGAGCTGCTGCGCGATTTTCCCGAGGGGATCGAACTGATTTCCCTCTCAGACAAGCTGGACCACGAGGTCGAGATCGACGTGTGGATTCCCGATCCCTACTCGGGTCGGGCGCAGCGGGTGTGGCCGCATCTGCGCGGCGTGAAGCTGGTGCTGGCGCTGATGGCCGGCACGGAGTGGATGCCCGCCGTGCTGGGGCCGCAGGTGACCATCTGCAACGCACGCGGAGCGCACAACGTCTCCACCGCGGAGTGGACACTGACGGCGATTCTGGCCTCGCTCAAGTATCTGCCGCTCTACATGGACATTCAGCGCGAGGGGAAGTGGACGCGGCGCTTTGAGGCCAGCACGCAGTACGCGGCCATCAGCGGCGATCCGCGCGCCGTGTATCCGCCAGTGATGCAGGAAGAACTGACCGGCAAGACGGTGCTGCTGGTGGGCTATGGCGCCATCGGGCAGGAGATTGAGCGCATGCTGGCGCCGTTCGATGTGGACGTGCTGCGCGTGGCGCGGCGCGCGCGCACGGAGCCGGAGGTGCACGCGGTGAGCGAGTTGCACGGCCTGCTGCCGCAGGCGGATGTGGTGGTGCTGATTCTGCCCGCCACGCCGGAGTCGCAGGGGCTTATCGGGGCTGAGGAGATCGCGCTCATGCGTCAGGGGGCGCTGCTGGTGAACGCCGCACGCGGGCCGGTGGTGCACACCGATGCGCTGGTGGAGGCGCTGCAGGCGGGGCGGATTCGCGCCGCACTGGACGTGACCGATCCCGAGCCGCTGCCCGAGGGGCATCCGCTGTGGAGCTGCCCCAACCTCTTTCTCACGCCGCACATCGGCGGGTCCACGCCGCAGTTTGCGCCGCGCGCGCTGCACATTGCGGCGAGCGAACTGCGGCGGTATATGAAAGGCGAGCCGCTGCGCAATGCGGTGCAACTGGCGGCGGAGTGAGCGGAAGGCGTTGGCAAGTGGTGTGAGCCCTCCGGGATGAGGATTCCGCGCTTGCGAGCAGAGGTGAAGGCGAAGGTTCATCCTGCGGTTCAGGCTGCTGAAGCCGCAGCCGCGCGGTGCCAGTCGCGCAGGCCGAGGATGGCGAGCAGCACCAGCACCGCGTAGAGCGCGGCGGTGAGAGCCAGACCCTTGTACAGATATTCGCCAATGTAGATGAGATCGACGGCGATCCAGAGCCACCAGTTGGCGATGTGCTTGCGCGCGCCCCACCAACTGGCGACGAGGCTGTAGCTGGTGAGCGCCGCATCCAGATGCGGCAGCGCCGCGCCCACGCGGACCATGAGCCAGCCGAGCAGCACTGCGCCCACTGCGCCCGCGGCCAGCCCTGCCAGCCATCCGCGCAGGTTGAGCGGCTCAATGCGCACCTCGCCCTCCTGGCGCACGCCGCGCCACCAGTGCGCCCATCCGTAGAGGGTGAAGGCGATGAAGAAGATCTGCAACAAGGCATCGGAGAAGAGCCGCGCACGATAGAAGACGACGAGGTACAGGACGTCCGCAGCCAGCACGACGGGCCAGCAGATCAAGAGGCGGCGCGTGGTAAGCCAGATGCCGAGCAGCGTGGTGATGGTGCCGGCGATCTCCAGGCTGTGCGCGGCAAAGTAGATGCTGAGGGCCAGCCAGTTCATGGGCGCACCGCCCGGCGGGACGGGCCTGCGCTGGCGTGCTGGCGCAGCGCGTGCAGAAGCGCGCTGCCGGGGCGGCTCAAGAACCAGCGTGCATGGCCGACGAGATAGCCATCGTAAGCGAGCGGCGCGTTGGCGGCAGAGTGCAGGACGCCCAGGTAGTAGTCGGCCTCGGTGAGCGCGAATTCAGCGTGGCACAGGGCCATCATCGGCGCGAGGGCCGCGGCTTCTTCCGCGCTGAGCGGACGGACGGACTCGTAGCCCTCGAGCAGCGCCGTGAGGTGATCGAAGTGCACGGGCACGGCATCGGGATGCGCAGGGTCCTGGACCAGCGCGAGCCACTCCACGATGTTGCGCTCGATGGCCTGGGCGAGATCGTAGACGGCGTTGCCGCGGTCCGAGAGGCCGAAGTCAATGATGGCGGTGGCCTGTGCGGCGTTGCCGCGGCCGCTCCACATCAGGTTGGAGGCGTGCAGGTCATTGTGCGTCCACAGAGGCGCCAGCGCGGGCAGCAGCGGCTGCAGTTCAGCGTGATACGGCGCGAGCAGTTCCAGAGCCTGTGCGGCGCAGCGGCGCACCTCGGCGTGCTGCGCGAGTGCGGGGCGCGCGGCCAGGTAGCGCTCCATCTCTGCGGCGGGATCGGCGGCGGCGAAGATGGTGAAGCTGGCCACCAGGGGGCGCACGGCGCGGCACGGGGCAGCAAAGCCAGCGGCGGCCAGATGCAGCCGGGCCAGCGCAACCCCTGCGGCGTGGGCGTGGGTGGCGCAGCGGAAGGGCGTCCAGGAGATGGCGTCCTCGTAGAGGTCGAGACCGGCGGGGACTTCGTGGACTTCATAGGTGGCTTCGCCGATCTCGATGGCGGTTTCACCGGCGGCGTTGGCAAAGACCAGCGGCACCGGCGCACCAGCCTGGCGCAGATGCGCAAGGAAGCGATGCTCTTCCAGCAGCCCCTCGCGATTGCGCACCGCGTGGTTGTGGCGTTTGACGAAGATGTGGCCGGTGGCCGCGGCCACGACGCCGGCAGCGGAGAAGGGACGCGGGCTCACGGTCTCGATGCGCAGCGGGGCGCCCAGCGCGGGAAACTGCCGCAGCAGCTCCCGCACTTCGTCGAGCGTGAGCGGCGGCCAGTCGGGTTTGACCAGCGTGCCGCTCATGCCGTGGGCTTGTTCTGTTGCGCTCGTGGTGGGCTTGTTCATTTCAAGACAGAGCAAACTTAAAAATTGTAATGGGCAGAGAGGCGCACCGTGGTGGGGGCGCCCAGGTGAATGAAGGTATCGCCGAAGCTGGCGCCGGTGTCTTTCCAGTAGCGCAGGTCGGTGATGTTGTCGGCGTAGAGGTGGAAGGTGACGCGTCCCTGATCTCCGCCGGGGGTATAGCTGGCGCCCAGGTTGAAGAGGTTGTAGCCGAAGACGCTCACGGCATCGTCGCGGGTGGCGGCTCTGCGGCCGGTATAGCTCCAGCCGGGCATGAGGTGCAGGCCGCGGATGTAAGGCACGAGCACATCGGCAAAGAGCGCGGTGTGCACGTGGGGCACGTTGATCACCTGCTTCTGGTTAAAGGCGGGCGTGCTGGAGCCGCTGGACTCGGCGCTGATGGCGGCGAGCGAGGCGGAGAGGCGCAGCCATGCGGCGGCCTTGCCCTGTGCGTTCAGCTCCAGTCCATCGTGGGTTTCGCGGCCGTCGGACTCAAAGCACATGTCGCCGGGGCCGGAGAACTCGCTGGCGGTGCAGAAGCTGTCTGGCGCCTGAATGGCCCGCGGATAGAAGAAGGGGGCGCGCATACGGAAGAGGTCGCCGCTGACGAGGAGGCGCTGGCCTGGCGCGTACTTGGCGCCGATCTCGGCCTGGCGGGTGAAGAACGGGGCCAGATACTGGCTGCTGTTATCGGTCCAGAACGGCGCCTGGGGCCCGAGCGAGAGCAGCACGCCGTAGTTGGCGTAGACGGTCAGCGTGGCGAGGGGATTGTAGGTGATGGCGTACTGGGGCAGCCACAGCTTCTTGTCGGTGTTGACGCTGCCGGAGAAGTTGTGGTCGCGGAGCGCGTCGTAGCGGCCCGCGGCAATGAGCGCGATGTGGCCGGGCAGGTGCATGCGGTCCTGCATCACGAGCGCGGACTGGTGGTTGTCTTCCCACAACTGGCGCGGACCGGCGGTCTGCACGGGGTCCTCAATGGGGTAGGCGACGTTGGGCTGGTAGATATTTTCCGAGCCGACGTAGGTGTACACGGCGCCGTTCTGCACGGTGGCGGGAGAACCGGCCGGCGGCATGCCGGGCATTTGCACGCTGCGCAGGAAGAGTACTCCGCCGGCGGTGATGTCATGCGAGACGAGGCCGGTACGGACGTGACCGGCGATCATGGCCTCGCCCTCGGCGTCGATACGTATTTCGCCGGGGTTGCGGTAGTCGTAGATGCCGTAGCTGCCATCGGGGCAGAAGAAGTAGTACGGCGCATTGGGCGCGCCGGGGCAGCTTACGTTGCCGTTGGCGTCGTAGGGCGTGCCGTAGGCATAGACCACGTTATCGTCAATGAGCGAGTGGCTGAAGCTGCCAGCGATGAAGGCGCTCCAGTTGTGGGGCAGGGCGTAGTTGAAGCGCGTGCCGGTGTTGAAGGTGTCAAAGGTGTTGGGCTTCTCCCAGGACTGCTGTCCCAGCATGGTGGAGGGGTAGATGCGGCTGAGATCGGGCACTGTGACGCCGCCCAGCAACTGATAGCCGGAGACGGAGCGCTCCACCTTGTGCTGGTAGGCGAAGTTGCCGGTGAGATAGGCGGCCGGGCTGATGTGCCAGTCGGCCGCGCCGGCACCCATGGCGCGCCAGCCGTCGGCGCCGTTCACGTAGCTCATGATGTGCTCGCCGGCCAGGTTGATGCGGGCGCCTGCCTGCTTGCGGCTACCGAAGAGGCGGCCGAGATCCACGGCGCCATACGAGGTGCCGCGATGGTCGGTGGCCAGGTCCAGAGCCTGAATCGGGGCGGGTTGCTTGGTGACGAAGTTGATGAGTCCGCCGGCCGAGGCAACGCCGCTCTCCACGCCGGCCAGCCCCTTGAGCAACTCCACCTGCTGCTTGTCTTCGAGGGGCACATCCTGCTCACCGGCGATGGTGAGGCCGTTGATCTGGAGGCCGGTGGCCAGGTCAATGGGGAAGCCGCGTATTTCGTAGTCGCCGTAGTAGCCCACGGGGGCGTAGTCCTCTCCGATGGAGGCATCGTTCTTGATGACATCCGAGAGGGTGCGGGCGACCTGATCGGTAAGCAGGTCGCGGGTGACGACGGTGGCGGAGAGTGGCGCACTCTGGAGCGGCGCGCCGTCCAGCGTGCCCACGGTGATGGAACTGGGCAGGTAGTCATCGGGCGCCTGAGCGTGGACCACGACCGTGGTCTTCACCGGCGCGACGGCGGGCTTCTGCGGGGTTTGCGCGGGCTGCGTGGTTGCGGATTGCTGGGCACTGGCAGAGAAGGCCGCAAGCGCGGCAAACACAAACGCACGGGCGCAGCGGCGGCGCGGGGAAAGTGCGGATGCGATGGAGGAGGCAATGTCAGACATGGTTATCCCTAGTTTCCTGTTCTTTGAAACAGGGGAGCATGCTGAAAATGCGAGGAGGAATGCCGCTCGGCCTTCAGAAACTTCCCACGCCGGTATTATCCGGATCGGGTTCGAGGGTATTTCTCAGCCCCACTCTTTGTGGAGCACCCCTGTTCCAATAACCCAATTGAAACATTTCGCGGGAATCGGCGCAAGCACGGCGTTCAGCACATTTTGACCGGACCAACGTGAGCCTCATCACATTCCACTCTGGGGCGGGCTGGCTAGACTCGGAGAAACTTCCGCAATTCCATGAAGCAAGAGCGCGTGAGGACACGCAAAAGGAGCAACAGCGATGGGCATCCTCGATCTTTTCAGCCTGAAGGGCAAGAATGCACTGGTCACCGGGTCGGGCCAGGGACTGGGAGCGGGCATGGCGATTGCCTTTGCGCAGGCCGGCGCCAACGTGACCCTGCACAACTACGACAAGGTGCTGGATTCGACGGTTGAAGAGATTGAGAAGACGGGGGTGAAGTACATTTGCCGCTCCGGCGACGTGTGCGACAGGGCAGTCGCTCATATGCTGGTGGACGACACGGTGAAGGAGTTCGGCTCCATCGACATCCTGGTGAACAACGCCGGAACGATCCGCCGCGCGCCAGCGGCCGAACATAGCGAAGAGTTCTGGAACACGGTGATCAACACCAATCTGAACGCCGTGTGGTTTATCAGCCAGTATGCAGGCCGGCTGATGCTGGCGCAGGGCCACGGCAAGATCATCAACACGGCATCGCTGCTGTCGTTTCAGGGCGGCATCCTGGTGCCGGGCTATGCGGCGGCCAAGGGAGCGGTGGCGCAACTGACCAAGGCGCTGGCCAATGAGTGGGCGGACAAAGGCATCAACGTGAATGCCATTGCGCCGGGCTACATGGCGACGGACAACACCGCAGCGCTGCGCGCCGATCCGGCGCGTTCGCAGGCGATTCTCAGCCGCATCCCGATGGGCCGCTGGGGACTGCCTTCGGACCTGGCGGGAGCGGCGGTGCTGCTGGCCTCCGACGCCGGGAACTATATCCAGGGCCACGTGCTGGTGGTGGACGGCGGCTGGCTCTGCCGATAGATGGGCTTTGATTGAGAAGCGCGGCGGCAGGAATGATCGCGCAACGAGTAGTGCGTGAGCAAGACGCGGCCGGGGCAGTTTCCACCGGCCGCATTTTTGTTTGTGCGCGGCAGAATGGCTGCTGAAGCCGTGCTGCTGGGAGGCGCTATCGCATCTGACAGACGCTAAGTTCTGCAAAATCAATTGGGCGCCATCCCCTGCCCATCCGCTTACGCAGATTAATCCCCTCATGCGGAGCTTGCCCGCACTCTTGAAGATCTCGCGTTGCGCGTGTTCCGCTGGTTGGAAATTCACTGAATTCTGTCGCAAATCCCCTGTTCTGCCGACCCACGCGGGGCTATACTGTTGGCCAAGGCGGCGTGAACCGCTTGGCGCTGCCTGAAGGTGAGGTGCGTCTTCCGCAGGGAATCCGGCTCACTGACGGTCGATCTTCCGCCATCGCAGACCTCGCGCTGGCGCGCCGTGGCCCGCGTGCTGCGAAGTCCTGTGGACGCAATGAGTTGCGCCCTCCTTCCTGCCTCCTGCGCTCTCTGCGGCTCCCCGCTGCCGCAGCTTTCTTCCGTGCCAATTTGCGACTGCTGCTGGATGGAATTTCCCCTCCAGAGCGGCCCCGTGTGCGTCCGTTGCGGCGATACCCTGGAGTCGCCAGCCCCGCCCAGCCTTTGCCGTGCCTGCCGCCTGGCTCCGCCACCCTATGAGCGCGCCGTGGCGTACGGCATCTACGACGGCCGGATGCGCGAGGCGATCCACGCCCTGAAGTATGACGGATTGCAGCCTGTGGCCCAGCGCCTGGGCGGGATGCTGGCCGAGGCCATTGTCCAACTCGCCCGTGAGGCGCCGGCAGAGATGCTGGTGGTACCAGTGCCGCTGCACCGTGGCAAGCGCGCCCAGCGCGGCTTTAACCAGGCGCGCCTGCTGGCCGCCGAGGCCCTGCGCCGCCTGGCTGGATCGCATCCCCACTGGCATCTGACCCTGGCTGCACGCACCCTGCTGCGCCAGCGCGCCACGGAGAGCCAGTTTGGCCTGAGCCCGCACCAGCGCCGCCTGAATGTGCGCGGCGCCTTCACCGTCTCCGACCCCGACGCGGTTGCCGGCCGGGCCATCCTGCTGATCGACGACATTCTTACCACCGGCGCCACCGCGCGCGCCGCAGCCCGCGCCCTGCGCCGCGCCGGAGCCGCCTCAGTGTGGGTGGCTACGCTGGCGCGCGCCCGCCGTGGCGCGGCGCAGCAACAAGGCATGGCTGCCTGGCAGCCTGAGCACGTTCCGGAGCGGAAGACCGACGCCGCCCCGGCTTCCATGCACGACCGCTTTATGGATTCATCGCACGGCCAATCATCTTTTCAAGAAGGGGAGAAAGATGTCGCTGGGTAAAGCCATGATTCATGCGCGCAAGCAGAAAGCCATTGCCAGGGCCGCGGCGTACGCCGGGGAGTCCGTTGCCGTGCACCATAACCACATGCTGCAGATGCCGGTGCTGGTGCTCAATGCCTCCTACGAGCCGATCAACATCTGTGGCGCGCGCCGGGCGCTGGTGCTGGTGCTGAAGGGGATCGCCCGCACCGAGGAGGAGCACGGCCTGACCCTGCACGCACAGCGCAGCCGCATCGCCATGCCGTCGGTGATCCGGCTGCTGGAGTATCGCCGCATTCCGCACCAGACCCGCGCCCTCTCGCGGAAGAACATCCTTCTGCGCGACCGCAATACCTGCCAGTACTGCGGCGTGGTGCTGCCTCCCAGCGAACTCACGCTGGACCATGTGATGCCCCGCTCGCGCGGCGGCAACTCCACCTGGGAGAACCTGGTGGCCTGCTGTCATGCCTGCAATCGCCGCAAGGGCAATCGCCTGCTCAACGAGATCGACGACATGGTGCTGCTGCGCGAGCCGCGTCCCTTCAGCCTGCACACCAGCCGCCAGATCATGCGCATGCTCGGACGCGGCGACGATCGCTGGCGCAAGTATTTGTTCTATTGATTTGGTGAACAGACCCTAAAACAACGCGGGCCTGCCGGCGTGGATTCCACCACCGGCAGGCCCGCGTTGTCTGTGAACCATCTGACTTGCTTCCCTGCTATACGAACAAGATCCGCATTGGCTCATCCACCGGATAGTTCTTGCCCTCGTCGGCCAGCGCGCCCGTTTCAGGATTGCGCGCGAAGACGCTGATCACGTTGGAGTCCTGGTTGGCCACCAGCATCCAGCGTTCCGTAGGGTCGAGCACAAAGTTGCGCGGTGTTTTGCCGCCGCAGTTGGAGCGCCGCACCGGGGTCAGGCTGCCCGTCTTCGGGTCGCAGGTGAAGGTATAGAGGAAGTTGTCGTCGCGGTTGGCAAAGTAGACAAATCGGCCATCGCGGGTGATCACCGTATCGCAGCCGCGGGTGGGGCCGTTGTACCCCTCGGGCAGCAGATGGATGCGCTTCACCAGCGTCAGGCTGCCGTTGTTCTTATTCCACTCCAGCACGTCCACTGTGGAGGCCATTTCATTCATGCAGTAGGCGGTGTGTCCGTTGGGATGGAAGTGGAGCGTGCGGCATCCGCAACCTGGCGCGCCGTGATAGGCGCCCGCGTCCTTCAGCTCTGCGGTGGCCGGGTCGGCGCGATAGATGTGAATGCAGTCGCCGCCCAGATCGTTGATATAAGCGAAGCGATTGTCTGGGGAGAAGGACGCATAGTGCGCGTGCGCCGACTCCTGCCGCGCCTTGTTGGGGCCGTGGTAGGTGTAGTGCGCCGTCCATACGGGCTCGCTCAGTTCGCCGTTGACAATGCGGAAGCTGGCCGCGCTGCCGCCTACGTAGTCCACAGAGATCAGCATGCGGCCGGTATTGTCGACCGCCACCTGGCAGGTGCCCTTGCCTACGGAGTTGCGCGCGGAGATGGGCATCAGCTTTCCACTCTCCACGCGGAAGCTGGCCACCTCGCCAGTGGGCTTGCCCTTGAACATGCTCAGCTCCGAGGCCGAGTAGAGAAACTGCTCATGGTGAGAGAAGGCCAGCCAGGCCACGGCCGGCACCGGGGCCGCGACGCCTGCAGAGGTGAGTTCGGCGGTTGCCGGGTTCCAGTCAAAGGCCAGGATTCCGTTCTGTCCGTGGGAGCCGATAAAGACCCGCTGCCGCTGGGTTGCGGCAAAGACCGGGTCGATGGCGGCGATCAGTGTGGCAGCGGAGGCAGTCTCAAGAAACGCGCGGCGGTTGAGTTTTGTCATAGCGCTGACCATTGTCGCTGATGCGGCCCACGCCGCGCCACATGGCCGACAAATGCCGTGCGGTACACTCCCAAAAGAACGGTGTTTTCCCCACGACGGAGCGGCATGAAGTACTTCTCTGCATTTCTGATTCTCCTGGCTGCGCTTTGGTTCGCCACCGCACAAACCCGTACGCGTGAGCCGCTGTCCGGCTCCGCGGCTACGCTCAGCTACATCCACTCCACATGGGCCACGCTCACCCGCTCTGATACGGACTGCCGCTCGCTCGCAGATGTAAAGGTCAACGCGCATCCCGTTCTCTACCTGCCCGCGGACCTGCCTACGCCGCCGGAGGTGGCCGCGCTTACCACCGCCTGTCACGTGGACGTGCGGCACCTGCCGCGGCGCATTGAGAAGATCGGCGACATGCAGCCCGGCGATCTGCCCATGCCCGGACTGCTCTATCTGCCGCATCCTTATGTAGTGCCCGGCGGACGCTTTAACGAGATGTATGGCTGGGACAGCTACTTCATCCTGCTTGGACTGGAAGCGGATCACCATGCGGCGCTGGCCAAAGATATCGTTGACAACTTCCTGTTTGAGATTGAGCACTACGGCGGGGTGCTCAACGCCAACCGCACCTACTACCTCACGCGTTCGCAACCGCCGCTGCTCACCTCGATGATCCGCGCGGTGTATGAGAATGCGGCCAGCTTTCCGGCCACGGCGCAGGGCCGCATTGCGGCGCGCGCATGGCTGCAGCAGGCCTACACTCTGGCGCAGCAGGACTACTCCACCTGGCAGCGCCCCGAGCACAAGGCGGGCGACACCGGACTGACACGCTACCACGGCTATGGACAGGGCCCGGTGCCGGAGATGGCTGATGATAGCGACTACTACATCGATGTGATCCGCTGGCTGGTGCAGCATCCCGGTACCTATAACAGCAGCTTCCTGGTCAAAGGCGCGGAGCATCCCAGCGATGCCGAGTCCGCGCGGCTGCGCACAACGAGTTGCGATGTGCATACAAGCGTGGTGTGCATGCGCGCCTGGTATGACGGCTATCGCCTCAGTCATGACTTCTACGAAGGCGATCGCGCCATGCGCGAGTCCGGCTTTGATCCCAGCTTCCGCTTCGGCCCCTTCTCCGGCGCTACGGACCACTTTGCGCCGGTGGACCTGAACTGCCTGCTCTACCGCTACGAGCGCGACATGGAGCACTTTGCCTCGCTGCTCGGCGACCCCGCGGCTGCGTTGCAGTGGGACCGCCGCGCCCAGGCACGCTATCGGGCGATCCAGCGCTACCTTTGGCAGCCCAAGGCGGGCGTTTTCGCGGACTATGACTTTGTTCGCCACCGCGCCTCGGATTACGCGTTCATCACCTCGCTGTATCCGCTGTGGGCGGGCGTGGCAGGCCGCGACGAGTCGCAGCAGATGGTGGCCAAGCTCAACCGCTTCGAGCGTGCGGGCGGCCTGGCCACCAGCAACTACAACAGCGGCCTGCAATGGGATGAGCCGTACGGGTGGGCGCCCACCAACTGGATCGCCGTGGAAGGGCTGGAGATGAACGGCTATCGCGCGGATGCGGTGCGCCTGGCACGCAAGTTCAACGCCACGGTGGATGCGGGATTTGCCGCGGACCACACTCTTCGCGAAAAGTACAACGTGGTTACCGGTAATGCGCATGTGACTGTCAGCACCGGTTACAAGGCGAACCAGGTGGGCTTCGGCTGGACGAACGGGGTTTACCTGAAGATGGAGCAACTCATCCACGCCGGGGCCGACGAGCCGGTGGTGCGCTAGAAACGGTCTTCATCCATTGCAACGGCGAGATGCGCCATGCAGCGCAGGCAATGGATTCCGCGATTGTTGTTTGCCAAGGTGGAGTTGCAGAAATCGCACCTGCCGCGCCAGCAGCTAATGGGAGGATAGACGCCGGCCTGCCTATTCCCGGCGAAATCTATTGGCCTGTTCGAACTCGTCGCGCAGCGCCGGGGTGCGCAGATTTTCGCGCAGATGCGCCAGCCGCTGTTCCAGGGCCAGCAGTGCGCGCTCCACGGCTTCGGTGTTGGTGAATGCGATGTCACGCCACATGGAGAAAGGGCTGGCTCCCAGGCGAGTCATCTCACGCAGCGCGCGGCCGCCTACGTCCTTCAGCTCGGGAGCCTCGCCTACCTGCTCTTCCAGCAATGCGCTGAGCGCCGTTGCGGTGAACTGCGGCAGGTGGCTGACCCACGCTACCAGCTCATCGTGGCGGCTGGGCTCCAGGTCGAGGGTGCGGCTGCCCATGGCGGCGACCCATTCGCGCCAGCCCTGCACCAGCGCTTCGCCGGCCAGCGTGCGCCGGGCCGCGGGATCGTCAGTAAACAGCCACACTGCGCCGCGAAACAAATTGGCGTCGGCCAGCGAAGCTCCGCCGCGCTCCTTGCCGGCCATGGGGTGTCCGGGCAGAAATGCCGCGCGCTCCGGGGTGTTGTAGAGCCGAGCAGCCGCCTCGCAGATCATCTTTTTGGTGCTGCCCACGTCGGTGACGAGCTGGTCCGGCCCGAGCACCACGGCCAGCTTCTCCATAAAGTCCAGCGTAGCGAAGATGGGCATGGAGAGCAGGACAACCTGCGCCATTCGCGCTGCCTCGATAGGGTCAGTGGCTACCACGTCGATGGCGCCCATCTCCCGTGCCAGCAGCGCCTGCTCCGCGCCGCGGTTCCAGCCCACGACGGAGCCGCGAAACCCAGCGCTGCGCAGAGCAAGCCCCGCCGAAGCGCCCAGCAGGCCGGTACCTAAGATGGCGATGCGTTCAATCAAGCGATCCTCGGAAGCGGAGTTAGCATTGAGAGCGAGGTTAGCGGAGCTGGCATAGCCCTCACGCGCGCAGCGTGGCCAGCCCCGCTTTATCTTACAGCGTCCGTCCCACGGCCGCGGCGATCACCTTCAGCTCCGCCATCAGCTTCTCAAACTGCTCGAGATAGAGCGTCTGCGCAGCGTCGGAGGCGGCCTTGTCGGCGTTGGGGTGCACCTCGACGAGGATGGCGTCCGCGCCCGCGGCTACCGCGGCCTTGGCCATGGGCGCCACCATGTCGCGCCGGCCGGTGCCGTGCGAGGGGTCGCCCACGACCGGCAGGTGGCTCAGCTTCTTGAGCACGGGAATTGCCGCAATGTCCATGGTGTTGCGGGTGGCCGTCTCATAGGTGCGAATACCCCGCTCGCACAGGATCACGTTGTAGTTGCCGCCGGAGAGGATGTACTCGCTGGAGAGCAGCAGCTCCTCGAGGGTGGCTGCCATGCCGCGCTTGAGCAGTACTGGCTTGCGCGTCTGGCCCAGCTCGCGGAGCAGGTTGAAGTTCTGCATGTTGCGCGCGCCGACCTGGAAGCAGTCCACATAAGGCAACATGGGCTCAATCTGGGCGATCTCCATCACCTCACTGATGGTGAGCAGCCCGTGGGCGTCGGCCACCTGGCGCATGAGTTGCAGTCCCGGGATGCCGAGCCCCTGGAAGGCATACGGCGAGCTGCGCGGCTTGAAGGCGCCACCGCGCAAAAAGCTGCCGCCCGCGGCCTTGACCCGCCGCGCCGTTTCTTCCAGCAGCTCGCGGCTCTCCACCGAGCAGGGCCCGGCCATTACGTGCACCTGATCGCCACCAATCCTGACGCCGTTGGCAAACTCGACCACCGTGCCTTCCGGTCTCCAGGCGCGGCCTGCCAGCTTGTAGGGAGAGCTGATGCGGTGCACGTGTTCCACGCCGGGCAGCACCTCAAACTGCGCCAGGTCCAGCCCGGCGGTGGGGCCCACGCCGGCCAGAATCGTCTGTATTGTTCCGGTGGTGCGGTGCACGTGCACCCCGGCCTCTTCCATGGCGCCAATTACGCCGTCAATCTGCTCATCGGTGGCGTTTTCCTGCATTGCTACGATCATTGCTTGTTCCCTTTTTCAGGCGATGGTGCGCCCGCGGCCAGGCCCGAGAGGTCTTCCTTGATCCCCCGGGCATTCCTCTCTGAGGCCAGCTCGTTTCTCTGCAGCGCCCGCATCACGTCAATGATCCGCTCGTAGATGTGCGTCAGCTCCATGTCCGGCAGCGGGCCCTTGTTGGCCGCGCGCACGTTGGCATACACGATCTTTTCGCGGTTTGGCTCATACACCGGCAGCGCGGTGGAGGCCTTGAGATAGCCCACCATCTGCGCCGCCCGGGCACGCTCATTGAGCAGTTCCACGAGTTGACGGTCCAGGACATCGATGCGATTGCGCAATTCTTCGATGGTCATTCGATCCTCGCCCTGCGCCCCGCGCCAGTCGCTCCGAGCGGAACGCGCAGTGCGCAGGTTGCTGCAAAAGAAACTGAGTGGACTGATGGCTTTCAGATTTCCGCCTAGCCTGCCCAAGCAAGCCTCTCAGGCCGAATCCACGACGGCACAGGCTGAGAGCTGAAGGCTGAAAACTGATCGCTAAGGGCTGTCGTTTACCGGGCCAGCGCCGTATCGTGCAGGCGCAGGCCCTTGATAAATCGAGCCACTGCGCCGGGCGCATCTTCCGGTGTCGAGCGTTCCACCAACTCGACGATCGTGCTGCCGATCACCGCGGCATCCGCGAACTCCGCCACCTGGGCGACGTGATCCGCGTTGGAGATGCCGAACCCCACGGCTACCGGCAGCCCGGTCCATCGCCGGATGCGTTCTACCAGCGCGGCGGCATCGCTGGTGAGGCTCTGCTGCTTGCCGGTGATGCCGGTGCGCGAGATGGCATATACAAAACCCTGCGAATGCGTGGCAATGGCCTGCAGCCGCTCATCGGGGCTGGTGGGCGCGGCCAGAAACACCGGCGCCAGGCCCACGCGGCTCAACTCCTCCAGATAGGCATCGGCCTCTTCCACGATCATGTCGGTGGCCAGTACGCCGTCTACGCCGGCAGCCCTGGCCTCGTCGGCGAACCGGCTCAGGCCGTAGCGCAGGATGGGATTGAGATAACTGAAGATGATCAGCCCGGCCTGCGGCCGTTCGGCGCGAATCTGCCGTGCCAGCTCGAGTACGTCCGCGAGGCGGGTGCCGCGCGCCAAAGCCCGCTCGCTGGCCCGCTGAATAATCGGCCCGTCGGCCAGCGGATCGCTGAAGGGCACGCCCAGTTCGATCACGTCCGCGCCGGCATCAATGGCCGCCAGGGCAATGGCCCGGGTCGCCTCCAGGGACGGATCGCCCGCCGTGAGGTAAATCACCAGCCCCGGTTTGTGATCGAAACGAATCGGCATCGCAATATGAATCTTGAAAAAATTGAGCTTCGGGTTCCCAGGTTACTTCTCGGCTACTGGTTTGCTGCTCCCTTGTTCTCTGCTTCTACAGCTTCAACTCCTGGGCGAGGATACCCATATCCTTGTCGCCGCGGCCGGAGAGGTTCACCACCAGTATGTCATGCGCCGCCATCGACGGGGCAATGCGGATGGCCTCGGCGACGGCGTGCGCGCTTTCCAGCGCGGGCAGAATGCCCTCGGTTCGGGACAGCTTGACAACTGCGTCCAGAGCGCCCTGATCATCCTGCGAGACGTACTCCGCGCGGCCGGAGTCGTGCAGCGCCGCGTGCTCGGGGCCAATCGAGGCATAGTCCAGGCCGGCGCTCACGGAGTGGGTCAGCGCGATCTGTCCGTCCTCGTCCTGCAGCACATAGCTGAAGGTGCCTTGCAGCACGCCGGGGACGCCGCCACGGAAGCGGGCCGCATGCTCGCCCAGTCCGGCACCACGGCCGCCGGCTTCGACGCCAATGAGCCGCACCTGGCGATCGGGAATGAACTCATAAAACGCGCCTATGGCGTTGGAGCCGCCTCCGACGCAGGCCACCACCGCCGAGGGCAGGCGGCCTTCCTTCTGCAGGATCTGCTCTTTCATCTCACGGCTGATGCAGCGATGGAAGTCGCGCACCATGGTGGGGTAGGGATGCGCGCCGAGGGCCGAGCCGAGCAGATAGTAGGTGGTACGCACATTGGTGACCCAGTCGCGCATGGCCTCGCTGATGGCATCTTTCAACGTCCGCGAGCCGGATGCGACGCCGCGCACCTCGGCGCCCAGCAGCCGCATGCGCATTACGTTGAGCTGCTGGCGCTCCATGTCCACTTCGCCCATGTAGACCACGCACTCGAGACCGAGCAGCGCGCACACCGTGGCGGTGGCCACGCCGTGCTGTCCGGCGCCGGTCTCGGCGATGATGCGCTTCTTGCCCATTCGTCTGGCCAGCAGCCCCTGGCCGAGGGCGTTGTTGATCTTGTGCGCGCCGGTGTGCAGCAGGTCTTCGCGCTTCAGGTAGATTTTTGCCCCGCCCAGCGTCTCTGTCAGGCGCTTGGCAAAGTAGAGCGGCGTAGGCCGCCCAGCGTAGTCGGTCAGCAGCGCATTCAGCTCGGCCTGGAAGGCCGGGTCGGCCTTGGCCGCGTCGTACTCATGCTCCAGCTCGACCAGGGCCGCCATCAGCGTCTCTGGCACATACCGCCCGCCGTAGATGCCAAACCGCCCCGGCCGCGACTCCGAGGGACTCGCCGGAAGAATCACTGATGCCATCACAGGCCTCCTGCACCCGTTGCCCACTGCAAAAGGGGAACACTCCAGTGTACTAGGCGGGAGAAACTTCGTAGAGGCTGGGCGCAAACCGGCTTTTGCCGGATACACAGGCCACGGAAGGCGACTCACAGTAAGCCCGTGGACCGGTTTTTGCGCAATTTTCAGTCTCCCGCTTCATCCTCATGTTCTAATCCGCATTAGAATAGTGTATGAGGTTTCACCATGCTCAAGTTGAAACTGACCACCATCGGCAGTTCGGTGGGCGTGATCCTGCCGAAGGAGGCCCTGGCCCAGCTCAAAGTGGACAAGGGCGACTCCATCTTTTTGACCGAAGAGAAAGATGGCTTCCGGGTTACTCCATTTGACCCGGAATTTGAGAAGACCATGGAAGCGGCCCGCAAGGTGATGAAGCGGCGCCGTAACGCGCTGAGAGAACTGGCCAAGTGAAGTCACGCTCCTGGGAGTGGATTCCGCTTCAGGCTGTCCTCGCTATCCATGATGCACAGATTGCCGAACACGGCGGAATTCGAGGCGTCCGCGAGCTGACGGTGATCGACTCAGCGCTTGCCCGGCCTCGCAACCTGCTGGCTTACGGGCAGCCCGATGCCGCGGCGCTCGCCGCTTCGTACCTCTTTGGGCTTTGCGGCAATCACGGGTTTTTTGACGGCAACAAGCGCACTGCCTACGTGGTTGCGGAAACCTTTCTGGCTTTGAATGGATACGCTATCGATGCGACCGACGAGGCCGTGGTGCACACGGTTTTTGCCGTGGCCGCTGGCGCGATGCCCGAAGCGCAGCTGGCCGAGTGGTTCCGCGCTTTCATCCGATGAGTCGGCCTGCAGCCCGTGCGTTGGCAACAAAGGCGTGCACTTTTGCCGGGTCCTTGCGTCCTGGCGCGGCCTCCACGCCACTGACTGCGTCGACGCCCCAGGGCTGAAGCGTAGCAATGGCTTCGGCTACATTGCCAGGGGTCAGCCCGCCCGCGGCCACCAGCTTCACCCCTTGGGGATTGGCAAAGAGCGCGTTGCGCGCGGCTTGCCAGTCAAAGGTCTGGCCGGTGCCGCCCACAGCGCCCGCCGTGCGCGAGTCCACCAGCACGGCGTCTATCTCTGCGTCCGGCGCCGAAAATGCCTGCACACCTGGCGCAAAGTGCACCACTTGCAGAATCCGCAGCCCGGGGCCGAACTGCGCGCGCAGCCGAGTGGCAATGCCCGGAGCCGCGGCGAAGTGGAGCTGCACCCCGGTGAGCCCGCAAGCCTCCACCGCGGCAGCCATTTCCTCAAACGAGGCATCGACAAACACGCCAATCTTTTCAACTGCCTGCGGAAGATGCGGAGTGATTGCGGCCACCTGCTGTGCGGTCACGCGGCGCGGGCTCGGCGCGAAGACAAAGCCCAGCGCATCGGCCCCCGCCTGTGCGCCCAGCAACGCGTCTTCGAGTGACGTGTTGCCGCAGACTTTGACCCAGATGCTCATGCCTGGCCCGCCAGCAGCGCCTCCAGCGCCTCGCCCGGATCGGCATGGCGCATGAGGCTTTCGCCGATGAGGAAGGCGTCAAACCCTGCCTGCCGCAACTGCGCGATGTCGCCCGGGGCGCCGATGCCGCTCTCGGTTACTCGGATCACGCTGGAGGGAATCCGCTCCACCAGCTCCAGCGAGGTTTGCAGCCGGACGTTAAAGGTGCGCAAGTCGCGGTTATTCACGCCGATGGCGCTGGCCCCATCCGCTCCCAATGTTTGCAGCACCCGGTCCAGCTCCTCTGCCGTGTGCACTTCGACCAGCACATCGAGGGAGAAGCCGTTGGCCACCTCGGCCAGGTGCTTCATCTCCGCGTCCTTAAGAGCGGCGGCGATGAGCAGAATGGCGTCTGCGCGATGCGCCCGCGCCTCCACCACCTGGTACTCGTCCAGCATGAAGTCTTTGCGCAGGCAGGGGAGCGGCACGGCTGCCGAGGCCAGCTCCAGGTTGCGCAGACTGCCCTGAAAGTAAGGCTCGTCGGTGAGCACGGAGAGCGCCGCGGCGCCCCCGGCCCGGTAGCGGCGGGCAATCCACTCCACATCGAAGTCGGCGCGAATCAGGCCTTTGGAGGGCGAGGCCTTCTTCACCTCGGCGATGACTGCCGGCCCCTTGGACGCCTTTTTACGCAGCGCGGAAGCCCAGCCGCGCGGGTGATGCGCGGCTGCGCGCACCTCAAGCTCTGAGAGCGGCACAGACTTCTTTGCCGCGGCCACAGTGGCTCGCGTCGTGGCCAGAATAGTATCCAGATGCGTAGACATGGTCTGGGTTGAGTATAAGGCTCCTGCCACACGGGCATCGCGCGCAGGGCAAGGGGTCTCCTATAATCGACAGGACTTTGGATGCGGGAGAGGGACTGCCGATGCTGAAGAAAGTAGCCTGTTTTCTAGCTTTTGTTGTGCTGGCGCTGCCTGGCGTGGTCTGTGCGCAGGCGCCGGTTGCCGTGGTGGTGGAGCGCAACGTGCCCATGAAGACGCGCGACGGCGTCACGCTGCATGCGGATGTGTACCGCCCGGCCGATAACGGCACCTATCCCGTGCTGCTGAAACGCACCCCGTATGACAAGGGCAACGATGTGGAACTGGGCATGATGTTTGCCCGGCGCGGCTACATCACCGTGATCCAGGATGTTCGCGGGCGGTATACCTCCGAGGGGGAGTGGTATCCCTTCAGATACGAGATCAACGACGGTTACGACGCCGTGGAGTGGGCGGCGAAGCTGCCCCACTCCGATGGACGGGTGGGCATGTTCAGCGGTTCTTATGTGGGAGCCACGCAGATGCTTGCCGCCATCGCCCATCCGCCGCACCTGGCGGGCATCTGTCCGGTGGTGACGGCGAGCAACTACCACTCCAACTGGACCTACCAGGGCGGCGCCTTCGAGCAGTGGTTTGATCAGTCGTGGACTACGGGGCTGGCGCAGGACACGGCCAATCGTGCGGTAAAGCAGGCGAGCGACGCACTTGTCGGCTCTACGAGGCTGCCGCTGACCCAGTTTCCGGTGTTCAACCTTGAGAGCAGCATGAGCGGCACGCAACTGACGCACGCTCTTGCGCCTTACTATCTGGACTGGCTGGCGCATCCCAACTACGACAGCTACTGGAAGCAGTGGTCGATTGAGGAGAACTACGCCAACATCAAGGTTCCGGCACTGGTGATTGCGGCCTGGTATGACCTGTTTCAGGGCGGGTCACTGCGTAACTACCTGGGTATCCGCGCGCAGGGCGGAACCGAGGCGGCGCGGGACAAGACCCAGCTGGTGATTGCCATCGGAGGCCACTCCGGCTGGGGACGCAAGGTGGGCGAGGTGGACTTTGGACCTGAGGCCAAGTTCGACGAAAACGCAATCACCCTTGACTGGTACGACTATCTCTTCAAGGGCAAGCAGAACGAGTTTGCCAGCGGCAAGCCGGTCCGACTGTTTCTGATGGGCAAAGATCAGTGGCAGAGCGAGAGCAGCTGGCCGCTGAAGAACGCACGGGAGACGCGCTACTACCTGCACTCCGAGGGACGGGCGAACAGCGCCGCGGGCGATGGCGTGCTGTCAACCCGTGCAGGCGGCAAGGAGCTGGCGGACAGCTATGTGTACGACCCGGCCAATCCAGTGCCCACCCAAGGCGGACCGCTCTGCTGCGACACGGCGCATCTGGCACCGGGGCCGCAGGATCAGCGCAGCGTGGAGGCGCGGCAGGATGTGCTGGTTTACTCCACGCCGCCGCTGGCCCAGGACACCGAGGTGACAGGGCCGATTACGCTGGACCTGTACGCACACTCCTCCGCGGTGGATACGGACTTTACCGGCAAGCTGGTGGACGTGGGGCCGGACGGCTTTGCGCGCAACCTGACGGAGGGCATTCTGCGCGCGCGCTTCCGCGACTCGCAGAGCGAGCCCACGCTGATTACGCCGGGCAAGGTCTACGAGTACAAGATCGACCTGTGGGCCACGGGCAACGTGTTTCTGAAGGGGCACCGTATCCGGCTGGAGGTTTCCAGCAGCAACTTCCCGCGCTTTGACCGCAACCTGAACACCGGCAAGAGCGGGGCGGAGAGCTCAGACTACGTGAAGGCCACCAACGTGATTCTGCACGATGCCGAGCATCCGAGCGCGCTGGTTCTGCCGGTTGTTCCAGCAGAGTGATCCGGCAGAGAAATCAGTGGGCCTGGGCGGCCAGGGTCGTGCTCGCGGCGGCTAACTCCTGCGCGGCCTTACGGCCGAGCCGGATGCAGTCGGGAATGCCGATGCCATCGTAGGCGTTGCCGGCCAGGCGCAGGCCGGGCAGCGCCGCCACGCGGGCCGCAATGCGCTCCATGCGCTCCTTGTGGCCGACGGCATACTGAGCCATGGCGCGGTTCCAGCGCGTTACCTGCACATGTTCCGGTTCTACGCCCGGCTTGAAGACCTGCGCGCCCAGAATCTCGCGCATCTCGCGGCGCACGGTGGCTACCAGGGCCTCATCGCTCTCGCCGAGCAGGAAGTCGCGCTTCATACCGCCCAGAAAGGCGCGGAAGACGGCCTTGCCGGGAGGCGTGCGGCCGAGGAACTTGCGATGGACAAAGGTACAGGCCAGCATGGAACGGCCTTCGCTGACCGGCACGAGGAAGCCAAAGCCCTCGGGCAGTTGGCCCAGCCGCGCCTCATCGTAGACCAGGTTGATGGTGATCGATGAGGAGTAAGGGATGGCGGTCAGCTCGTCTGCCAGCTGCGCATCCACGGGCTTGAGCAGCGCGCCCACGGCCCAGGCGGGCGAGGCGGCAATCACGGCGTCATACTCTTCGCGGCCAGAGGCGGTTTCCACGACCCAGCTCTCTCCATTCCGACGGAGAGACTGCACCGGCGCGGCCAGGCGGATGGCCGCGGGATCGAGGCGCGCGACGAGAGCATCGACAAGCTGTTGCATGCCGCCGCGGAGAGCGGTAAAGATGTGCCGGGGCGCGGCTGGCTTGCCGGCCTTGCCCTGCTGCGCCGAGGTTCTGGCCATGGCGCGCATCTTATTGTGCGCGGCCAGCATGCCGCGGGTGAGCGAGCCGTATTTCTGCTCCATCTCCACGAGACGGGGCAGCACGGTGCGGGCGCTCAGCTGTACGGAGTCACCGCCGTAGATGCCGCTGAGCAGGGGATCTGCGAGGCGATCGACGGCCTCGGCACCATAGTGGCGCTCGACGAGCGCGGCCACGGACTCATCGCCCTGGCTGGGCCGCGGCGGATGCAGCAGCTCCAGCGCCATGCGGACCTTAGTGCGCAGGCTGAAGAGCGGGGTGAGAGCCGTGGGAATGAGCTTGGTGGGCACCAGAAACATCAGGCCGTCCGGCAAAGCGACCAGCCGATTGCGCACAAGAATGTAGGTCTTGCGATTGGCATCGTTGGAAGGAAGCAACTGGTCGCCCAGCCCCAGTTCGCGGCACAGTTCCGCTGCGGCCGGCTTCTCGGTGAGGAAGGAATCCGGCCCCTGCTCGAGCACGGCGCCATCCACCGTCTCCGAGGCGAGCGACCCGCCGAGGCGATGGCGGGATTCAAAAAGGGTGTATTTTACGGGTGCGCCGGCAGCACGCGCTTTCTCCAACTCGTACGCTGCCGCCAGGCCAGCAATGCCGCCGCCGATGATTGCAATTCGCATGCTCGACCTCACCTGATGATTACAACAGCTTCCGCCGGGGGATGGGTACGGCGAGGAACAGGTTCATGCCCCTAAATCGCTCATCTCCAGAGATAGGATGGCGAAACAGTCTCACATTTGCATGTGATTTGGATCACAAGGAGAACCGAAATGGCCTCCTAGAATCATCCTCGGGCCACGGTCCCGCACCGCCAGGTCTCGAGGAGACTGGTTCGCTTTAATTCCCACATCCCCAACCTCCGGGAGAGGCACTCGGATTCTCTCGGGCATCTCCCGCGCGAGGAGGCATTTGAATGACCAGCGAGATCATCCACAGGCTACAGTTCGCCTTTACCGTAACGTTTCATTACCTGTTTCCGCAGCTCACCATGGGGCTGGGCCTGCTGATCGTCGCGCTGAAGACGGTGGCGCTGAAGACGAATGACCGGCACTGGGACCAGGCGGCACGCTTCTGGGGCCGCATTTTTGCGATCAACTTCATCTTTGGCGTGGTGACGGGCATTCCCATGGAGTTCGAGTTCGGCACCAACTGGGCGCGGTTTTCCCAGCTCTCGGGCGGCGTGATCGGCCAGCCACTGGCCATGGAAGGGGTCTTCAGCTTCTTCCTGGAGTCCGCGTTTCTGGGGCTCTTTCTGTATGGCGAGAAGCGCATCTCGCGGCGGATGCATTGGTTTTCCGCGGTGATGGTGTGGGTGGGCTCCTGGATCTCAGGCTTTTTCATCATTGTGACGGACGCGTGGATGCAGCATCCGGTGGCCTTTGACCGCATGCCGAACGGGCAGTTTGGCGTTTCCAGCTTCTGGCAGTTGCTGCTGAATCCCTGGGCGCTGCTGCAATACATGCACAACATGACCGGCGCCGTGGTGACCGGCGCATTTGTGATGAGCGCGGTGGGCGCCTATTACCTGCTGGAAAACAAGCGCGAGGCATATGGGCGGATCTTCCTCAAGGTGGGCGTGATTGCCGGCATTCTGTCGACCATAGCCATCATCTTTCCCACGGGCGACCTGCACGGAAAATACGTGGCGCGTCACCAGCCTGCGGCTATCGCGGCGATGGAGGGCCTGTTCCACACGGAAAAGGGCGCGGGAATTGTGCTGATGGGGCAGCCCAACGAGGAGACCCAGCAGATTGATAACCCCATCGTCGTGAACAACGTGCTGAGCTTCCTGATCTATGGAACCACCAAGGCCGAGGTGACGGGGCTGGACCAGATTCCCCGCGACCAGTGGCCTTCGGCCTTGCCGCTGCTCTTCTACGCGTATCACATCATGGCCGGACTGGGGACGTGGTTTGTGCTGCTGATGGCGGTGTGCGCCTTCCTGCTGTGGAAGAACAAGCTGTATCGCGCGCGCTGGGCCTTGTGGGCGCTGCTGCTGAGCTTCCCGCTGCCCTACATTGCGAACACAGCAGGGTGGATGACGGCGGAACTGGGCCGGCAGCCGTGGCTGATCTATGGATTGATGCGGACCAGCGATGGCTACTCCAACCTGGTATCGGCCGGCAATGGGTTGTTTACGCTGCTGGGCTTTATGGGCCTCTACACACTGCTGGCCATCCTGTTTGTGGTGCTGATCTATCGCGAGATCAGCCACGGGCCGGAGATGGGAGTTGCACAATGATGGGATTTATCTGGTTCTGGCTGGTTGCCGTCATGATCGTCGGTTATGTGGTGCTGGACGGCTTTGATCTGGGCGTCGGCGTACTGCACCTGTTTCTGGCGCGGACAGACGTGGAAAAGCGCACCATGCTGGCCAGCATTGGGCCGGTGTGGGACGGCAACGAGGTGTGGCTTCTGGCGGGCGGCGGCACGCTCTACTTTGCCTTTCCTCTGCTGTATGCTTCGGCCTTCAGCGGTTTTTATCTGCCGCTGATGATTGTGCTGTGGCTGCTGGTGCTGCGCGGCGTCAGCCTGGAACTGCGCAATCACCTCGACCTGGGTGTGTGGCGGTCGCTGCTGGATGGGCTATTTGGGCTGGCCAGCCTGCTGCTCACCATCTTCTACGGCGCGGCGCTGGCCAACGTGCTGCGCGGCGTGCCGCTGGGACCGGATGGCTACTTCTTCCTGCCTCTGTGGACGACCTGGACGCCGGGCACGTATCCCGGAATTCTGGACTGGTACACCGTAATCGGCGGCTTGGTGGCGCTGGTGGCGCTCACCCTGCACGGCGCTTTGTGGCTGGTGCTGAAGACCAGCGGTGAACTGGAGGCGCGCGCCCGCAGGATTGTGACGCCGCTGTGGCTGGCGCTGATCGTTCTGACGGCGATCAGCCTGGTGGCCACCATGGCGGTGCGTCCAGTGACGCTGGATAACTACTTCCACTATCCGGTGACGTTTGTGGTGCCGGTGGGCGTGATTGCCGCGCTGGTGTGCCTGTGGGTGTGGAATCGCAAGGGCAAGGCTCTGGCCGCGTTCCTGGCCTCGTGCGTCTATCTGTTCTTCATGCTGGCCGGGGCCTGCTGGGGCGTGTATCCGGTGCTGTTGCCGGCCACCACGGGCGCCGCGAATGACATTACACTCAGCCGCGCCCTGAGTGGACCGCATACGCTCAGCGTGGGGCTGGTGTGGTGGAGCTTTGGCATGGCACTGGCCATTGGCTACGTGGTCTTTGTCTACAGCCGCTTCAAGGGCAAGACCGATCTCCACCTGCATGGGCACGGACCCAGCGAAGAAGAGTCGGCTGCGGCCACTGAGATGTCCTGATCCCTCAAGCACGAGGAAGAACCTCAGCCCTGCCGCTTCGGCGTCAGGGCTGTTTTCTTTGCGCGGCAGCAACTGGGGTCTGGCTCAGGACGATGCGGAAGCCTGCGCGGTGGCCATGAGCTGCTCGCACTCCTCAAGCGTCCACGCGGGCGTGGCTCCGCTACGGCTGGCCACCAGCGCGCCGAGGGCATTGGCGAAAGCGGCCACGCGCGCCAGGGGCCAGCCCTGCTGAAGAGCGTGCAGGAAGGCTGCGGCGAAGGAGTCGCCCGCACCCACGGTGTCCGCTACCTGCACGGAGACTCCGGGGAATGTGCATAGGCAATCTTCGGTGAACACCGCACATCCTTTGCTGCCGAGGGTGACGCAGATGGTGGCTATGCCGTGGGCAGCCGCCCACTCGCGGCAAAACACTTCCAATACAAACGGCCGCGCGCCTGAGGTGAGCTGAGACAGCAGCTCTGCCTCGTCCTCATTCAGCTTGAGGATGTGCGCGCGCTTCGAAAGCCGCTGTACGAGAGGCAGATTCCAGTGCCCGGCGCGCAGGTTCATGTCGTAGAAGCAGCGCGCCCGCGGCAGAGACTCAAGCAGACGGGCCAGCGTCTGCTCACTCTCCGCGCTGGTCTGCGCGAGCGTGCCGAAGTAGATCCAGTCAGGCTGGAGCATGGCGAGATGCTGAAGTACAGACGCATCTGCGTGAATACAGTCAAAGGCGGCAGGGCGCTGGATAACGAAGCGGGCATTGCCTGAGGCATCGGTGGCAACCAGGGCCGTTCCGGTTGCGCAGGACGAAGCCGTCTGCACCAGAGATGTGTCGATGCCGTGATGCTGCATGGCCTCGAGCGCGCGCCTGCCGCGAGCATCGTCACCCACCGCTGTGAGCAGGGCGACGGCGTGGCCCAGACGGGCAGCAGCGACTGAAAAGTTGAGAGGCGCGCCGCCGAGATACTCCTGCGCGCCGATCACATCCCACAAGACTTCGCCCAGACTGAGAATCTGCATCCGGTGTCCTCTACCAGACACCATCAAAGCACATCAGGAGCGGGTAAGAACAAGGGCGGCAGACGCAGAAAAACCGCCAGGCCCTGAAGCGGGCGCTGGCGGTTTTGGATCTGCATGTGCGGCCTGACGGATCAGGCGCTTTCTTGCTCAGCAGCTAGATGAGTTCGTAGCCCGCGAACCAGTAGCCGATTTCGAAGGCCGCGGTCTCTTCAGCATCGGAACCGTGGATGGCGTTCTCCTGGATGGAGCCGGCGAACTTCTTGCGGATGGTGCCTTCTTCGGCGTTGGCGGGGTTGGTGGCGCCCATCAGCTTGCGCAGGTCAGCGATGGCGTTGTCCTTTTCCAGAACCATGAGCACCAGCGGGCCGGAGGACATGAACGCGCAGAGGTCCTGGAAGAAGGGGCGCTCCTTGTGGACGGCGTAGAAGCCCTGAGCCTGCTCGTTGGAGATGGACTGCCTGCGGATGGCCGCGATCTTGAAACCGGCCTTGTCAATCTCGGCCAGGATTGCGCCGGTGTAGCCCTTGCGAACCGCGTCAGGCTTGATGATGCTAAAGGTGCGTTGCGCCACGTGATGCACTCCTTGAGAAATTGCGTATGCCTTTATTGTAATGGGCTTACGGAGGAGGCGGGATTGCGCTGGGATGAAAACCGGGCCGACTCAGCCGTGGTGCACCAGGAGCGATTCCCGGAGCGCGGCGGCAATGCTTTGCAGACGCGGCAGTTGCGGATAGGCCAGCGGATCGGGGCGGTTACGCAGTTCGTTTTGCACCTGAGTCAGATTGAGCCGAAGGCTGGTGACGCGGCGATGCGCGCGCAGTGGAGGCAGCGGGCTGAGAGGGGCCACGTCAAATGCCTTGAAGAGCAGGCCGGGCTCGTCAAAACCCAGTTCCATCACCTTGCCGGTGGTGCCGCCGAGGCGGCAGTTGATCTCAAGAAAATAGGCTTTGTTGTCCGCTGGGTTGGCCAGCAGTTCGAAGTGGAACGGTCCGGTGAGCCCGGCGGACTCGACGAAGCTGCGGGCGGCGCGGTCCATTGCGGGCGGTAGCGGAATTGGCTCCATGGAGACGCTGAAGCCGTGGTATTTGCGATAGACGTTGAAGAGCCGCAGGCCCAGCCACTCGCCGCTCTCTGCGCGGACGCCGTTGAGCACGAGGTTGGGTCCGAGACAGAAGCGCTGCACGATAGGCGGATGGCTCCATTGGGTGGCGGCGAAGAGTTCACTCACCTCGCGGCGCGTGGCCAGCACCTTGGCTTTGAATGCCGGCACGGCGGAGTTCAGATAGCTGGGACGAATCACGACGGGAAAGGCTTCGTTGGGAATGGTGGCGATGTCTTCCGCGGAACAGAGGGTGTAGGTGGGCAGCACGTCGAAGCCGCACTGCGCAGCGAGACGCACCTGGCAGGCCTTGTCCCAAAGATTGAGCAGGATGTCGTAGCTGGGCGCGAGGACGGCGCAGGCAGGCTCAAAAAGAGCGCGATTCCGGGCCAACAGGGCCAGTACCCAGTCATCGTCGGTGAGCAGGGCGTCGGCGTGGACGCTTTCGGCAAAGGCTTTGATTTGAGTCAGGCTCTCCGAGGTGTGGATCTGGGCAAGATCGATTGCGATGCGGCCCGGCTCGACGCCCTTCAGGTCGCGATGGCTGACTTTGGTTCCGCGCGTGAGCTCGATCAGGTGAACCTTGACGAACGGCGTTACGCGGCGGGCCGTGGCCAGCAGAGGCGCACTGGCGCCGAGAATGACGAGGGAGCGCAGCGGACGGAGACCAGACAGCGTGGTCGTGGATACGGTAGCAAAGGTCTCAGGGGCCAGGGATATCGCCATAACAGTCCTATCTCACTGGAATCGTAGAATCCGGGCAAGCAAAAGGCCATCCCACGAAGGGATGGCCTTTTGTCACCAATATTGGTGATGTGCGGAGTGAGGCTATGCCTTGCCGATGACCCGGGCCAGCGTCTCGCCCATCTCTGCGGGAGATACCACTACATGGATGCCAGCCTCGGTCATGGCCTGCATCTTGCTGGCGGCAGTGCCTTCGCCACCGGAGATGATGGCGCCGGCGTGGCCCATACGGCGTCCCGGAGGCGCTGTTTGCCCGGCGATGAAGCCGACAACCGGCTTCTTCATGTTGGCCTTGACCCATGCGGCAGCCTCAATTTCGGCCGATCCGCCGATCTCGCCGATCATGATGACAGCCTCGGTATCGGGGTCATCGTTGAGCAGTTTGAGCGCGTCGATATGGGTGGTGCCGATGATGGGGTCACCGCCGATGCCGATGGCCGTGGACTGGCCGATGCCGCGCTGGGTGAGCTGATGCACCGCCTCGTAGGTCAGCGTGCCCGACTTGGAGACGATGCCCACCGAACCCTGCTTGTGGATACGGCCGGGCATGATGCCGATCTTAGCCATGCCGGGGGAGATGACGCCGGGGCAGTTGGGGCCGATGAGACGCGACCTGGAGGTCTTGATCTTAGCCCACACCTTGACCATGTCCAGCGTGGGAATGCCCTCGGTGATGCAGACGATGAGAGGGATGCCCGCGTCCTCGGCTTCCAGGATGGCATCGGCCGCGAATGGCGGCGGAACGAAGATCATGGTGGCGTTGGCGCCGGTCTTGTCGACCGCTTCGGCAACGGTATTGAAGACCGGCCAGCCCTCGTGGGTGGACCCGCCCTTGCCCGGAGTTACGCCGCCCACCACATTGGTGCCGTACTCGGCGCAGCCCTTGGCGTGGAAGGTGCCTTCCTTGCCGGTGAGACCCTGAACGATCAGGCGAGTGTCATTGTTTACCAGAACTGCCATGTACAAGCTCCTAGCTGCTAGCTTCTAGCTCCTAGCTCTTCTTGCCAAGGGAGGTAATGAATGCTCCCAGCATTTTTGATGTTTCGATGCAAAGCGCTTCAGCCATGCGAAGCTTCTCTTCATCGCCAATCTTCAATCTCTTTGCCAGCAAAAGCTGGGCGTGAACTTCGTAGGTTGACCCCTGCGCAATGCACAGGAACTGCTTGAACTCTCCTGCCGTCGCCCGGCCGGGTCCTTCCGCGATGTTGCTGGGGACCGAGATGCTCGCACGCCTCAGCTGGAAAGTCAGGCCATACAACTCTTCCTTTGGAAAGGTCTGCGTCAATCGATAAACAGACTCAGACATATCCATGGCCCGCTGCCACACCGTTAAATCCTGAAAGGCTTGCGCCATCCATGCCCCCCTGCCGCAGGGCTCAAACACGCAGCTAGAAGCTAGTGGCTAGAAGCTGCTTTTACTACCAGATCTGCCGCTTCTTTCATGGTTGCGCCCACCTGGAAGTTAAGCCCAGACTCGGCAAGAATCTGGCGGCCTTCTTCCACGTTGGTTCCTTCAAGACGAAGCACGATGGGCACCTTCACATGCAGCTTGCGGGCCGCGGCAACCACGCCGGTGGCCAGGCGATCGACGCGGAGGATGCCGCCGAAGATGTTGATGAAGATGGCCTTGACGTTCTTGTCGGAGAGCAGGATCTCAAAGGCGTGTTCGATCTGCTCCTGGCTGGCGCCGCCGCCCACATCCAGGAAGTTAGCGGGGCTGCCGCCGGCATACTGGATGATGTCCATCGTCGCCATGGCCAGGCCAGCACCGTTGACCATGCAGGCGATGGTGCCGTCGAGCTTGATGTAGTTGAGGGCGTACTTGCTGGCTTCGACCTCGAGGGGGTCTTCCTCGGCAACGTCGCGCAGCGCCTTGATGTCGGCATGGCGGAAGAGCGCGTTGTCGTCGAAGTTAATCTTGGCGTCGAGCGCGAAGAGCTTGTCGTCCTTGGTGGTGATGAAGGGATTGATCTCAACCAGTGAGGCGTCGGTCTCAATAAAGGCCTTGTACAGCGCCTGGAAGAAGGCGACGGCCTGATTGATCTGCGTGGGCTTGAGGCCGAGGGCAAAGGCCAGCTTGCGGGCCTGCCAGGCGCCAAAGCCTACCGCAGGATCAATGGATTCCTTATAGATGGCCTCGGGGGTCTTGGCGGCAACCTCTTCAATCTCCATGCCACCTGCCTGCGAGGCCATGAAGACCAGCTTGCCGGCAGCACGGTCAAGAACGATGCCGAGGTAAAGCTCGCGGTCGATGGCAGCGGTTTCTTCAATCAGGAGGCGCTGCACCTTCTGGCCCTGGGGGCCGGTCTGGTGAGTCACCAGCTGCATGCCGAGGATGTTCTTGGCATGCAGTTCCGCGTCTTCGCGGGTCCTGGCTACCTTGACGCCGCCGCCTTTGCCGCGGCCTCCGGCATGGATCTGCGCTTTGACGACGACGCCCGAGGCGCCCTCGGCAAAGAGTTTGCGGGCCACATCGTTGGCTTCTTCCAGCGTGTTGGCCACTTCGCCCCTGGGCACGGCCACGCCGTACTTCGCCAGGATTTCCTTCGCCTGATACTCGTGGATTTTCATATTGGCTCGTGGAATTTCGTTTGGATTGGACCCGCCGAATCCGCCGGATTGCGGCTTTGCGCCCTGAACGCACACTTCAGGCAGTCAGCAAAAACCCCGCGCGGCCCGCACTGCGAGTGCACCCATCCTATCCCGCGCCACTTTGCCCCCGCAAACACACTGTCCCATTTCGCATCGGCCCCTTCCGCACAGCCGCGCCTCACCGCCCGGTTACCATAGCTTCTATGGTTTCTGTTCGCGATCTCCTCAAGCCGCTCGCGGAAGACGGCGCCGCGCTCACACGCGCGCAGGCCGCACAGGCGCTCGCCGAAATCATTGACGGCCGCGTGCCGGAGATTGAAGTCGCAGCCCTCCTCGCCGTCCTCGCCACGCGCGGCGAACAAGCCCCCGAGGTCGCCGGCTTTGTGGAGACCATGCGCGCCCGCGCCACGCCCGTTCCGCTCACAGACGAAGAACGCGACTCGCTCGTGGACACCTGCGGCACCGGCGGCGGAGGCCCGCTCACCTTCAACATCT